>JAAYKL010000129.1 GCA_012522445.1 Myxococcales bacterium | reverse complement strand
CTGTTCCCCGCGCACGCGGGGATGAACCGATACCGCGCTTTTGTCACCACGCATGACAACACTGTTCCCCGCGCACGCGGGGATGAACCAGAAACCAACCTGCTCTATATCTCCGCGGTGTCACAACCGCGGCCCCATTGAAGCGCGACCGGCCAATGACCAAGGATTACTCGGTAGTTGGTCGCGCGGGGCGCGGGACAAAGGCACACGCAAGACAAGGGCACACGCAAGACAAGGGCACACGCAACAACGGGCAGGCACGGGACAAAGGGCACCCGCAAGGGGCAAGGGCACACGCAAGACAAGGGCGACCACAGGGACAAGGGCAGACACGGGACAAGGGCAGACACGGGGAAAGGGCACCCGCGAGAAAAGGGCACCCGCAACAACGGGCGGACACGGGAGGAAAGGGCGACCACAGGGGGGCGCGGCGGGAAGCGTAGGACCCGTGGGACCGGTGGGACCGGTGGGATGCCGCGGGACCGGTGGACGGACACGGGACAAGGGCACCCGCAAGGGGCGAAAGGCAGACACGGGGAAAGGGCGACCACAGGGGGGACGTGGGCGACCACAGGGGGGCGCGGCGGGAAGCGTAGGACCAGTGGGACCAGTGGGACCGGTGGGAGGCCGCGGGGGAAAGTAGGACCGGTTGGACCCGTAGGACCAGTGGGATGCCGCGGGGGAAACGAAAGGCGATCAGAGTGATTGCACACGCCAGCAAGATGCTGGCGCCACCATGCAGTGGGACCAGTGGGATGCCGCAGGGAAAACGAAAGGCGTTCAGAGTGATTGCCCACGATTACCCACGGATTGCACACGCCAGCAAGATGCTGGCGCCACCATGCAGTGGGACCGGTGGGAGGCCGCGGGGAGGCGAAAGGCGATCAGGGTGATTGCACACGCCAGCAAGATGCTGGCGCCACCATGCAGTGGGACCAGTGGGATGCCGCGGGGGAAACGAAAGGCGATCAGGGTGATTGCACACGCCAGCAAGATGCTGGCGCCACCATGCAGTGGGACCGGTGGGATGCCGCGGGGGAAACGAAGGGCGATCAGAGTGATTGCACACGCCAGCAAGATGCTGGCGCCACCATGCAGTGGGACCGGTGGGGTGCTGCGGGGAGGCGGGGCCCAAAGACCAAGGCGTGAGTCGGGGCGGAGGACAAATAAGGGCGGATTGTTGAGCGCGGGGGATTGCATGTGATACAATGGCATCTTCAATGCCGCGAAATGGGGTGGCGCGGCGGTCTTTGACAAGGGGTGTTTTCTCTGGCCAGGAGCTGCTGGATGCAGGGCTGGCCGTGGCGCGTTAAACGCACGGGAGAAAATGTCAGTGCACATATGTGCACTGCGCAACCCACTGAAATTATTACACATTATTTTACGTTTTTTGAAATTCGGCCAAATACTGTCCCGGCGCGAGACAGATATTGTCCCGTTTTGGACGACAAAACACGGGGCGAAAACGGGGCGTTCAGAGTCATTTGGGGCGGGTGATTTTGGGCCGGGTACCCGCGAGGACAAGGGCGGACACGGGGGTCAAAGGGCGGACACGGGGGAAAAGGGCGGACACGAGGGAAAAGGGCGGACACGGGGGTCAAAGGGCGGACACGGGGGTACCGCCCCTACTAGGCGTGGATGAAACTACGCATGGACTGGACGTAGCGCTCGAGCTGCTGCTGGACGCGGTCGTTGATGGAGTCTTTCTCCCAGGTGCCGTTGGCCCGGCGCTTTCCCGCCTTGCAACCGGTCAGCACCTCGATGCCCTCGTCGATGGTGGAGACCGCCCAGATGTTGAACTGGCCCGCCTTCACCGCCTCGACCACATCGCGCCGCAGCATGAGGTTTTTCACGTTGGGCACGGGGATGAGCACGCCCTCTTTTCCGGTGAGGCCGCGCCGCTGGCAGACGTCGAAGACGCCTTCGATCTTTTCGTTGACGCCGCCGATGGGCTGTACCTCGCCGAGCTGGTTGACCGAGCCCGTCACCGCGATGCCCTGGCGGATGGGCACGCCGCTCAGCGCCGAGAGCAGCGCGTAGAGTTCGGCCGAGGACGCGGAGTCGCCGTCGATCTCGTCGTAGGACTGCTCGAAGGTAATGGACGCCGAAAACTCGAGGGGCACTTGCCGCGCGTAGCGCCCGCCCAGGTAGCCGATCATGATGAGCGAGCCCTTGTCGTGTAGCGCGCCGGAGAGCTCCACCTCGCGGTCGATGTTCACCACGCCGCGGCGCCCCACATAGGTGCGACACGTAATGCGGACCGGCGTGCCAAACACCGTGCCCGCCACGTCGTACAGGGCGATGCCGTTGATTTGCCCCACCTCCTCGCCCTGGGTGCGGATCATAATCGTGCCCGCGTCGATTTCGCGAGAGACCGCCGCGCGGATGGCGCCGTGCCGAAAGTGCTGGTCGGCGAGGGCCTGCTCGACATC
This sequence comes from Myxococcales bacterium, assembly GCA_012522445.1. Classification (GTDB taxonomy): domain Bacteria; phylum Myxococcota_A; class Polyangia; order JAAYKL01; family JAAYKL01; genus JAAYKL01. The sequence goes on along the minus strand of JAAYKL010000129.1, from coordinate 44,500 downwards.
TTCTTTGCGGATGGCCTTGGCACCAGCGGCCTTGGCGATGACGTTGGCCTCGGCGAGCAGGTCGAGGATTTCGGCGCGCCGCGTGATGAGGCGCTCCTTGTGGCCCGCGCGTCTGGCGGCGAACTCCACCAGGCGCACCACGCCGCTGCGGTGCAGGGACAAGTAGCCCTCTTCGCGACAAGCGGTGCCGGCAAACTGGGCGATGCGCAGCACGTTTTCGCGGGTGCGCGGCATGGAGGTTTCGAAGTCGGCCAGGATTTTAAACAGCCGGTAGAAGTTGTCGTCTTCGGTTTTGAGCAAGTAGTAGATGTCGTGGCTCCCCACCAGGATGACCTTGACGTTCAGGGGCACCACGCCGGGCTTCAACGCCCCGGCCAACCGCGGCCGCTCGCTCTGTCCCATGCCCTCTTCGATGCGGATCTCTTTGTGGCGCAGGGAGCGCTTGAGGCTGTTCCAGGCGTTTTCGTGGGAGAGCAGATCCGTGGCCTGCAGGAGCAGGTACCCGCCGTTGGCCTGGTGCAGCGCGCCGGAGCGGATCATGGTGTGGTCGGTGCTGAGGGCCCCGGCGGTCTCGCGGTACTCGAACAAGCCGCATAGATTCGACGGGGCGGGCACGCGCTCCAGCACCACCGGAGCGCCGGTCTCGTTGGTGCGGTCCACCAGCACGTTGACGTGAAACTGCGCGCGCGCGTCGGTGTCCGAGGCCGGCTCTGCGTCGCTGATGAGCTCGGGCTGTCCGTTGGTCGCCTCGCCCACCTCTTCGACGGTCACAAAGTTGCGGTAGTTGTCGGCGCAGTGCTGCTGGAGTTGGTCGAGCCACTGGCGCACCGGGGGCGGCAGCTTTTTGAATGTTTTGAGCAGCCCGGCAAAGAGCTCGGCCACCAGGGGGGCCACGGTGCGGGTCTCCGCGGCCACCATGCGCTGCTCGTGGTCGATTTCGAGCAGGCGGCGGCTGTAGGCGAAGATGTCCATGTGCTCTTGAAAGGCCATCATTCGATCTTCGAAGCGCTGGCGCGTGCGGGCGGGCAGGTTTTCCATCTCGGCCTCTTCCAGCGGGCGGCCGCGGTACAGCGGGGAGACGCGCATCAAGCCATCGGATTCCTCGAGGGTGAGCTCGAGCTGTTCGGCCTTGGCGGAGAGCTCGGAGATGAGGGCGTCGAGCTGGCGCTTGGAGTCGGCGGTGATGCTCGACCGGATGTGCCCAAAGGCCCCCTGGGACAGCACCCGCGGGATCATGCGCTCGAGCTCGGTGTACATGCGCTCCAGCTCCTTGCCGAGCTGGCGCCCCGTCCCCGGCGGCAACATAAGGGGCAGCGGCCGGTCGGGGGTGTCGAAGTTGTACACGTAGCAGATGTCGTCGGGCACGGGCTCTGCGGCGGCGCGCTCGCGGAGGATGCGCTCCAGGGCCGAGGTTTTGCCCGACCCCGGCTCGCCCACGGCGAAGATGTTGTAGCCGCGTGTGGGGATTTTGAGCCCGGTCTCGACGGCCTCCAAGGCGCGTCCCAGTCCGGCGCAGTCGTTGGCCACCGGCAGATCCCGGGTGGTTCTGAATGGGACCCAGGAGGCGGGGGTGTCGCGGGAGAGCGCTTCGGGCTTGAGGCGGTGCTGGGTCATTCGGGTCTTGGCCATGTCAAAAACCTTTCTGGCGCACAAGCGGCGCTTGGCATCACGGCGACGGGGTGGCGCTGGATTGAATGTTGATGGCAAAACGCGACACGCCGAGCTGGCGCACCAGGTCGATGATGTGGACCACGCGCCCGTGGGACACCGACTTGTCGGCGGCGATGACCACGCGGACATCCGAGGCTTCGGCGTTTTGGGACTGGGCCTGGGTGATGCGCTGGGTCAAAACGGCTTCGCTGGCGGCCTCGCCGTCCAAGAAGAGCTGGCCGTCTGGCAGCACGGAGACCGCCAAGGTGGTGACGACGTCCTCGCCGGTGGCGGCCTCGGGCAGGTCCACCGGGATGGACTGGGCCACGATGTAGGTCGCCGTCACAATGAAGATGATCAGCACCACCAGGACCACGTCGACAAAGGGCGTCATGTTGATCTCGGTGATGATCTGGTCGTTCTCTTCTTCGGGTCGGTAGGCCATGTGGTGTCTCGCGCTTTCGCCGCTCACGAATCGCGGCGCGGGGTCGGCGCATCCGTCTCGCCGTGGGACAAGGACAAAATGGTGTGTACGACCGCGTCGGCGTCGCCGAGCAGCATTTTGATGCGTCGGTGAAAGGCGTTGTAGGTCGCCACAGCGGGGATCGCCACCAGCAATCCCATGGCGGTGGCCACCAGGGCTTCGGAAATAGCGTCCATCACCGTGGCCGCGCCCCCCGTGGTGCTCAGCGAGAGCTCGTGGAAGGCCGACACAATGCCGATGACCGTGCCCAGCAGGCCGATAAAGGGCGCCGTGTTGCCGAAGGTGCCCAGGTAGGCCAGGTGCTTTTCGAGCTTTTGCCGCTGCCGCACCCGCGCACTCGAGGCCGCCTCCCCCACCGCCGCGACGCCGCGCGACAGGCTGTCCAGGGCTGCCAGGGCGACGGCCACCGCGGGTCCTTGGCGCTGCAGCAACCACGCCTGCAAGCCCTCGATGTCGGACTGCCCCAGGCGCTGGCGCACCTCGCCAATAATTGCGTCGACGTCTTCGCTCTGGCCCCAGAAGTAAATGAGGCGCTCGATCACAATGGCCAAGGAGACCACCGAGATCAGCAGCAACAGCCACATCACCCACTGCGCGCCCAGCAGCGCAAAGCCTTTGAAAATCTCAATAATGGACATGCCGCTCCTTTGATTTGTGCCGCGATCATACAGGCGAAGCCCGAAGCGGTAATAGCGTTAAAGGGCTTTTTTTTCAAGAACGCCCAGCCAGCGAAGACGGCGCGTCGGAGAGGCCGAGGGCCGCGCATCCCAGGTGAAAGATCTCGGTGATGGGGAGCTCGCCCAGGGGTGGCAGGTGGGACAGCGACGGTCCCTTCGGATGGGCCAGCAGGTAGATGCCGCGGTGGTCGTGGTTGGCGTCGTCGGCGCCGGTGTCGTTGGTGCGCCCCAGGAGCATGCCGGTGCCCAGCGTGGCGTTGGCGCGCAGATTCAGGTCGTCGCAGTACACCGTCAGGTCTGGGGGCTGGCCGACAAAGTCGGGCCCGTAGAGTTCTAAGGCGGTGAAGACGCGGTTGTGCAAAGTGGTGCCGTCGCGCAGGGGCAAGGCCGAGAGGTCGCGGTGCAGGGCGGCGAGGGTGGCGGCGGCGTCTGCGGGGCGCAGGCGGCTCTGGGGGCTTCGCGCCGGGGTGTTGAGGTAGATGCGGCCGTGGTAGCCCCCTTCGGCCCAGGCCCGGGTGCGCGCCCAGTCCACGTCGGCTTTCGACAGGGGCGTGGGGCGGCGCGGCGCGGCGTGCAACACCAGGTATCCCGCCTGCCAGAGCCACTCGTTGAGGTAACACACGCCCTGCAGGGGTTTGACCCCGTGGTCCGAGACCAGCATCAACAGCGTCTCGGGGCCCGCCAGGGCAGCGGTCTGCGCGATCTCGGCGTCGAGCAGCGCGTAGTATTTCCCGCCGGGGTCGAGCGCATTGCCGCGCATCTGCGACAAGAGCGCGTGGTGAAAGCGGTCGGGGCCCAGGTCGACCAACATGCCGAAGTGGGGGCGGCGCGTGGTCAACAGGTGGCGAAAGATGGCGAAGTGCTGGCGCGAGAAGTCGTGAACGTCGGCTGCCACGTCGGCCGGTGGGCGGTGGCGAAAATGGTCGACGTCGAAGCGGTAGGGGCCGAAGCGCGCGTGGAGTTCGTCTTGGAGCGCGGGCGGCGCGGCCCAGGGGCTGTCGGTGCCGGGGGCCAAGAAGTCGGCGGTCATGTACAGGTGCGGATGGGCGGGCAAGGGCCAGGTCAGGGGCACCGAGACGACGGCGCTGCGAAGTCCCGCTGCGCAGGCGAGATCCCAGAGGCGGGGATGGGGCACGTCGGCGGCAGAGGGCAGGCAGAGGGCGCGTCCCTGGGGCGGCATCTGGCGAAAGCCGTACAGGCCGAGCTCGGCCGGGGTGCGACCGCTGGTCAGGGAGACCCACGCCGGAACCGTAATGGGCGGGTCGGTGGAGCGCAGCGCCCCGTAGCGACCGCGCTGTCGCAGGGCGGTGACAAAGGGCATGACGTGGGCGTAGCGCTCGAAGAGCAGGTGCGGCGGCACCGAGTCCAGGCCGATGATGAGCAGGCGCGGTGCCATTAGGGCTGGGCGGGGGCTTGGGCCTGGGCGGCGCGCAGCAGCCCGGAGAGGATTTGAAAGGCCACCTGCAGTTGGTAGTCGGGCTCGGCGTCGGTGTCGGCAGTGGCCGTGGCAGCGGTGCCGTCCTGCGGGGCGTCTGCGGGCGGCAGGTGACCGGGGAGGTCGCGCTCAGCGGGCATCTCGCGCATGGCCTGGGTGAGCGCGTCGGGCTCCGGGGGCAGCAGCGAAGCCACCTCAACGTCCGGGGCGATTCCCGCGGCTTGGATGACGTGCCCCGCGGGGGTGTGGTAGAGCGCCGTGGTGAGCTTGAGGGCCGCACCGCCGCGCAGGGGAAAGATGCGCTGCACCGAGCCCTTGCCAAAGCTGCGCGTGCCCACCAACAAGGCGCGTCCGCTGTCCTTGAGCGCGCCCGCGACGATCTCCGCTGCCGAGGCGCTGCCCGCGTCGATGAGCACCACCAAGGGCAAGGCGCGGTAGGGGCTTTGGCCCCGAGAGGCGTAGTTGTTTTGCACGGCGCCGCTGCGACCGCGAATGCTCACCACGGCGCCCGCTGGCATGAAGACTTCGGCCACGCGCACCGCCTCGACGAGCAAGCCACCGGGGTTGCGCCGCAGGTCCAGCACCACGCCGCGCAGGGGTGTCTCGCCCTGCGCCTTCTCCGCCGCCCGCAACGCCGCGCGAACATCCGCCGCCACGCGCTCCTGAAACACGCGGACGTGCAGGTGCACAATGCCCGGCGCCAGCGAACGGCTCACCACGCTGCGCACCGAGACGGGCTCTCGCCGCAATGTCAGCGAATGGGGACGCTTGTCGCCGCGCCGCAACACCGAGATGCGCACCTCGGTACCCGCCGCGCCGCGCATCAACTGCACCGCTTCGTCTAGCCCCATCTCCACCGTCTCGCGCTCGCCAATGCGGACGATGCGATCTCCGGGGCGCACGCCGGCCCGCGCCGCCGGGGAATCCGGGATGGGGGCAATCACCGTGAGCGCGTTGTCGCGGATGCCCACCTCGAGGCCCACGCCGCAAAAGCGCCCCTCGGCGTCCTCTTGAAAGCGCGCAAATTCATCCGGCGTCAAAAACGAGGAGTGGGGGTCCAGGGCGCGCAGCATCCCCTTAATGGCGTCGTGCACCAGGGCTTCGTCGTCAAACGCGCCGATGTAGTGCCGCTCCAGTTGAGCCAGGACGCGCCCCAGCACGTCGAGCCGGGGATAGGGGCTGCCATCTGCCGCACGGGCCATTCGCGGCGCCACGCATCCCAGCACCGCCGCGCCGATCAGCAGCGCGCAAAACAGTGACAAAAATCGCGTCTTCATGCCATCACCTCCTTAAAGAGGGTCAGGGGTTGGCGTCGGGGGCCGCGCCCGGGGAATCCGCTGCCGCTTCTGTTGTACCGGCGTCCTGCGGGCTGGCGGTGTCGGCGTCTTGCGGACTAGCGGTGTCGGCGTCTTGCGGACTGGCGGTGCCGGCGCGATCGAAGTGAAAGGGGATCCACAGAAAGCGAAACTCGCGGGTGTGTCCCTGGCGGCGCCATCCCAACAACCCACCGAGCAGGCTCCAGCGGGCGCCGTCTTCTACGGGCGGTTTTCCCATGGCCACAAAGGGGAAGAAGTTCAGGTACCAAAAGCGCTGTTCGTCGTGGACGCCGCGGTGCAAAGAGGTGTTGAGCACGCCGGTGCGCGCGCTCTCGTCGTCGGCTGCGCGAAAGAACAAGGGCGGCACCACCAGTGTGCGCCGGTGCTCCGGGGCGTTGTGGAATTGCCAATAGAGGGGAAACAACACGCGCCCCTTCTTGCCGTACTTGCGGTCGTCGAACTGCCACCACAGCGGAAACGCCACTTGCACCAGGCGGTCTTGGCGTCTCTTGTCGAAGCGCCACCACAGCGGGAACACCACCGTGGACGCGTCATCCGGCGACGAAAAACGCCAGATGAGCGGGGCCACGACGAAGTGCTTTTTGTCCTTGTGGCGCCCGGCGTACAGCAGCGGATGCAACCAAAAATGACGGCCCTGGGGCGTCTTGCCAAAGTCGAAGGTGGGCAGCACCCAACTGCGCCAAGAGGTCTCGTGCAGGCTGCGCTTGAACGCGAACAGCGGCGCAATGGCAAAGCCGCGCGACTTGTGGTGGTCGTGAAAATTCCAATACACCATCCCCACCATTGTGTTGTCGGAGACCGGCGTGTCCTTGCGGTAAAACAAGGGCGGCACCAGGTGCGCTCGCTCGCGGGCGCGGGTGTTGCCAAAGCGCCAGTACAGGGGCGAGAACATCTGCAGGTATTCGCCCTCGTAGCGGTACCAGTGGTAAAAGAGCGCCAGCCCGCCTTGGTTCACTTTGTCCGATTTGCGGTAATAGGAGAGCAGCGCCGGGAAGACGTGGGTCTTGTCGTCGTTGACCTGGGTGCCGACATAAAAGGGCAAGACCATGTTGCGCGACCAGGTTTTGTCGCGGGCAAAATAAAAAATCGGCAGGATGCCGGCGCTCCAGCCGTGGGCGCGGGTGTTGACGAAAATCGGCGGCAGCACCGTTGACGTGGTGTAGCGAATGTCGTCGCGGATGTGCCAAAAGATGGGCGGCAACACCGTGGTCACCGTGCGGTCGCGCGTCTTGGCGGAAAAGTACAGCGGGAAAAATCCCCGGCGAAAATCGGTGCGCTCCCGGTGGTCGTAGTACAAAAGCGCGAAGCGGAACCCGCCCTCGGGGTTGACGAAGTTCCAGTACAGGGGCGGAAACAGCACTTGGTAGCGCGTCCCCTTCTCCGTGTCCTTGCCCGTGAAAAAGAGCGGCGCGAAGCCGAAGTCGAACCCGGTCTCGGTGCGGCGGAAATAGGTTTGCAGCACGAGGTCGGTGTTGAACGAGGGGGCGCGAAACATCCAGTAAAACGGAAAGTACACCCGCGCCTTGAGGCCGTCGGAGTCGTGGGACCAGTAGAAGGGCAACATGCCGACGTCGCGCGTCGCATCCTCGCCGCGGCGCTCGCGAAAGTAAAACAGCGGCAACACGGTGGTGAAGCGCGTGTCGTCCGTGGTTTCGGAGACGTAGGGCGGCAGAATGAAGCGCTTGGGTTTGGCGGTGGTGCCGGATTCCACTTCGGCGAGCTCGGCGCCGGTCAGGCCAATGGGTGCCCGTTCGGTAACCGGGGATGACGCTGTCCGGGGAGGCGTCGCAGAGGTCGCGGTCTCGGTTTCAGATTCGGTCTCGGTTTCAGATTCGGTCTCGGTTTCAAATTCGGCTTCGGTTTCGGATTCGGCTTTGACAGTTTCAGGTGACAACGCCGGGTCGGTCGCATCGTCGGCAAGGAGCATCCCGGGTGCCCAGCACACGAGCAGCCCCAACGCCAGCCACATGAGGCCTCGTCGCAGTGGGTATTGCTGGCTCACTGCTGCGCCTCAATGGTGGCCACCAGCTCTGCCACGGGCACCTCGGTTTGCTCGCCGGTCTCCAAATGGCGCAAGGTCACGGCGTCGCGCTGCGCCTCCTCGGAGCCCGCGATTACCGCCAGGGTGGCCCCGGACTTGTTGGCGCGCTTCAACTGCGCCCGCAGGCTGCCTTCTTTGAAGGGCACCAGCACCCGAAGCCCCGCCGCGCGCAGGGTTCGCGACAGCAACATGGCGCGGTCCAAGCCGCCCTCCCCGGCCCCAGCGACAAACACCAGGGGCGGTGGCGACAGGGCAACCAAGTCCTTTACCAGGATGAGCAGGCGCTCCATGCCCAGGGCAAATCCGATGGTGGGTGTCGCGCGCCCGCCCATTTGCGCGATCAAATCATTGTATCGGCCGCCGCCCACAATGGTGGCCTGGGCGCCCAAGGCGTCGGGGGAACCCTGGATTTCAAAGATGGTCTGCGTGTAGTAATCGAGGCCCCGCACCATGGTGGGCACCACGTCAAAGGGAATCCCAAACAGGGTGAGCAGGCGCTGCACTTCGGCAAAATGCGCGGCGTCGTCGGGGTTCAGGTAGTCGAGAATGACCGGCGCGCCCTGGGCTTCGGCCTGGCAAGTCGGCACCTTACAATCCAAGATGCGCAGCGGGTTGGTCTCAAGGCGCCGGCGACAATCGGCGCACAGGCGCTCGGTGCGCTGCGAGAAATAGGCCACCAGGGCGTCGCGGAAAAGCGGACGGGTCTGGGCATCTCCCAGGCTATTGAGCTGCACGCGCACGTTGGAAAGCCCCAGGCTGCGGATGTACTGCACCGCCATGTCGATGATCTCGGCGTCAGCGGCGGGCTCGGCGGCGCCTATCAGCTCTGCGCCGGCCTGAAAGAATTGGCGGTACCGCCCCTTGGCCGGTCGCTCCCGGCGAAACATCGGCCCGATGTAGTACAAGCGCGAGATGGGCATTGTGGCGCCCAATGTATGCTGCAAATAGGCGCGCACCACCGAGGCCGTGCCTTCGGGCCGCAGGGCCAGCGCATCGCCACCTTTGTCCACAAAGGCGTACATTTCTTTTTCAACGATGTCGGTCGCATCGCCGATGGCGCGCAAAAAAAGCGCCTGGGGTTCCAGCATCGGGGTTCGAATTTCAGCGTAGTCGTATTGCGCCAGCAGCGCCCTGAATTTTTCCTCGAGATGGTGCCAAAGCGCCACCTCATCGGGGAGGATATCATGCATGCCTTTGACGCACTGTAGCGGTTTCATGGAAGGCACTCTAACAAGGCGATCCACGCTGTCAAACTGAAAACACGTGATTTGAAGTGGATTTTACAGGAGGGGAAAACGCGGGAGATCAGCCGCCGGGCGTCGTCAACTGGAAGGGATAGGTGACGATGACCACACCGCCGCCTTCGGGTTGCGGAAAGGTCCAGCGGCGCACCGCTTGTGCGATGCAGTTTTCGACCGCGGCGTTGCCCAAGGTGGACTCTTCGACTGCCGCCATTTGCACGGCGCCCGTTCCCGAGATGATGAACTTAATGGAAACGCGGCCCTGCAGGTCGGGGCGTTTGGCCAGCTCGCGCTCGTAACAGAAAGAGACCTCGTTGATGTGGCGATGAACGATGCGGCGAATGACCTCTTTGGAGAGAGAGCCCTTCACCATGGCAGCGCCAGAGCGAATTTGCGGTGCGCGTCCGCGGCGACCGCCCAGGCCACCCGCGCCACGACCGTAACCAGAGCCCGAACCGCCGCCACCACCGTGACCAATGGTGTTCAGGTTGCCCAAGCCGATGGTGCCCTCACCCGTACCGCCGCCACCGCGACCCGTACCGCTCAGACCCAAACCGCCGTAACCGAAGTTCTCGCCCACCTGGTTGCCCATCAGGGCGCCCAGCGCGTTTTCGGGGTCAACGCCCAGCGCGGTGTCTGCGCCAAACGGAGAGGTCGGTGCGTTCGAAGCCGAGAGATAGCTGAGAATACCCGCGGTCTTGGCCATTTCTTTGGAAGCGTCGCGCGCCATGCGGGGGTTGGGGTTGTCCTTGGGGCCCTTGATGCCGTAGTGGTTGTCGGTTTTGCGCGAGTCGCGCTTGCCCATCTGGCCCTCTTCGCCCTTGTGCCGCTTGCCCTTGCCGCCTTGTTTTTCGTCTTTTTTGTCTTTCTTGAGCAGGTCAGGTGCCTCTTCTTGCTTGACCTCGGCCGCCGCCAACATCGCGCGGATAAAGCGGTTGTTTTCGTCGAGTTGATCGAGGGAGAGACCTTCAGGGCTAGGCGGAATAAAGAAAATGATGAACAGAAAGATGCCGTGAAGCACCGCAGAAATGCCGTTGTAAATTTGGTGCGACCAATCGAAAACAAAGGGCGCCACAAACTTGCGGGGGCTGGGCACCGCGTTTACCAAAAAGGTCCACGGCCCCACATCCATTTTGACGCGTCCGCGAGGCGGCAGGTTGAAGGCGTATCCACCGGGGATATCGCCAGCCGGGGCGACTTGCCCACTCTGAATAATTTCCTCCAAGGGAATGCGGCTGCCATCTTCCATGGTGACGTCGCCAGTGGCACCCGGCAAAAGGGTTACCGTGGCACCGCCGCCTGGGTGGTTGGTCATCAGGGAGACCTTGGATTGTCCATTCAGCACTTCGAGCGGCAACGGAAATTGACAGGTAAAATCCTCACCGACGCAGTACTGCTCCGCCTCTTTGGTATCGGGCGAGTAATGGAACACTTGCAACACGGAGTGGTTCCACATGGCCACCACTTCCACGCTCTGTTTGGTTACGTCCTCAACAGTATTCAAATCGACATAGGCTGCTGCGCGGGGTGCTGCCGCGTGATCCATCATGCCGTGCGCCATTCCTGCGCCTCCCATGGCCATGCCTCCCATGCCCAAGCCTTGTCCCAGGCCAGGCAACGCAGCGCCTACACCGGGAGAAGCCACGGCAGCAGGACTGAAGGACACTTCAATTTGCACCTGCCCCAGCGTAATCATATCGCCGTTGTTCAGCGGAGATTTGGTGATGCGCTCGCCGTTTAAGAAGGTGCCCTGCTCGCTGTCCATATCGAGGATATGGGCATCATTCATGCCGGTTACCTCAATGACAGCGTGCATTCGAGAAACACTCTCATCGTCGATTTGCAGATGGCTCGAAGACATCCGGCCAATTTTTATGGCATCTTTGACAATAGATTCTTGGCGTACCACCACACCGTCTTGGTAGATTTTAAAATTGACAGCCATCGCACTCATTTTTTTACCTTCTTCTTTTAAAAGCAGTGCCCACCACGGCAATGCTCCGCAAACACTCCGCTAAATGTCCTCAACCGACTTCAACATTTCAGGGATGAAGTTTTGACGCACTTTGATGAGGCTTTTTTGCTTTCCTTTTTTGCGAACGGTCATCAATTCGCCATCAGGACGCACCAAGTCACCTTCGACAATGTCGTCGTCAAATGAATACTCGGTTGTTTCCGCATACTGCTGGGCGTGGGCCAAATTCGCTCCCAACAACACCACCGAAAATGCCAATGCTGCAGCCCCAATCATTTTTTTCATGCCGTGAACCTCCCTAGGTCGTTCCGATTTCTCGGATGGCAATATTTCATTCTGCCGAAAGTCCCCTAAGTTGTATGGACAACAATGGGGCGTAAAAGTTCCCTACATTTTGAATATCAATCGAGCTTCACGGAACCTTTGGCCTTGGAAGCTTCGTCTTTGGCTGCCTTTTCTTGGGCTGCCGCCTCTTCTGCCGCCTTCTTGGCCGCTTCTTCTGCCGCCTTGGCTTCCGCAGCCTTCTTGGCTTCCGCAGCCTCCATGGCCGCAACTTCCGCCTCAACAGCGGCTTCGTCTACAGCCTCACCCGATGCGGGACCCGCTGCCCCAGAAGCTTCTTTTTCGGCCAATTCAGCCGCGCGCTTCTGTTGTGCCTCGAGCTCCTTCGCCGCCTTTTCTTGCTCGGCAGCCATTTTCTTCAGCTCTGCCATTTCGCGTTCGGCCTGCTTGATGTCTTCAATGGCCTTGCGCGCTGTTGCGATGCGCCGCTTGGCTTTGTCGACATAAGAAAGCTCCGGTCCCTTGGGGCCGTCCGGATCGATGGCGTGTTCCTTGGTCGCATTTTTGAGGAACATCTCAAAAACTTGCGCAGCCTTTTCAAACCCCTCTGGCGTGCCGGTATTTTCGTAATCCATTTCGAGCAAGCCGAGGTTGTAAATATAGTCGGTGCGGTTTTTGTCCAGCTCCGATGTCTTTTTGTACTGCGCGCGCGCCAGGGCATAATCCCCCAACCCACGGGCTGCTACGCCGAGCCCCATGTGCGCGTCGTAGCTGTTGGGCCGCAAAGCAATGGCTTTTTCAAACGCCGCCTTGGCCGCTTCGTAGCCGCGGAAGTTCAGGTTAATGGCCGCGTAACTCATGTAGGCTTCAAAAAGTGTCGGGTCCTTTTCAAAAGCGCGTTCAAATGCTTTCAGGGCCTCAACCAATTCATTTTTGTGCAGCAAAATCCGGCCCAATGCGTGATAAATCGGCGCAAATTCGGGATCGGTCTTCACCGCCTGATCAAACACCAACGACGCCAGCGTTAGGTAGGATGGCCGATTCAAGGTAACGGCGATCTCGAAGTACAACATGGCGAGTTGATACAATGCAGGCATGTATTTTGCGTCAATGGCCAGGGCTGTACGCAAGTTCGTTTGGCTCTTACCCCACGCAGCTTGATCTCCCTCTTTCGCTTTCTCGAGCAAAAGGGTTGCGGCCATGGTGTACGCCGGAACCGCCTCTACGGTGTTGGGACCCAAGCCCACGGTTTCCTGCAGCAGCTTTTGCGCTTCCGCTTCTTTGCCCTCCTCAATGGCCATCGCAGCCTGGTGCGCTAACACCAACTGCTTGACCGGCAGGCGTTCTGGATAGCTTTTCAACACGCGCTCAAACGTACTCTTGGCCTCAGCCGTCTTTCCGCACTTGGCCTGCACAGCGCCGATGTTATAAGCCGCCTCAGCCACACCGTATTTCTTCTCAAAGCGCTCGAATTCTTTTATTGCCGCATCGCAATTATCGGCCGTCCAGCCCGACTTATCGCCATCCGCAATCATCTGCGTTGCTTTTTGAAAGTCATCGCGGGCTTCCTTGGTCAATAAAACGTTGCCATCGGCGTCAGTCTGCAGTTTTCCAGTGGTGGTTTTCTTTGTTTTTGCGCCACCACAGCCGACCAGCAGCAACACGAGTAGCATCCCAAAAACGATTTTTGATTTGTTGAAAACGTTTAACATCTGAGGATACCTCCTAATTACCGCTCGTCTCGATATTGTCGGTCGCTTTGCTCAATTCACGTTCGCGTTTTTGCGCTTCCGTCTCCAACTCCATAATGGGGTCCGGTGGCGCAATAAAACGGAAAGAAGCTTTGGGCATCACTCGAATTTCTTCGGAGATCGGGTAACGCATCGGCTCCAAGGTGTTCAGTTCTTTTTCACAGCGCAGCGAGTTCTCATTGAACCAGCGCACTTTTGTCGAAATATTGAGACAGTGCTCGTAAGCTGTCACCGCTCCTTGTCGATACGGCTCTGCGCGTTTGTCCATTTCGCCGCGATAAATATCGATCAGTTCTTGGTCACCTTTCATGGAAGGCGGCAAGGGCGAATCATAAATGTCCTTCATAAAGGAGAGCTGCATGTCCGCCGCTCTCGCAGCAGCAGCCATCTCCCATTCGGGTACGTGCAACGCCGCCACTTTGCCAAATGCGGCCAATCCCTCGTTCAGCGATTTGATCTTTTGTTCGAACCAAGGACCCAACCGATGCTCTGCCCAGTAATTAAATTGAATCTCGAGCTCTTCTTTTCGCTCTTCTTTCTTAACGGCCAGCATCTGCTCTTTGATGGATTTCCCTTCTTCGTAATATCCCCATCTCGCCAAGCGCTTCCGGTCTCTCTTCCACTGTTCGATGGCGGTAATATCCTCTGCAGACATCGTCTCTTTCATCTTCTTGCCCCACCAGGTTTCGATCTTCTTTGGCAGGCCTTTTTCGCCGACAAATTCGGGGAAGCGAATCTTTTGAAAGGCAATAAACTTCACCTCGGCGATGTAGTAAAGCGACTTGGCCGCCGCAATCAGCGCCTTGGCCTTACGCCCAGGGTCAGTGATAGATTTTTGTCCCTTTTCAAATGTTGAAAAGGCTCTTTCGTAGTTTTTAATGGCCTGCGCGTGATCGGGGCGCGCCTGATTCCAAAACGCATCACCAATCATCGCATGCGCCTGCACTTGCTCGTCAATGAGGTTGGCGCGGGAGTAGGTTTTCAGGTAGCGCGTGTACCATTTTTTGACATCCTCCCAATCCTTGGTGTTGACGTGAATAAAGCCAGCACCAAAAACCAGGGACGCGGTATCGGCGAGCCGTCGCTTCGCGTAGGTTTTCTCGTACAAGCTCACTGTGCGCAGGGCTTGATCTATCTCGTTCAGACCGATGTAAAACATAACCGCGTTTGCCATCGCATCCGGGGCTTCTTCCTCACCCGTGTACTTTGTGGCAAAGGCGACGTAGTTTTCAGCGGCTTTCGAGAAGTTTTGCAGTGCGTGATAGTTTTGACCGATGTAGTACGCGGCTTTCTTGGAGTGTTCGCAATCGGGATAACGCTCGATCATGTGTTCGCGTACGTTAATGGCCTTCATGACCAATCGCGCGGACTCCATGTTAATGGCTGTGTTGAACAACACCTCGCACATGCCGCGATCATCGTACACGCCCTTGTAGTTTCGATAAATATCCAAGTAAATTTCAGCCGATTCGGTAAAACGGCCGCGCTGTGTCAAAGACTCAGCTTTCTTTCGCATAACCCCAACTTTGAGCGACTTAATTTGTCCCGCAAACTCGGGGTCCTTCATCAAATGGAGGCCCGGGGCTTTTGACGTATCGATGAACACGTCCACAATGTCAGCGAGGTCGTCGTAACAGGAGGGGATGGGCTTTGCAATCATGCTGCCCAGCGCGTTCAAGCAGTCCAGGTACAAGTTGGCGGCATAGATGGCCGTCTCGTGATCAGAGTGATTGATTGCGATATCTTTGAACAAAACAGAAGCCTCGGCGAACCGATTGGCCTCATAATAAATTCGCGCGCGGCGGTATTTGATATTCACCAACTCATCGGCTTTGGCATCTTTTACAAAGCAAATATAGCGGTTATAGGAGCGTAAAATACCGGTTTCCAATTCGCTCAACTCTTTGGCTTCGAGAACTGGGCGATTTTCCTCTTCGCATTTCGAGACGCATTCCGGGTCCTTTGATTTTTCTCTTTGGCATTTTCGCTGACAGTCTTTTTTAATTTTGCTGTCGCCAGCCTCGAGTTGGTATGTGCGCTCTTTGTCTTTATCGGCCCGCTCTGTCACATAAACTTTGTTGTAGCAAAGCACTGCGGCATAAGCCGAATCAGAGGTGTACTCTCCGCCGGGGTCCATGTCCACGACCGCATCGAATGCAGGGGCGCAATTGGCCCAGTCCTCCATGTACCAATACAACTCGGCTTTGTAGTACGCGACGCGGTAACGCGTGGGTTTTGTATTCTCGTCAAAACCTTCCACGTCCCAGCTATCCAAATCGGGATAGGCCTTCAAGATGGTGTCATAAAGATCGACGACCAGCTTCATCGTATTGGGGTCTTTGGTTCCCGGTGACGTTTCGCTGCCGACACATTCCAAGTTCCACTGCGTCGCGATGTCCCAGGCAATGGAAATGGTGTCTTGGTTACACGTTTTGATTTTCTTTTCGGCGTGTTTTTCGGTGGCAAACTTTTTAGAGAGCTCAATTTGCCGTTGAATTTCAACGACTTGCTTGTCTTTTGCTCTCGCAGCAATGGCGGCGTAGGTAATTTTGGTTTGGTATCCGCAAAGATCGTCGCCGTTGTTGTTTTGAAAATTAGAGAGTTCTAACTCTTGCAACTGGTGAAAGACAATAATGGCGTCTTCCCAGCGCCCAGCGTTGTAGTAAACATTGGCCAATCGATCGAGCATGGCGTGCTGCTGATCGCCGCCAATTTTCTGAAACAATTTCCAACCATCGCCAGGGTTTCCGATGTCGGAATAAGGTTGCACCAATTCAAGTTTGGAACGGCGGGCCACCACTTTGGCTTCGCGGTTTTCGGGGTTGCGATCGGCAAAATCGATAACTTTGGTGAATTGTTGAATCGATTTTTTGGGCTCGTGCATGTTCATCAAGCACCACGCTTGGTAATACATGGCCACGACGTAGTTGGGGTTATCCTTCTCGCCCCAGTCAATTACTTTTTGATAAGCCTCATAGGCATCGGTAACAATGCGTGCCTCGTGAAAGAAGTATTCACCAAAGGCCATCCAGGCGTGGGGGATAAAACGAGATTTGGGATATTTTTGAATCAGCTCTTGGTAGAAGATTCGGCCTTGCTCGCGATATGCCGATTTGTCTTCGGCCTTGGTCAACTCCGACGCCAACTGATCGACTTCGTAGGCAATGGCAAACAAAATTTCGTCGTACCCATCGTAGTTTGAAAACTTATTGCGGATCTCGACATATGCCTTAATGGAAGCCTCGCGGAAAGACTTGGCCCGGTCATCCAATGCCTTTTGTTGCGCGCGCATCTTGCGGGCATCGTCCTTTTTACCGGACTGCTGCAGTTGAAAGATTTTTTCATCCATCGTGCGCGCCTGAAAGTTGATGGCGTCGTACATTTCTTTCAACGCATCGGCCAAGCGTTTTAGAATTTCTGCTTTTTCGGGGTTTGCATCCGGTGTTTGGTCGGCCAACTTTTTGATAAGCGCAATTTCCTGGCGCAAAATATCAATGGCCCGCGCTTCGCGTTTCCGCGAAAACGAACTCTGGATGATGTCTTTGACCATCTGCCGATCCAGGCTTGGACCCACTTCTTCTTTTTTGCGGACCTCTGGCGGCTTCGTGCTGGTACCCACCTGTGCCTTGCGCATTTGCGTACCAATGGACAACGAACCCTCACAAGCCGTCACCTGTTGCTCAATACTTTTGGGGACACACTGTTCTTCGCCAGCCAGAGTGCTGCCCGAAGCGGCGGTGGTTGTCGCCGCGAATGCAGCGCCTGGAAACAATACAAATAGCGCTGCCGCTGTAAAACGAACCAGGCCATTTTGGAAAAAGGCATTACGAGATGACATATGCATTACCTCCCACAGATGCTGACAACAGGTTGGCGATAGTATCCGAGTTCATCTCGCCAATACTCACCGCGAAATGGCCAAATGACGTGTTCGGCGTCGCTAGAAATTTTGGCGCGTGCCACTTCCATTTGTGTCTTAACCGTATCGGTCACGCTTTCCGTTTGCAGTTCGCCGCGGATGGCTTTGAGAATTTCGATTTCGACACGCGTGGTCTGTCCCAGGAAATCTAAAATTTCGCCCAAAAGACGCTCGTAACGAGAACGCGCAAGGTTGCCCGTATTGTCAATGGCGACAGACTTGGCCGTCTCAATGTCCTGCATAATGCGCATGCCCGCCGAGGAGTTCGAAAATTGCGGTGGCATCTTTTGCAATGTTTCCGCCTCTTTTTCGAGGATTTCTACGTACTCGAGATTGCGCAGCAAAGTGCGGTCATCCAGCGCACCTTTAACGACGTTGAGCACATCGCGGGGAATGCCCAAGGGGTTTTCGCCGCGTTCCAGGTCGCGCGCGCGCATGTTTTTGATTTTTCTCAAAAAGTCGAAAAATTGCGGGTTGTCCTGAAACTTTGACAGCGAAATTTCCAGCTCTTTTTTGATGGGTTCGTATTTTTGCGTGAACTCCTTAACAACGATAGAGGCTTCATCATACATGCACTGATCAAAGTAGATAACCGCCTTCAAAATCAGGGACTCGGGATAAAAGTGCTCTTCAAAGTAAGGAGAGTTAATGGTGTGGATGTTGCCGAGGGCGCGCGGATAGTGCTCCATTTGAAAGAAAGCCCAAGCCTCTTCAAACTGCGCGTCCAAATAATACTCGGAGGATTGCGGGATTTTGCTCCATGCCGCCACAGCGGAATCCCAGTGCTGGGTGGAGTAATAGATGCGGGCCAGGGACAGCCAGGCCAAATTGAGAAAACGCTCTTCTTCGTTGCTGCGGAACAGCGTGCCCTCGTAACGGTTAACGATTTGCATGAACGCGCGCGACGCTGGCTGCGCTTGGCGTTCACGAACATATGTGATGCCTGTAAAAAACTCGGCGTTGACCTTCAGGGGATTTTTTTTGTCAATTTCCAGGAAAAAGGAACGCGCTTTGGCGAATTCGCCCATTTGGTACCAGTAGCGTCCCATAAGATAGAGTAACTCATTATATAAGTCTGCCGTTTCAGACTTATTGAATTCCTGCAACACTGCAATCGAGTCACCGTAACGACCGACCAAGCCGATGATACCAGCGGGCTCCGGCAACTTACGAGAGAGCTGGGCCAACCACTGCAAGCTGGATTGGAAGTAAAGATGCCCCGTCGTCATCAAGGCAATCTCTTCGAAGATGCCTAGGGCTGCTTGGTAAAAAGCGAGGTGGTAAAAGCATTTGCCCAAAAAGAATTGGGCTTTTTGCACGTTGGCCGGTTCATCACCGGTTTCACCCGCCAAAATACGCTGAAGCTGTACTGCGGATTGTGCGTAGCGCTCTTGCTGATAAAAGCGCAGTGCGTTGGCCAACGCTTCGCTCGGCGGCCCAGAGGGAGCCGGTGGCGGCGCAACGGCAACGGGTTGCGCGGGTTGTGCACCACCGTCCTCTTCAAAGGTCATGTCATCGAAGGACATGTCATCTTGGGCTTGGGTGGATGCGGCAAATAGCGCGACCAGCGCAAATGCCATCGAAGCAACAGAGATATAACTAGCTTTCATTGACTACCCCTCTCTGAAAAACAGATTTGAGTTACAGCGCACTGTTTGACACAAGTGTAATTGGCAACGCAAGCAGAGTTTGCCAACAAAATTGCATACTTACACAGGACACTGGCGCGTATGTTAAAATTCCCAATATGAAAAGTCAAGCGCTTTGTCCGTTTTTCAGTGCTGCTAGAAGCTTGTTTTGATATTGAAAAAACCTTGTAAATTTGGGCTTTTAGCGTCATTTTGTCTCCAGTGGAAAATAATTATGGTTCTTGACGAAAGAATTCAGGCAATATAAAAAGAGGCAAACCAAAAAGGCTGACAAAACACCCATTCACAAAGGTCAGAAAGAAAGGTTATTACATGTATCGATACATCGGCGGTTTATTGATGGCTTTGATGTTCCTCTGCACTGGCTGCCCCGAAGAAATGGTGGGCGCCCCCTGTGTCCCCGAAACGGATAAAGGTGAATTCAACATTGATGTAGAGGGTGTCACCTGGTCCCTCGAAACCGGCTCTGTCCAATGCGCGACACGTATCTGCCTCACGCAAATCCGCCCCAACCAAACCGCCTCCAAGGGCAATTGCGAAGAGCAAAACAATCTGGAGGCCTGCTGGAAGGGCAACAACGGCCCCGTGCAACTCAAATTCTCTTTCTGCTCTTGCCGTTGCATGGACGCCGAAGGACACAAGTATAAAGACAACACCGACAAATACGATGACCTTTGCGAATGTCCGCCTTCTACTGTCTGCGAAAAGGTCATGGAACCCATTGATGGCGGGCCCCCGAACCTGCCCGGTGGCTACTGCGTCCCCTCTTGCATTCACACGCCCTGCTCCCCCGATCCGAACACCGGTGAGCCCCGCATCTGCACCCCGTCCAAAAACAGCGACGAACCCTGGAAATGGTACTGCGCTGAAGTTCTCGACCCGGTCGAGAGCAACTGACACCCCGCCCTCCGCACACCCCTTCGAGACAAACGCTCCCCACCTGCTATAGCAAAGACAACTCGTAGCAAACCTGCACCCTTGCGGGAATGCGGCGGCGACAACGCATTTGCAGCAGCAAGGCCCAAAAATGATGCCCAAAAACACCACGCGCACAGGACAAATCGGCGAAGACTTCGTCTGCACGCAGCTCATGCAGCGCGGCTACCGCATTCTCGATAGAAATGTCAGAGAGAAGTTTGCGGAGATCGACATTATCGCTCAGCAAGAGCAAACCATCTGCTTCGTTGAAGTACGTACGCGAACCAATGCGGAATGGGGCCACCCGGCAGAAACCATCACACCGCGCAAGCAACGCCTCATCCGCCGGGCTGCTGAATCTTGGCTTGTCAAACGCCGACTATATCACATGCCATCGCGCTTCGACGTAGCGACAATCTTGTGGGACAACATGGCTTTTGAGTATTGGGAAAATGCGTTTGGGCAGGACTACTGATGCGTTTCCACATCTCCGATGCTCTCGGTATAGCGATCAATCATTTGCTGCAGTGTCCGACGCGGTGCCGAAAAATTGTCATCGTCGGGCAAGTGCGTTTTTAACTTTTGCAGCTGCAAAACATCCTGACGCCGTGCATCCCGAAGTTTCGCCAGGGTGTTTTCCAATTCGGAAAAAACCTGCTGCATTTCATCGCCCTTGCGCAGCCTTTCGCGGAGCAAGAAATTGCCGTCATCAATGCTTCGCAAGAGCCGGCGGATTTTGTACATCGGGCCCGCCACCTTGTGGGTCACCACGATGGTCATAATGCTCAGCAAGGCCACCAGCAAAACGGCGCTCGACACCAGCACATATAGTGTCACCGCCTTGGTGGCTTCCCCGCCTGCCACCAGCTTTTGGTGGGCGTGTTCGTCCATCACCGACGATGATTGACCAATAATGACGAGATCGATGGATTGGACGAGGGTATTGTATAAAAAGTACCCCATCACCCCCACAATCAGCAACGCCACAACCGACACGCGAAAAACCCAAGAAAGCTGAAACCCTCGGTCGATTAAAAAATTTTTTAATTGGCGTTTTTGTGGTCTCGGCAGCGTCTTTTCCGTTTGGTGCTCTGGCATAAAATTGACCTCAAATTCTTTTGTGACAACCTACAATACTGAAGGTAATGCCTCCATCACCTGTCGCAACATATCGTCTACCAAACGTCGAACCGCCTTGCTTTGTTCCGCAGATTTGGCGGCAGGTTGTGCCGTTGCCGCAGCAGAGACCGGCACTTTTACACTGCCTGAGGGCATCATCAACAAACTGTAATCCGGATTGCTAAACACGTTCAAACTAACCGAAACTTCAACCGCGTTGCTGTGCCAGACCAAGCCCACCAAGGCGCCCGAGATGATAAACCCCTGCAATTTCTCAGCGCTAAGCTTTTGGCGCACTTGCGTCTCGGAAAGCCCCGCAGCCTGCAACTGCACTTCGGGCAATGCCGTCAACGCCTCTGTGACAACGCTCTTCATCAGGTGAGCGGCTTCGGCATCGGAGAGCGTGGATGTGTTTCCCATGGCATCGATTTTGGCCAAATATATCGCCTGCGTTGCCGAAACATCGGGCGTCGCGACACCGGATGGCACCGGTGCGTTTTGCAGCACTTGCAAGGAGGTGCGCGCCTGCTTCTTCACCGCTGTGGAACGCGCCGTTTGCGACAGCTTTTGCAGCGCGTCAATGGCCGCGGCATCGCCGATTTGTCCCAGGGCCGTTGCAGCGGCAATCACCACCAATTCCTCTTTGTCGTCCAGCGCGCGAATCAAGGCGGGGACAGCGGTTGTGGCGCGGATCTTCCCCAGAGAGCCCGCCGCCTGTACTTTCACGAGATAGGTATTGCCGGTCTCCAACATTTTGATCAGATATTCGGTGCGGCTGTCTGCATGGGCGGTTGCCGAAACAAAGGGAGATACCGCAAACAAAAATGCCACAATAAGAAGATATGCAGGGCGATTCCAGGTGGGGTAATGCATGTCCAATTTCTCCAAGCGCTTGGCGTTGACGCAAATTTCTTTATGTTAGACGCGAAGCCCCCCAAAACGCTCAAAGCATCTTACTCTCTTGTCCATTTTTAAGCGACACGATAAAAAAACAATCACTGTGCCCTTATGCGAGACACGCCCTAAAATGAAATCATACTTGCTGCCCGCCACATTGCTGCTTTGTTTGCACTGCACGCCGCCATCGCTTGATGGAGATGACTTGCAGAAAATCGGTCGCGCAGCGGCACAACCGATGGGCGAACAGACGTCGCAGCACCCGCCCACGCCAGCGATTCCCAGCGGCATACCGGTGCCCGCCCCCGAAAGAAAAGAGCTGCACGGCGTCATCGCAGAAATTATCTACGTGCGCGACTACACTTACTTGCGCCTGAAAACCGACGAAAAGCCCTCGGACACTTGGGTTGCCATTCCCAGAGAGGAGCTGGCAGAAGGGCAGCACATACGCATCGTCGAGGAAATGCGCATGACGCACTTTGTCGGACGCGAAGCGGGGCGCACCTTTGATGAAATCGTTTTTGGCACCCGCATGCCCTAACGGGGTTGGCTACTTGAGCGCCTTGCCGTCACGGGCGGACACCATGCTGCGCAAGCGCACGGCCTCTCGTGCCACGCGCATGAGGCTGCGCCACTGCAAGGTCTTGGACTTTCCCTCTGTACGCGGCACACAACGCACGGTGCCCCAGACGGGTTTGAGCCCCGCATCCATGGCCTTTTGGATCAAGACAAAGCTAAACAAAAAAGTATGCGCCGCAATATCAGGTGCCCAGCGCTTCGCATGTGCCGTCGGGAAGAGATAAAGCCCCTCCAACGAGGCGTCAATGCGCACCACGTGTTGCAAATACCGGCGCAATCCACGACTCAGACAACGCCGAAACCCGCTGCGCGCCCCTTTGGGATATCGCGTAATGACCACGTCGCCTTGGCGCAGCAAGGGCAGCATCTTGGCAAGCTCTGCTGCGGGGATTTGCCCATCTGCAGCGTTGAAAACAAAGTATGGCATGCGCGCCTCTCGAATGCCGGTCTGCATCGCTGCGCCCATACCGAGGTTGCGCTCGTGTCGGCACAATCGGCCCCCGCCATGCTCCTGAAAAAACTGCGCCACCATTTTCGGTCCATCATCAGTGCTCCCGTCGTCGATGACCAACACCTCCCAAGAAGCCGGATATGTCGCCAAGAACGCGTGGGTTTCTCCCAAGGTGCGCAAAATCGATTCGGCCTCGTTAAACATCAAAATGATGACGCTCAACGAGGGAAAGGCAAAGGCAGCGGACATGTTGGAACGAGAATGGGCCACCTAAAAGGAGCGCCCAAGCCCCACGCCAAAAGCGGTGTCGTCAACGTGTGGCGACAGCCGCAGTGCACGCGGACGGCCCGTGCGGGAACGGAGCGATCGGGGCACTTGGTTTTCGTTCACTTCGCGCCACGCGATGCGATAGGGCGTGTAATGCGCCATGCTGTCGGCGATACCAACAACAATGATCACCGCCAACGAAATGAAGCTAATGCGATTGGCCAACCGCAACCCCTTCTCGCGGCGCTCATAATCGCTGTGAGCGCGCTCCGAGAAAAGCAGCGTCGGCGCATTTTTGGCCAGGCTCGCGTGCATGGCAAAAGTCGTTACGGTGCTGGCCAACAGCAGGGACTCCAGCGTTAGAAATGCAATGCCTTTTTGCTTGTGACCATTTTGAAATTGGCCGGCACCAAACGGCATAAACGCTGTAATCAACGAGTTTCTCTCCTCTGTTTTTTGCACGTATACCGTCTTGGTCAGGCGTGCAATTTCGGCCTCCAGCTTTGCCTGCTCTTCGGCTTCGCGGGCCTTCTCGGCCTCGAGGCGCGCTACCTCTACTGCGGCCAAGCGATCGGCGTTTTGTCGCTTGATGCGCGTAAAGAAATCCACCGCGTCGATGGGGAACACCAGCGGGTCTAGGTGGAAATCTGGCATGCGGTTGAGCAACTGCACGAATTGCTCTTCGGCGCGGGCCTCGTCGCCCAAAAACAAATAGGTCACGCCGAGAAATTTGTGTGTCTCAAGCAAAATCATTTCATTGGTGGGGGATTGGGCCAGCAGGGATTCGAAGCGCTCCTTGGCCACGGCGTACTCACCCGCATCCCATGCATTTTTGGCATCGGCAAAATCGGAAAACTCTTCGGCTTCGCAGGGCGTGGCGCGGCAGAAAATCGCCAGCACACACACAACCGCTGCCCACGTGAACCGATGAAAAAGTCGTGGCAAAACTCCCGCCTCTCGGTCATTGAAAAAAGAAGCACAACAATCGCCAAACGCTAACTCAATCGCCTGCTTTTTCCAAGTGCACAACCACTTCAGTCGCTTGGGCTGCCTGCAGTTGTACCGTCCGAGATATCGGTCGATATCCATCGGCTGTGATCAGGAGCTGCGCCTGTCGTTCGGGGGTCGCCCCAAAGGATATGGACAGGGGTGCATTGGTTTTTCCGCCCATCACCCCGTCGATGGAAACCGATGCCTCGGCGTTGCTGCGCACCCGCAATGTCCCCGGTTTCCAACGCAGCCGCGCACCAATGGACAGCGGCTCATCGCCGGATTTCACATCAACGGCCATGGTCAACGGTTGCAGGCGTTCGTCGCGCGGCGTAAACGTGATCTTGTGCATGCCAACCGACAACGTGCGCGAGCGATCTGTGGTTTTGTAGGTGAAGGTTTCACCGCCCTCGATAGCGATGTCCACACTCATCGGCGAGGGATTGAACACGACCACGCGCGTCTCTGCTTCCACGGTGGATGCCACGTGCTTTCGCCCCGGCCGGACGAGTTGCCCGCGGGGTGTTGTGGCCGCAGCGGATGCATCTGCGCTGGGCGTTTGGGGCATTGTAGATGTGTCTTGGCTGGGAGCCGGTGTCTCTGGCGGCGGGGTTGTCGTCGCGGCTGCCGCATCCCGAGACAGTCCTGGCAGCACCGATGGCGGGGCGATGGGCGCGTACGGAGCCGATAAATTGTCCGCAGTCTCGCCTTCTGGATGCGCCCCCTTGGCATGCGAACCGGGGCCCGGCAACCACCCCATCACGAGCAGCACCACCAACACCGTAACGGTAATGCCCATGGCGAGAAACACGGCCACGCGCTCCAGGTTTCGCCGCAGACGGCGCTGACGCGACAGCATGTTCACCGCATCCAGCGCAGCGGTGTTGCCGGGGTCGAGGGCCAAGACGCGGTTGAAGTGGTTCATGGCCTCAGGCAGCCTTCGCGTCCGCAATGCCGTTTTTCCCAAAGAGAGCGTTTGGGGAATAATTTGGCGCAACAGGTCTGCCTCGGCGGCATCGGGGTCTTGAAAAAACGCTGCCAACAATGTGCGGGAGGAAGGCGGCATCTTCATTTCGGCGAGGGCCGCATCGATTTCGGTGATCACATCCGCTGCAGTGGCAAAGCGCCTTTCGGGCTGTGCCTGCAAACAACGGACAATAATGGACGCGATGCGGTGCCCCACTGCGGGATTCAAACTCAGCGGATGATCGTAGTAGCCTTCGACAATGCGCTTGATCACCTGATGGGGATTGGTACCGGAAAACGGCAGCACCCCCACGGCCATCTCATACATCATGATGCCCACTGAAAAAATGTCGGCGCGCGCATCCAAGACGGCATGCTCGATGTGCTCTGGCGACATGTACATCGGGGAGCCCAAAATTTGACCCGTGACGGTCATTTGGCCGATGTCGGCGAGATACGCAATGCCAAAATCGGAGAGGCGCACCTCCCCGTTTTCGGAGATCAAAATATTCTCGGGTTTGACATCGCGGTGAATGATGCCTTCGTCGTGGGCCACTGCCAGCGCACTAAGAATGTCTTTGGCGATCAAGAGGGCCACCTCAGCCATCACTGTGTGACTTTCGTCCAAGCCGCGCTGATCGAGAAACTGCCGCAGGGTAAAGCCCGACACCAGCTCCATCACCAGGAACACCTCGCCATCCGCCGTTTCGCAGTAGTCGTGTACACCGACGATGGATGGGTGCATCAGCCGCGCCACCGAGTGCGCCTCTCGTTCAAATCGCGCGCGGGCTTCACCGTGAGAAATCAAGTGCGAATGCAGCAGCTTAATGGCCACCTCGCGCTGCAGATGGGTATCGTAGGCGCGGTACACCACCGCCATGCCCCCGCGGCCAATTTCTTCGCGGATCTCATACCGTTCAAGCATTCTGTGTCTGGTGTCATCTCGCGTCATTTTCGCTGCCGACTATACCCGCAAGTGGCGCATCCTGAGATGTAATTTTTGGATATTGCGCCACCGGTATCGTGCGCTGCTTTTTCCAAACCGCTGCGCTTTGTACCTGCCTGCCGCCAGATGCATTGTTTTGACGTGGCAAATGTTGAAGAATGGACGCATACTCATTGATCCGTATTTCGGATAGTATTGGCACAGCGGAACAGAACATTCAGCAAATGTTGCGTTTTGGGCAAGACGCAACGGACAGGGGAAGAGCAATGAATATGAAAGAGCGCATTCAATCTCTCATCTCACAACTGGAACACGATCCCTCGCAAGAAGAACCGTTCGAAATGCTGGAAGAAATCGCCACCGAGGAGTGGCCTCCCGAAGAAACCGAAAGCATTCGCGCCGAGCTCTCCGCGGGACAACAGCGCCTCATATCCGCTGGTCGCATCCCCGCCGCCATCCGGCTCACCGACATCGAGTTGGCCTTGGCCCAAGGCCCCGAGCAAGAGACGCGCATCATGCGCGAGAAAGCCCGACTGCTCGACGAAGAATTGTTCGCGCAAGAGGAGGCCCTTGAGGTCTTGAAAAAGGCGGCGTTGCTCACCCCCGACGACCCCGAAATCAACGACCGCATCGAGCTGATCACCGCCGAACGCGCGCGCTGGAAAGAAATTGTTGCGAAATTCAAAGAGCAGGCCGAGGCCGCTACCGATATGTCTTTGCGCGCCCACATGCTCTACAGCGCTGCCGAGCGCTGCTACAAAAACGACCACGAGAGCCCCGAACAAATCACCGAATTGCTCCAAGCGGCGATGTCCGCTGATCCCACCCACCACAAGGCCGCACGGTTGCTCGAGCGCCTCTACGAAGATGCGGCCAACTGGTCCGAGCTCGTCGCGCTTTATACATCACTGGCCCAAAAGCGCCCCGGTCGCGCCGACAAGGTGCAAATGCTGCTGGCTGCGGCCTACACCACCGGTCACCACCTCGACGACATGGACGCCGCCGCCGCCCTATACGCCGAAGTGCTCGACTACCAGCCTGGGCATCCCTCAGCGCTGCGCTTCCTCGTCAAGTATTACGAATCACGCGAAGACTGGGATCACTTGGTAGCGGTCTACGAGGACACCTTGCACGGCAAGTTGCTCCCCGAAGACGAAATGGCCGCGTTGACCCAAGCCGGCATGATTCACTGGAAATTTCGCGACGACATGGACGCTGCCGACACCTACTTCAAGCGCCTGCGTCGCATGGCACCGGCCCACCCGGGCATGCTCTCCTTCTATCGCACGTGGCTGGCGCAATCCGGTGACAATGGCCAGCTCCTCAAAATTCTCAACGACGCGCTGCGCGCCACCGAAAGCGACACCGAGCGGGATGCCCTGAACCGCGAGATCGCCCAAATCGCCGCCGCCGACGGTGGCAACATTGAAAAAGCCATCGACGCCTGGAAGAAAGTGCTCCGCCAAGAGCCCACCAGCGAAGAAGCCCGCACCGAACTCAAAAAGCTGTACCGCCAATCCGAAAAGTGGAACAACCTCGCCGACCTGCTCAAGACCGAAGTCGAATCCATCCCCGATGACGACGTCGCCGCCAAGGTGGCCATCTACGAGGAGATGGTCGAGATCTATCGCGATGGCCTCAATCAGGAGCTGATGGTCATCAAAATTTACGACGCCATCCTGCGCATCGATCCTGCCAACGAGTCGGTTCTCGAATCCATGACGGCTACCTACGAGTCCGCCGGACGATGGAGCGACTTGATCAACACCCTCATGAAGCGCGCCGAGGTCGCCGAATCCCCGGAGCAGAAGGTCGCGCACTTGCACCGCGCTGCATCGCTGTGGATTGAGCGCTTCAACAACTTCAACAAGGCCGTCGATCCCCTCGAAGAGATACTCAAAATCTCACCCGACGACCGCGACGCCATCGAAATGCTCAAGGCGGTCTACGAGAGACGCCGCGCCTGGCGCCCGCTGCTCGAACTCCATCACAAAGAGTTGGCCCTGCTCGAGGGAGCGGCGCAGCTCCCCATATTGACCGGCATGGCCACGCTGGCCGAAGAGCGCCTGGGCGACATCGACGCCGCCATTGCACTGTGGCACCAAATTCTGCCCCTAGAGACCGACAGCGACAATGCGCTGCAACAACTCGAGCGCCTCAACGAGCGACAAAAAAACTGGACCGGCCTGGCCGAAATTATCGAAATGCGCCTCGAGCGCACCGATGACAACAGCGACAAAGTGGCGTTGTTGACCAAGCTCGGCACCATCTACAAAGACCGCATCAAAGAGCCCGCGCAGTCCGCCGATGCCTGGAGCCGCCTGCTCAAGGTGGAGCCCGGCAACACCAAGGCCATGCGCTCCCTCAAAGAGGCCTACCAGGCCGCCGATGATTGGGACTCTCTCGAAACCCTCTTCACAGAGGCCGGCGACTTTGAATCCCTGGTCGAGGTGCTCGGCATTGCCGCGGACAAGGCCACGGATCCCGAGACAAAAATCATGCTGTCGTTCAAGTGTGCCGATCTGTACAATAACCAAATCGGTCACCCTGACCGCGCGTTGCGGCACTACGAACGCGTCCTCTCCGTCGATGAACAAAACCTCGACGCGGCCAAGGCGCTGGTGCCCATCTATCAGCGCTCCGAAAAGTGGAGCCGGCTGATTAAGTCGCTCGAAATCGTACTCGACGCCACCGAAGATCCCGAAGAGCGCGCCTTGCGCATGGATGAGCTGCGAGACCTGGCCATCTCCAAACTCAACAACCGCGCCTTGGCCTACACCTGGGCCGCCCGTGCGTATGCGGAGATCCCCACCGATGCCGACATTCGCGCCACCGTTGAGCAGGCTGCCGAGGATGCCCATGCCTGGGACGACCTCATCGCGCTTTACAAAGACAACATTCAGCGCCTGCCCAAGGGCGAGCGCACCGAGATGGAACGCCACATCGCCGCCCTTTCTCTCGACAAGCTCGGCGCCGTCGACGATGCGGTCAAACGCTACCGCAAAATTCTCAAGAAACACCCAGCCGACGAGGCCGCCCTGCTGGCGCTCGACAACATTTACCGCACCACGGCACGCTGGGACGATCTCATCGGGATTTACAACACGCGCATCGAAAACGCGTCCGATCTCACAGCGCGCCGCGCCTTAATGCTCGAGCTCGCCAACCTCTACGAAACGGGCATGGATGACACCGTGCGCGCCGCCGTGGCCTTGCGCGAAATTCTCGACATGTCGCCACGCGACGCCGAGGCCATCGAGGCGCTTGAGCGCATCTTTCGCGCTGCCGAACAGTGGACCGAACTGGCGCAGATCGTCGAAGAGAAACGACTGGGCCACGACGCCGAATCAGATGAGTGGTTTGCCACCTCCTACCAGCTCGCCGAGATACTCGGTGAGAAGGTGGGCAATCGCATTGGGACCCTGAAAATTTACAGCGAAGTCCTGGACGCGCGCCCCTGCGACGAACAGGCCGTGGCCGCCTTAGAGCCCTACCTCCGCGACGAGACCAACCAACTGATGACGGCCCAAATTCTCGAACCGCACTTGGCGGAAATGGAGGACTGGAAACGCCTCGCCTGGGTCCTGACCATCCTGCTCGAAAATGCCCCCACCGGTCCGGAGAAGCTCGCGCTTCACATGCGACTGGCCGACATTTACGCGCAACAAATGAATGACGAACGCGCGGCCTTCGAAACCTTGGGCGCCGCACTCAAAGAAACCCCGGACAACGTCTCTCTTTGGGACAGCATGGCCGCCATCGCCACCTCTCGCGGCTACTACGCAGAGCTCGCCCAGGCGTTGAGCGACACCTACAAAAACGACTCCTTGGACGACTCCTTGCGCCTAGAGCTGGCCCATCGCCTGACCGCGCTTTACGACCACGACCTGGTGCAACCACAGAAAGCCGAAACCTATCACCGGCTCATTTTAAGCGAGACCCCCGACGCGGTAACCAGCTTCAACGCCCTCGAAAACCTATACACCGACACCGAAAACTGGCGGTCGCTGCTCGGGCTGTATCAAGAAGCACGAGATCGCGAGTCCTATTCGGGCGGTCACCTAGAGCTGCTCAAAAAGATCTGCTTCATCGTGTACGAGATCGACAAAGACGTCCCTGCGGCCATCGCAGCCTATCGAGATGTCATCGCGCTCGAACCCGAAGATGCCGAGGCCAACCGCGCCCTCGCCGAGCTCTACGAAGAGTCCGGCGACTGGTCCGAGCTCAGCAATTTGCTCCTCAACCAACTGCAGCACAGCGCCGACGTGGACGAAATTTCGCTGCGTTACCGCATCGGGGAGATCACCGACAAACACCTGCAATCCCCCGAAGATGCCATTGAGTATTACGAGCAGGTCATCGACGCCGATCCCGATCACCTCAAAGCCCAATCTGCGCTTGAAGGTCTGTTGCCCAACCCCGCACTTCGCCTGCGCGCGGCGCGGGTGCTCTCTCGCAACTACGAGCACCAGGGCGCTGCCGAGCCCCTCGCCAACACTTTAATGATCACTTTAGAAGATGACGAACTCTCTACCCCCGAGAGAGTCGACATCCTGATACGCGTGGCCGATCTGCGCGAACGCCGCCTCGCCAACCCCATGGGGGCCTTCGAAGCCCTGTCTGAGGCATTGGCCGCTGATCCCGACAACGAATTTCTGTTCAGTGAATTGTCGCGCATGGCAGACGAGCACCACTTGGTGGACAGCTACTGTCAATTCCTCGAAACCCAAATCACCGCTGTCAAAGACGACGCCATACGCGCCCGCTTCATGGCCGCCGTGGCCCATCGTTACGACACCGATTTGGCCGATATGCCCAAGGCCCGCGCGGCCTATCAACGCCTGTTCGATCTCGACCCCACCAACCCCAACACTGCCCTTGAGGCCGTCGACGCCCTGGATCGCCTGCTCACCGCTGACGAGTCCTGGGAGGACTTGCTCGCCATCCTGCGCGCGCGCGTCGACCTGCTCGACGACTCCATGGACCAGCGCGATGTGTTGCACCGCATGTCTGAAATCGAGGAGACCATCCTGGAGCGCCCCGACAACGCCATCGCCATTTTTCGAGAAATCACCGACATCGACGATGTGGACATCCGCGCCCTGTCCGGGCTGGAGCGCCTCTATTCCCGCCTCGAAAACTGGCCTGAGTTGATCGACATTTTGCAAAAACGCGCCGAGGTTGAATCGGATGCCGAGATGCGAAAAGACATCCTGCTGCGCGTCGCCACCTTGCAAGAAGAGCGCATGTCCAACATCGAGAAGAGCATTGAGGCCTACGCGCAAATTCTCGAAGAGATCGGCCCCAGCACCAGCGCGCTAACAGCGCTACAACGCCTCTACACCCAAACCGAACGCTGGACCTACTTGCACGAAGTCCTCGAATCGCAGCTCACCCTCCTCGAGGATCCCAACGAGCGCGCCGACAAGCTCTTTGAGCTCGGAAGCCTGCTCACCACGCACCTCAATGCGCCGGAAGAAGCCGCGAACCACTTTGGGGAAGCCATTGCGCTGACGGTCGATCACCCCGCATCTCGCCAGGCCCTCGAATCACTGCTCGACTCGCCGGCGCGTCTCACCGCCATCGAAATCCTCAATCCGCTGGCCGAGGCCGAAGCCGACTACGAAAAAATGTTGAAGTACATTTTGCTGCGCGCCGATGAAGCCGATGACCCACAAGAGAAAAGCATGCTCTTCGCCCAGGCAGCCCAAATTGCCGAGACGGGACTCGACTCCCCTGAGCGCGCCTTTGCGCTCTCCAGCAAGGCATTTCGCAACGGCACCGCTTCGCCCGACATCGAAGACCTCATCCAAAACCTGGAGCGCTTGGCGCCCACCGTCGATGCCTACGATGAACTCTCGCAGCTCTACCGAGAGGCCGGCGCCGACATCCTCGACAGCACCATACAGAACCGCATTTTCTTGCGCGTGGCGACCATTGCACACCGCATCCAAGACGACGCCGAACGCGCGCGCGAGTACTACCTTAAAATCCTCGACATCGACGCCGACAACCTCGAAGCCATGGACGCCCTCGAAGAAATCTACCAGGCGCAAGAACAGCACCTCGAGCTCTTCGAAGTGTACCGCATGAAAATCCAAAGCACCTTCGACGACGACGTGCGAAAAGCCACGCTCTTTAAAAGCGCGAAGCTCTGCGAAGAGAAGCTCGAAGACATCTCCAGTGCCACCCAAACATACGAATCCATCCTCGAACTGGAAGACACCAACGCCGAAGCCATCGCGTCTCTGGAGCGCCTCTATCCGCGCAGCGAACGCTGGGGCGACCTGCTCATTTTGCTGGAACGCCGCATGGACAACGAACCCCACAACCGCGTGGCCTTGCTGCACCAACTCGGCGAACTCTCGCACGAGCGCCTGGGCGACGATGAGCGCGCCCTCGATTACTTCCAGCAGGTACTAGAGACCGACAGCGCTTACGCTCCCACCATCGCCACCTTGGAAGCCTGCATGAAAGAAGAGGCGTTGGCCGGACGCGTGGCCGAAATGCTCGAGCCGGTATACGCGCAGCGCGGCAATTGGGACAAGCTCGCCAGCGCCCTGCAGGCCCGCCTGCAAGTCACCGACGACCCCATGGACCGCAAAGAGCTGTTGCGGCGCCTGGGCACCCTTTACGAAGAGCAGCTCGGCAACCTGGACCAAGCCTTCGAGACCTTTGCGCTCATGTTTCACGAAGACGCCGAGGACCGCACCTCTTGGGATCTCATCACCCGCCTGGGTGGGGTGCTCGAGAACTGGGAACGCCAAACCGAGGTGCTCGCCCACGCCCTCGAAAACGCCCTGGGCGACACGCCCGAAACTGCCGAGCTCGCCTTCATGCTGGGCGCTCTGTACGAAAACCGCCTCAAAGACCCCGCGCGCGCCAAGGACGCCTACCACCGCACCCTGTCCTTTGCCCCCGATGACGACAAGGCCTTTGATGCGGTAGAGCGCATGTTGTTGGCCACCAAGTCCTGGGCCGATCTGTTGGCCCTGTACCGCGATGCCACCGACGCTTCCAGCGACATCGAGCGCCAAAAATCCTATCTGTTCCGCATGGCCGACATCCACGAGCGCGTGCACAATGACCGCGACGCGGCCATCGAAATTTTTCGCGAAGTGCTCACCAATGACGACCGCGACGAGACCGCCATCAACGCCCTCGACAGGCTCTACTTTCAATCCGGTCGCTTCGACGACTTGGTCGACCACTTGCGCGATCAATCCCACCAGGCCGAGACCGAGGTCTCGCGCAACGCCCTGCGCCGCCAGGTGGCCCGCATCCAAGAGGAGAACCTCACAGATCTCCCCGCGGCCCTTGACACCTACGAGGAAGCCCTGACCGAGGTGGGCGGCGATCCCCGCTCCGTCGCCGAGTTGGAGCGTCTCATCCTCAACGAAGAAGTGCGCGAGCGCATCGCCGACATCTTGGAGCCCATCTATCGCGAACAAGACGAGTGGAAGAAGCTGGTCGTCATTTTGCAAACCCAGGTGGACTTCCGCGACAGCGCCGCCGACAAAGTCGACAAATTCACCGAGATCTCGCAGCTCCACGAAGAGCGCGGCCAAAACTACCTGTTGGCCTTTGCCGCGTTGTCGCAAGCTTTCGTGCTCGATCCCTCCCGCGATGACATTCTGCAAAATTTGGAACGCCTGACCGCGGGAATTGAAAACTACGACGAATTGGCCGCCACCCTCGAGAGCGCCTTGCCCGAGGTCTTCGATGCAGAGCACAAAAAAGAGCTCTACCGGAAGCTCGGCAACATCACCGATCAGCACCTGGAGAACCCGCGCAGAGCCATCGAGAGCTATCGCCATGTGCTCGAGATCGACGCTGCCGATGCCAACGCGCTGGATGCGCTGGAGTCGCTCTACAACCTGGTGGCCGACTGGGATGGCCTCGTCGAGATTTTGGGAGAGAAGGCCCAAAACGCCGTGGACCCCGAAGTGCAAAGCGCCCTGTTGTGCGCCAAGGCCTCCATCCACGACGAGCTGATGGCCGCGCCGAATGACGCCATCCAGGCCTACGCCGCTGCCCTCGAAGCCTTGCCCACATCCCTCGAAGCCATCACCGCCCTCGAGCGCCTCTACGCCGAGGCGTCAAAATGGCCCGACTACATCGATGTCCGCCGACAGCGGCTCGATTTGACCGAAGACAGCGACGCGCGCAAAGATATCTATCTCAGCATGGGGCAGGTGTTTGCCGAGCACATCAAGGACAACTTCGAAGCCATCGACAGCTACCGAAATGTCCTCGACATCGAGCCCGAAAACCGCGCGGCCATTCAGGCCCTCGACACGCTGTACACCGCCGAGAGCAATTACGCCGACCTGCTCGACAACCTCCAGCTCCAGCGCACGCTGGCGCAAGATCAGTTCTCCTGGGTCGAGCTCACGCTCCGCATTGCCACGCTGCAAAAACAAGAGCTCTCCGATCTCGAAGGCGCCGTCCAAACCTTCAACGACGTACTCACCCAGCACCCCACCAATGCCGAGGCCATCCAGGCCCTGGAGACCCTCGCCAAGGACGAATCGGTTCGCGCGTTGGCCATCGACATCCTCGAACCCCTGCACAGGGAAGCGGGGCGCTACGATCACTTGGCATCTCTGCTGGAGTTGCGCTTGGAGACACTCAGCGACCCCAGCTCGCGCATCCAAGAGCTCATCGGCTTGGCCGAAATTCACGAAGCCGGCCGCAGCGATCCGCGCAACGCCTTCGACACCTGGTTGCGCGCCCTGACCGAGGATCCGTCTCGCGTGGACACCCTGGATCAACTCGAGCGCATCGCATCCGCAGAGGGGCTCTTTGCCGAGCTCACCGGCGCCCTCGAGACGCACCTGCCCGACATCTACGACCAGGAGGCAGAACGCGAAGCCCTGCTGCGCATCGGTCGCATCAAAGAGGCGCACCTCAAAGACGACAAGGGTGCCACCGAGGCCTACCGCCAAGTCTTGGACAACGGCGACACGTCTCCCGAGGTCTTGAACGCCCTCGACCGCCTGTATACCCGCCAGCACCAGTGGCGCGAACTCGACGAAATACTGGACATCGAAATCCAAAACGCCAGCGACGTCGCCGAGCAGTGCCGGCTCAAATACCGCCAGGGGCACACGCGCGAACACGAATTTGGCGAAGTGGAATCCGCCCTCAACGTCTACCGCGAAATTCTCGAGATCGCGCCCGATCACGCGGACGCCACCGCAGCCCTGGAAGCCCTGCTCAGCCAAGACGCCTGGGCCAACGACGCCGCCGACATCTTGCAGCCGGCTTACGAGCAATGCGGCGAGCTGCACAAAATCACCCGCTTGTTTGAAACGCGGCTGCGCATCGCCGCTGATCCCCACGACAAAATTCACCTGTACCGCGAGCTGGCCATGCACCAGGAGAACGCGCTGCAAGACCCCACCAGCGCCTTTGACGCCTATGCCAATGCCTTCCGCCTGCATCCCGCCGAAGATGGTCTCATCGAAGAGCTGGAGCGCTTAGCCAACATTACCGGTAGCTGGGAAGCCCTGGTGAACCTGGCCGAGAAAGCCGTTTCGCAGAGCGACATCGCGCCATCCGAAAAGGTCAGCCTGGGGCTCAAGATTGCCGGGTGGGCGGCGAGCCAGGTGGGCAATCCGCGCATGGCCGAGAGCCTGTACCGCAAGGTGTTGGACAGCGACCCCGATCACCGGGAAGCCCTCGATGCGCTGGCCACATTGTTGACCGACTTGGGCCGCTTTGAAGATCTGCTGCCCGTGCTCCGCCACCAGGCCGACGTGGCCTACGACTTTGAAGCCAAAAAAGCCCTCCTCCAACGCGCCGCGCAAATCGCCATCGCCGAGCTGTCGCAGACAAAAACCGCCATGGCGTGTTATCGCGCCATCCTCGCGCTGGACGAATCCGACATCGACACCATCGACGCCCTCATCACCCTCACCGAGGGCGACGCAGAGCCCGATTACGCCGCGCTCGCCGACCTGTTGATCGCCCGTGCGCAGTTCACCAGCGACACCGAGGCCGCGTCCCAATTCCGGCACCGCGCCGCCACCTTGTGCGCCGGTCCGCTCGACGATCTCAAACGCGCCGTGGACATCTACCAGGAGCTCCTCGACATGGATCCCGGCGACCGCAATGCCATCGCCCAGCTCGAAAACGCCTTCGAACGCCTCGAAGACTGGACAGAGTTGAACGAGGTGTACCTGCGCAAGCTCGACATGGCCTCTGAGATCGCCGACCGCAACGCCGTGTTGCACCAACTGAGCGCCCTGGCCGAGAAGCGCTTCGACGATCCCGACGCCGCCATCAACCACTTGTCGGAAATCGCGGTGGCCGATCCCGATGACAAGCGCGCCATTGCCGAGCTGCCGCGCCTCATGGCGCAGGTGGAGCGCTGGTCGGATCTGGCCGAGTTTTACGAGGACCGCGCCAATCGCGCCGCCATGTCCGGCGATGTCGATGAAGAACTCACCCACCTCGTACGGCTGGGAGAGTTGGCCATGGACCACCTGGGGGATTCGGTCCGCGCCACCGAAATGTACGAGCGCGTCCTGGAGCGCGATCCCGAACACACCCGCGCCCTATCCGCATTGGCCCGACTCTACGAAGCCGACGGTGACTGGGATCGCGTGGCCGATATCCTGCGCCGCGCCGCAGCGACCAGCCGCGGTGGAGAAGACGCCGCCGAGGTGCACTACCAGCTCGCGCGCCTCAACGAACAGCGCCTCGACAATCCCGAGGAGGCCCTGGCCGAGCTCAAAAAGGCCGTGGCGTTCTTCCCCGGACACATCGCCGCCAACCGCGCCCTGGCCGACATCAGCCGGCGCAACGAAGACTATCCAGAGTTGGTCGCGGCCATCGAACGCGAAGAGGCCGTCACCACCGACACCGCGCAAAAAACGGCCCTGCTCCTCGAACTCTCCGGGTTGTACGCCGAGAAATGCGCCAATCCCGCTGGGGCCGTCTCCGCACTCGAAAAAGCCTACGCGCTCGACCAGTCCAACAAAGATTTGCTCCTGCAGCTCTCCGACGCCTACATCGCCGCAAACCGCAACGAGGATGCCATCCCCGTGATCGAGTCCCTCATCGACGCCGAGACCGAAGGCGGGAAGCGACGCACCAAGACCGCCGCGATCTACCACGGGCGCTTGGCGCGGGCCTTTAACGCCTCTGGCTTTCGCGACAAGGCCAAAGAGCACCTGGAGCTCGCCTACAAAATGGACATCTCCAACGTTGAAAACCTCGTCGACCTCGGGCGCTTCCACTATGAAAGCGGCGACCTGGATGCAGCGGCCAAACTCTTTCGCGCCTTGCTCCTCCAAAAGTTCGACAAGGTCGCGGGGCTGACCAAGGCCGACATCTACTGCTACGTCGGAGAGATTCAGCTACAACAGGGCGAACCGCGCAAAGCCAAGGGCATGTTCCAACGCGGCCTCGACGAAGATCGCGACCACGAAGGATGCAAAGCAGGCTTGGCGCGCTGCTAGTCCTTTCCCCCCATTTCCAGGCTATCGACGCAGCACAAATCCGTGATAAGGTCCCCGCGATGAATCGATGGACCGCCATTTCTTTGTGTTTCTTTTTCAGCGCTGTGGGCGCCCTGAGCTGCCAGAGCGAGATCGGCGATGGCTGCCGTTACGACGTAGACTGCTCGCCCAACGGCGACCGCAACTGCGACAACGGCCAACCCGGCGGCTACTGCCTCATCATCACCTGCAGCCCGGGCACCTGCCCCAGCGAAGCGTCCTGCGTCGAGTTCCTAACGCCT
This sequence comes from Myxococcales bacterium, assembly GCA_012522445.1. Classification (GTDB taxonomy): domain Bacteria; phylum Myxococcota_A; class Polyangia; order JAAYKL01; family JAAYKL01; genus JAAYKL01. The sequence continues at coordinate 7,177 of JAAYKL010000129.1, read as the reverse complement.
TCTCCCGATTTCTCCGCCGAAGACGAAGAGGTCTTTACCGCCGCCGCCCCCATGTACGATGCGCTCAACCCCAACCGGGCGCGCACCTACTGCCTGCAGCGCTGCAAGAAAAACAGCGACTGCCGCGGCGGTTATCACTGCGCCCGCGACGATGAATTGGCGCAGAGTCTCCACGCCAGCATCGCCGAATACAACGCCAAGGGCGGTGTGTGCGTGCCGGGAAAATCCGCCCCCAAAGACGCCGAAGACGCCGACACCGATACCGACACCGACACCGGCGCGCCATCCCCGGACAACCCGTCCGCTGACGACACCGGCGCCCCATAACCCCTATTCGAGGTCACCGCATGTTAGAGATGCTTCGCCAACGCCGCAGTATCCGTCAGTTTGAAACGCGGCCCATTCCCGAAGCGCTGCAAGCCCATCTCGAGGAGGCCCTGTTGCGTGCCCCCACCTCGCGGAATCGCCGCCCCTGGGAATTCATCTTCGTCACAGACCCCGCCTTGCAACAGCGCCTGGCGGCCTGCAAGCCCCACTCCGCCGACTTTGTTGCGCACGCACCGCTCACCGTGGTCATCGCCGCCGACGAAGCGACCTGCGATGTCTGGATCGAGGATTGCGCCATCGCCGCCATCACCTTGCAGTACACCGCGCAAACCCTGGGGCTCGGCAGTTGCTGGGTGCAAGTGCGCCTGCGCGACCACGACGAAAACACCACCGCCGAACAATACATCCGCGACACCCTCTGCCTGCCGCCCCACTACCGCGTCAGCGCCATGGTGGCACTCGGTTATCCCGCAGAACAAAAACAAGGCGTTGCACAAAGCGCCCTCACCCGATCGAAAATACACCGCGATCGCTTTGGAACCCCGCCGTGCACAAAACCCTAAAAGACAAAATCACAACCGCAGATGAGGCCGCGGCCCTGGTACAAAACGGAGACGTCATTGGCGCCAGCGGGTTTACCCAGGCCGCCTATCCCAAGGTCGTCCCCCCGGCCATCGCCCGGCGCGCCCGGCGCTTTCACGAACGCGGCGAGCCCTTTCAAGTCGTGCTCTTTACCGGCGCCAGCACCGGCGACGAGCTTGACGGCGAACTCGCGCGGGCCCAGGCCATCTCCCGGCGCTACCCCTACCAATCCCACCCCGACATGCGCCACGCCATCAACAGCGGCGACGTGGCCTTTGCCGACCTGCACCTCTCCCACGTCTCACACTACGTCCGCTGCGGCTTTCTGCCGCGCCCCACAGTGGCCATTGTCGATGCGGTGGACGTCACGCCCGACGGCAAAATCTACCTCTCCACTTCGGGGGGCTCCACGGCGACCTACCTGCAGATGGCCGATCGCATCATCATTGAGCTCAACCGGCATTTCGGTCCCGCGCTGGGCGCCTTTCACGACACCTTCACCCCTGCGCCGCCGCCCCGCTGCAGCAACATCCCCATTTACAGCGTCCTCGACCGCGTCGGAGAGCCCTTTGTGCAGGTCGACCCCAACAAAATTGCCGCCATCGTCGAATGCGACTTGCCGGACAGCACCTCGCCTTTCAAGCCCTTGAACGACGTGTCGCGGGCCATCGCCGCCAACATCGTCGACTTCATAAAACACGAGCAAAAAATGGGGCGCATGCCCAAGGGCCTCCCCTATCAATCCGGCGTGGGCAACGTGGCCAATGCCGTATTGACCGCCCTGTCCCAGGACCCCGACATGAGCCCCTTCTCGCTGTACACCGAGGTCATTCAAGACGCCCTGTTCAGCATCATCGACAACGACAAGCTCGTCGCCGCCTCCTGCACCGCCATGCTCTTTTCGCCCGAGGGCCAGTCGCGATTGCACCGCGAGATGCCCGCCTTAAAAGAGAAAGTCATCATCCGGCAACAGGAGATCTCCAACCACCCCGAGGTGGTGCGTCGCCTGGGCGTCGTCTCCATGAACACCGCCCTCGAGTTCGACATCTTCGGCAACGTCAACTCCACCCACGTGATGGGCGCCAAAATGATGAACGGCGTGGGGGGCTCGGGCGACTTCACGCAGAACTGCTACCTGCCCATCTTCATGGCGCCTTCCACCGTGCGCGACCACACCATCTCCACGCTGGTGCCCATGGTGACCCACACCGATCACAGCGAGCACGCCACCAAGATCTTCGTCACCGACCAGGGTCTGGCCGACGTGCGCGGCATGTCACCGGTGGCCCGCGCGCGGCACATCATTCAAAAATGCGCCCACCCGCTGTACCGCGATCTGCTCACCGACTACCTCGAATACGGTCTGCGACACGCGCCGGCAAAGCACACCCCCCACGTCCTTGGCAAGGCCTTCGATTTTCACCTGCGCCTGCAAAAAGACGGCTCCATGCTGCCCAAGTAAGGCGTCGTTTATTTTCCCGATATCGAATCGATGAACGCGTCGCGGATGCGCGCCGCCTGGCGCTCAATGAAGATGGGATCTGGGCCTTCGACCAGCACGCGCATTTTGGTTTCGGTGCCCGAGTAGCGCACCAGCACGCGGCCCTTGCTGGCGAGCTTCGCTTCGACGTCGCGGATGCACGCCTGCACCTTGGGCAACTGCTGCAGGGGCACCTTGCGCGGCACGTCAAAGCTGAGCAGGCACTGGGGAACGCGCTGCATGATGCCGTGGGCCAGCTCCGACAAGGGCTTGCCCGCGCGGATGACCAAGGCCAAGACCTGCAGGGCCGCCAGGATGCCGTCTCCGGTGGTGGCGTGATCCAAAAAGATGAGGTGGCCGGATTGCTCGCCGCCAAAATTGTAACGGCCGCGGCGCATTTTTTCGACCACGTAGCGATCGCCCACCGAGACGCGGATCACCTTGCCGCCCATGGCCGCAATGGCGTGGTCGAGGCCCAGATTGCTCATGATGGTGGTGACCACGGTTTTTTTGTGCAGCGTTTTTTCCTGGATCATGTGGCTCGCGCACAGGGCCATCACCGCATCGCCATCTACAATTTGCCCCTTCTCGTCGATCAGGATGAGGCGGTCCGCGTCGCCGTCCAGCGCGATGCCCATGTGCGCCCCCAGACGCACCACTTCGGCGGCCGCGTGTGCGGGGTGTAGGGCGCCGCAGTCCGCGTTGATGTTGAGACCATTGGGCGATACCCCCAAGGCCGTGACCTTGGCGCCGAGTTCTTCGAAGACGTAGGGCGCGGTTTTGTACGCCGCACCATGGGCGCAGTCCACCACCAGGTGAACGCCCTCTAGGGTTAGCGCCCGGGGAAAGGTGTGTTTTAACGCCACGATGTAGCGCCCCACCGCGTCGTCGATGCGCCAGGTGCGCCCGATGGCATCCCCGCTGGGCGGCGTGGTGGACAGGCCGTTGTCCGTGTCCATCAGCGCTTCGATCTCGGCCTCCATCTCGTCGGGAAATTTGAACCCGTCGGCGCCGAAGAGCTTGATGCCATTGTCGCAGTACGGATTGTGCGAGGCCGAAATGACGATGCCCGCGTCCGCGCGCATGGAGTTGGTAATAAATGAAATGCCCGGCGTGGGCATGGGACCCACCAGCATCACCGCGCCGCCCATGGAGCAGATGCCCGAAGTGATGGCGGTCTCCAGCATGTAGCCCGACAGGCGCGTGTCCTTGCCAATGACGACCTTGGGAGCGCGTCGACCGCTCCTGCGCCGCGCCACCCGCGTCACCGCGCGGCCCAGGGCCATGGCCACTTCGCCGGTCATCGGATGCTGGTTGGCGATGCCCCGGATCCCGTCCGTGCCGAAATATCTCCGATTGTGGGTCATGTGGTTAGAGTTCTTTCTTCTTTTGATCGATGGCCGCGAGGAGCGCCCCTTGTGCCTTGACATAGCTGGCCCAAGCGATGGCGATCTCGTTGCTCAACTCTTCTTCGTAGGCGTCGCGGGCCAGTTTCAGGCAGTTGACAACGGCGAACTTCGACTTGGTGTCGCGCTGATCGGCTTTGTTGTATGCCTTGAGCACCTCTTTGTAGAGGTCGTCGGGCACCACCGGTTCGCCGCCCAATTTTTCGAGGCAGCCAAAGGCCACGTGGCGAAACCAGTCGGCCTGCTCCGCCGCAACCGCGCAGGTGTCGGATACGCGAAAGCTCAGGTCAACGGGCTCGTAGTCCAGCAGGGTTTTGTTTTTGAGGATGCAGTGCACGACGTCGACATAGCGCACGCCCAATTCGACATAGGTGTCGTTTTTGGGTTCTTGCTGCGCGCCAAACCAGTGATCGCCAGCGGTCTCCAGTTTTTCGAGGTGTTTGAAATACGGCTTGTACTTGTCGAGTTCGTTGCTGAAGTTTTGCCAAGCGCTCAACAGGGCATCTACCGCTTCGGCCACGGCGTCCACTTCGGGGCGCACCGCGTTGGGCGCCTCAATGTTTTTGTATTGGGCGGGCAGCTCCGCCAGCAAGGGCAGCGTCTTGGTCTTGATGTGCTCGGCGTATTGCAACGCGGTCACGCTGAGAAACTCTTTGATCTTGCGCTCCAAATCCACGTTGTTCTTCATGGTGTCGATCTCGAGTCGGGTGGACTTCCAGAAGGCCTTGTAGCCGCCGTTGTGCAGCGCGGCAAATTCGGTCTTCACCTGGTCGAGGGCCGCCTCTTGCTCGCGTTTTTTGCTCATGTGCATCATGACGCCAATGCCGGCAGCCACCAAGACGATGAGCACCAAAATCACGCCGATTCGTTGACCTGTATTGGAGATCACGATGTCATCGGTGTCGTTGCCCGCGCCTGTCGCACCCGTTGCGTGTTCATCTTGCTGTAAATTTTCAGTCATCGGTTCCTCCGTTGCAAAGTCGCCCAAAGCGGCGGCCTAAAAACATAAAGCGCAATTAAAATACTATGATAACGCACTTGGAAGTCAATTGACACCGCGGCGTTGTGCCTGGGTTGCGCCTGAGTTGTGCCTGGGTTGTGCCTGGGTTGTGCCTGGGTTGCGCCTGGGTTGTGCCCCTGCAAGGCGCACTGTCCGGGAGCCCCTTGGTGGGTGCACGGCGGGAAGTGTGGGACCGGTGGGACCAGTAGGGCCGGTGGGTTCGGGGGGATGCTGCGGGGGAGACATAACGAAACGCCGCGAGCACACCGCAAAAAAAACACAACACCACGATACTTTTACACTGGCAGTGCGCAATTTCGGATATCATCAAAGCATTGTTTACAACCAAGGGAGGGCAATATGCGCAACGCAATGCAGTGGTATGTGGTGTTGGTTTTGATGGCCTTTTGGGGACTGGGCGGATGTGGCGACAGCACCGCGGAATCTCCGGCGGACACCGGGGATGAGCCCGGTGCATTCGATACGGACAAACCCGACAAGCCCGGTAAGCCCGGCGACACCGGTGATGAACCCGGTGCATCCGATACGGGCAAACCCGACAAGCCCGGTAAACCCGGCGACACCGGTGATGAACCCGGCGACACCGGGGACGAGCCCGCAGACACCGGAGATGAACCTGTCGACACCGGGGATGAGCCTATCGACACCGGTGATGAGCCCGAACCCTGCGAGGACGGCACCTTTGACCACGACGGCGATCCCGAGACTGCCTGCGTGCCCTGGACCGTGTGCGACCCCGGCTCCTACATGAGCGCCGACGGTACCGCCACAACCGACGCAATTTGCGATGCTTGCGGGCCCGGCTCCTTCTGTGAAGGCGGCGATGCACCAGAGATCGACTGCGCTGATTTGGCGGGCTACGACGATGACGCTGATCCTGCAACACCCTGCGTGTCGTGGACCGTGTGCGAAGAAGGCACCTATGTGTGCATCTTTGGCAGTGCCACCGCCGACCGGCAATGCGCCGATTGCGTCTACGGTACGTTTACCAACACAAACAACCAAGCCGCGTGTACACCCTGGACCGTGTGCAGCAACAATGAATTTACCTTTGCCGCCGCCACGCCATCCAGCGATCGCAAGTGTGTTCCATGCCCTGGCGCATCCACCAGCCTTGGCCCCAATGCCGCATTTTGCACGCCCCACCCTCCGCGCTTCACCACCATCACCACGGGCTATCAGCACACCTGCGGTTTGGATGAAGACGGCAAGGCACATTGTTGGGGTGCCAATAGCTCTGCCCAATCCAGGCCACCCGATGGCGTGGTGTTCACCGCCATCGCCCCTGGTATCCGCCACACCTGCGGTTTGGATGAAGACGGCAAGGCACATTGTTGGGGGAAAAACGACTATGGCCAATCCAGGCCACCCGATGATGTGGTGTTCACCACCATCGCCGCGGGCTACTATTATACCTGCGGTTTGGATGCAGCGGGCAAGGCGCATTGTTGGGGCGACAACGAATATGGCCAATCCAGGCCACCCAATGACGTGGTGTTCACCACCATCTCCGCTGGCTACGAACACACCTGCGGTTTGGATAAAGACGGCAAGGCACATTGTTGGGGAAAAAACAACTATGGCCAAGCCGCGCTCCCCGATGACGTGGTGTTCATCGCCATCGCCATCGCCGCGGGCCGCGACCACACCTGCGCTTTAGATGAAAACGGCAAAGCGCATTGTTGGGGCTATGACTATGGCCAATCCAGGCCACCCAATGACGTGGTGTTCACTGCCATCAAAGTAGGCGACTCTCACACCTGCGGTTTGGATGAAGACGGCAAGGCACATTGTTGGAGTGCCAATAACTCTGCCCAATCCAGGCCACCCGATGGCGTGGTGTTCACCGCCATCGCCACGGGCGGTTGGCACACCTGCGGTTTGGATGAAGGCGGTGTGGCACATTGTTGGGGGAAAAACGACGATGGCCAATCCAGGCCACCCGATGATGTGGTGTTCACCACCATCGCCGCGGGCGTTTGGCACACCTGCGGTTTGAATGAAGACGGCGACGTACATTGTTGGGGCGACAACGACGATGGCCAAGTCGCCCCAATACCCGATGTGGTGTTCACCGCCATTGCTGCGGGCTACTATCATACCTGCGGTTTGGATGAAGGCGGCATGGCGCATTGTTGGGGCTACAACGACGATGGCCAAGCCACGCCACCCAATCATGTGGTGTTCACCGCCATCAAAGCGGGTGGCGAGCACACCTGCGGTTTGGATGAAGACGGCAAGGCACATTGTTGGGGCGACAACGAAAATGGCCAAGCCACGCCACCCGATGTGGTGTTCACCGCCATCGCTGCGGGCTACTATCATACCTGCGGTTTGGATGAAGACGGCGCAGCACATTGT
>JAAYKL010000128.1 GCA_012522445.1 Myxococcales bacterium | reverse complement strand
CGGTAGGACCGGTGGGATGCCGCGGGGGAGCGTAGGACCGGTAGGACCCGTAGGACCGGTGGGATGCCGCGGGGGAGCGTAGGACCGGTAGGACCCGTAGGACCGGTGGGATGCCGCGGGGAGACGCAGGGCGGGTTGTTGAGCGCGGGGGATTGAATGTGCTACAATGGCATCTTCAATGCCGCGAAATGGGGGCGGCGATGGTCTTTGACAAGGGGCGTTTTCTCTGGCCAGGAGCGGGGGAGGGTAGCCGCAAGGGCACCCCGATATGCGGGATGTTTCACGGCATGAAAAACCCGACTGGGCGCGTTAGACGCGAGGGAGAAAACGTCAGTGCACATATGTGCACTATGTAACCCACTGAAATCATTACACATTATTTTGCGTTTTTGAAATTCGGCCAAAAAGTGTCCCGTTTCGAGACAGATATTGTCCCGTTTTTGGCGCTGTGAAATTGAGGCGACAAAACGGACTGCCTGTGACAGATTCTCAAAACAACACCTACCTTTGCCAGAGAGGGCCTTTGGTAACGAAATGAAAGTGCTGCACACCTCCGACTGGCACCTCGGGCGCACCCTGTACGGCAAGCGGCGCTACGGGGAGTTCGAGGCCTTTTTCAACTGGCTGGCCGAGGCGATTGAAGAACACGACATCGACGTGCTGCTGGTGGCGGGCGACATTTTCGACACCACCGCGCCGAGCAACCGCGCCCAGGAGATCTACTACCGGTTTTTGCGCCGGGTGACCGCCGCCGCTTGCCGCCACGTCGTTATTGTCGCGGGCAACCACGACTCGCCTTCCTTTCTCAACGCGCCCAAGACGCTGCTGCGGGCCCTCAACGTCCACGTGGTGGGACACGCCGCTGCCCCGGAGGACGAAGTGCTGGTGCTGCGCGACGCGCAGGGCGCGCCCGAGCTGATTGTCTGCGCCGTGCCCCATCTGCGCGACCGGGACATCCGCACGGTCCAAGCGGGCGAAGACATCGCGGACAAAGAGCGCAAACTGCTCGCGGGCATTCGCGAACACTACGCGGCGGTCGGCGCCTTGGCGGCCCAAAAGCGCGCGGAGCTCGGCGGCGACATCCCCATCATTGGCACGGGGCACCTCTTCACCGCGGGCGGCAAAACCACCGACGGCGACGGCGTGCGCGAGCTCTATGTCGGCTCCTTGGCCCACGTGACGTCCGCCATTTTCCCCGCCTGCTTCGACTACGTGGCGCTGGGGCACCTGCACGTCCCGCAACCGGTGGGCGGCGCCGAGACCATCCGATACAGCGGCTCGCCCTTGCCCATGGGCTTTGGGGAGGCGCGGCAGCAAAAGAGCCTCTGCCGGGTTTCGTTTGACCGCACGACACCGACGGTGGCGCTCGTCGATGTGCCGGTGTTTCAAACGCTCGAGCGCGTCAAGGGCGACTGGACGGACATTGAAGACCGCATCCGCGCGTTGGCGGCGGCGGGCTCCCGCGCTTGGCTCGAGGTCATTTACGAGGGCGACGGGGTCGTCGGCGATCTGCGCGAACGCCTGGACACGGCGGTGTCGGGCACCCACATGGAAGTGCTGAGGGTTAAGAACAACCGCGTCATCGAGCGGGTGCTGGGGCAGTGCCGCGAAGGGGAGACGCTCGACGATCTCGACGCAAATGAAGTGTTCGAGCGGTGCCTCGCCGACCACGGTGTGCCCGAGGCGCAGCGCCCTGAGCTTCGGCAAACCTACCGAGAAGCCGTGGCGTCTCTGCGCGAAGACGACGCGCAGGCGATGTAGCGGGAGCGGGCGATGCGAATACTCCAGGTGCGCTTTCAAAATCTGAACTCGTTGGTGGGCGAGTGGCAAATCGATCTGACGCATCCCGACTTCGTCTCCGATGGGATCTTCGCCATCACCGGGCCCACCGGCGCGGGAAAAACCACCATCCTCGACGCCATCTGCCTCGCCCTTTACGCCCGGACGCCGCGCCTGAGCCGGGTCAACGCCAACAACAACGAGATCATGTCCCGCCAGACCGGCGCGTGCTTTGCCGAGGTGACATTCGAAACCCGGTCGGGGCGCTACCGCTGCCACTGGGGCCAACGCCGGGCGTTCAAGAAGCCAGATGGGAATCTGCGGGAGGCGCAACACGAACTGTCCCGCGCCGACACCGGCGAGATCCTCGCCGCCAAGGTCACGGATGTCGCCAAAGAGATCGAGCAGATCACCGGCATGGACTTCCAGCGCTTCACCCGCTCCATGCTGTTGGCCCAGGGCGACTTCGCGGCGTTTCTCCAGGCGTCTCCGGACGAGCGCGCGCCGATTTTGGAGCAGCTCACGGGCACGGAGATCTACAGCGACATCTCCATCCGCGTCCACGAGCGCCAGCGCGACGAGCGCGAGAAGCGAGACCGCCTCCTGGCGGAGACAGCGGGCATCGCGGTGTTGACACAGGAGCAAGAGCAGGCGCTGGGGCACGACATTGAGGCGAAGCAAGGGGAGGCAGCGGCGCTCGCGGCACAGTTGGCGCAGACCACAGCGGCCATCAACTGGCGCCAAGGCATCGACGCGTTGGCGCGGGAGATCGCGGGGCTGGCCGAAGAGGCCGAGGGGCTGCAAGCCGAGGTCGCGGCGTTTCAACCGGAGCGCGACAGGCTGGACCGGGCCGAGCGCGTCGCGGCACTGGACGGCGCGTACGCGGCGCTTCACACCACGCGCAAACAGCAGGCGGAGGACCGCGCGTCACTGGCGTCTTCGTCGGCGGCGCTCCCGGAGCTGGAAGCCGCAGCCGAGAACCAGGGCGCGGCGTTGCAGCGCGCTTCACAGCAAACCGCGGCGGCCAAAGACGCGCTAACAGCGGCGGCGCCCACGTGGCAACAGGTCCGCGTGCTCGACCAAAAACGCGCCGACCAACGGGGCGAGCTGGCGAAGCGCGACGAGGACCTCCGGCGGTGCGCGGCGGAGATTGAAGCGGAGCGAGCCGCCCGGCGCGACGAGGACGAGAAGCGGGCGCAGGCCGGCGAAACCCTGGCGGCCGCAAACGACTACATCGCGAAGCACGCGCGAGACGAATGGCTCGTGGGCGGTCTGGCCGGGGTTGAGGAGCAGTTCGGCGGCTTGGTTTCGGCCCAGCGCGACATCGACCAAAAAGAGACGGCGCAGGTCGCGGCCCAGGCAGCGCTGGAACGCGCGGCGCAAACCCTGGAGGCGCGCCAACGCGAGACCGGCGCAAAACAGCAAGCGCTGGCGGACGCCGCCCAACAGCTCGGGCAAGAACGCGACGCGCTGCACCACTTGCTCGCCGGCCGCCTGTTGCGGGAGTACCGCACCGAGAAGGAGACCCGGCTGCGCGAGATGGCCTACGTGGCGAAAATCGCGGAGCTCGCCGACCACCGGTCCAAGCTGGAGGACGGCAAACCCTGTCCGCTCTGCGGCGCGACGGCGCATCCGTATGCCGAAGGAAATGTCCCGGTGATGGGCGAAACCGAGGCGCAGATCGCCGCCCTCACCGCGTTAATTGAACAGGCCGAGGCGCACGAAGCCGACATTGCGAAGCGCGAAGCGGCCCAAGGCGCGGCCCAAGGCGATTTGAACGAAGCCGAGAAGCGGGAGATCGCCGCGGCCAACGCGCGAGAGGCGGCGGAGCGACAACGGGCCGAGACCGGGGACGAGCTCGCGAGACTGCGCGCCGCGTTTGCCGAGCGCCGTCAAGCGGTTGCGGACAAGCTCCACTCCCTGGGCATTGGCGCGCTCCCCGAAGCAGACCTCACACCGTTGATCGAATCCCTGCGGGCGCGGCGAGAGATGTGGCGCGTGCAGGTCGACAAAAAGGTGGCGGTCGAGAGGCAAATCGCCGACATCGACAGCGAGATCAAGCGCCGGGATGCGGTGATCGAAACCCGTTCGGCCGCTTTGGCAGAGCAGCGCGAGCGCCGGTCGGATTTGCAACAGGCGTTCGACGCCGGGACCCGCGAGCGGCACGCCCTGTACGGCGACAAAAACCCCGACGACGAGGAGCGCCATCTGCGCCAGGTGGTGCTGGATGCCGAAGGCGCCGAGCGGCAGGCCCAGGAACGACACAGCGCGTGCCAGCAGCAATGGAACACGGCGAAGGCCCAAGTCGCGTCCTTGCAGGAGCGCATCGACCGACAGGCCCCGGAGCTGGCGCAGCGAGAGACGGGGTTCGAAGCCGCGCTCGCGTCCCGGGGGTTGGCCGATGAGGCGCAGTACTTGGCGGCCCTCCTGCCTGCGGAACAACGGGCGGCGCTCCAGGCGGCGGCCAAGGAGCTGGACACGCGGCAAACCGATTTGACAGCCCGGCAAACCGACCGAGAGGCGCGCCTAAAAGCAGAAGAGTCCCGCCAGATCACCGACGCACCGCTAGAGGCGCTCGTGCCCCAACGCGCGGCATGCGAGGCGGCGCAAACAAAACTGCGCGACGACATCGCCGGTCTCCAGCACCAGTTGCGCGACAACGCGGCGGCAAAGGAGCGCATTGCGGCGCAGCGGGTCGCCATTGAGGCCCAGGAGGCCGAGTACCACAGGTGGAAAAACCTCTCCGACTTGATCGGCTCCTCCGACGGCAAGAAGTTCCGCAACTTCGCCCAGGGGCTCACGTTTGAATTGATGGTGACCCACGCCAACCGCCAGCTACACCAGATGACCGACCGCTACCTGCTGGTCCGGGACGACGACAAGCCCTTGACGCTCAACGTCATCGACAACTACCAGGCCGGGGAGATCCGCTCCACGAAGAACCTCTCCGGCGGCGAGAGCTTCATCGTCAGCCTGTCGCTGGCGCTGGGCTTGTCCCACATGGCCAGCCAAAACGTGCAGGTCGACTCGCTGTTTCTGGACGAGGGCTTTGGCACCCTGGACGAAGAGGCCCTCGACACCGCGCTGGAGACCCTGGCGGGGCTGCAGCGGGACGGCAAAATCATCGGCGTCATCTCACACGTGCCCGCCCTGCGGGAGCGCATCGGCACCCAAGTACAAGTGGCGCCGCACACCGGGGGCCGCAGCCGCATATCCGGTCCTGGGTGCGCGCGGCTGGACGCGCCCGGGGACTGACCGGGGACGCGACCGGGACGACCGGGGAAAATCGATTAGGGCAGTTGGAGGGTGCCGTCGCGCAGGGCGCGGCGAATGCGGATCTCGTTGAGGGTGAGGGAGGGGGCCATGAAGATGCTGCCCACCCCGATGATGCCAAAGGCCACCAGGGGATATCCCGCAGCGGTGATGACGGCGGTGACCAGCACAAAGGTGTCGCGCTTGCTCAGCGTGTGAATCCAGCGCAGCAGCTTGCCGGGCAGTCCCTTGGGGGGGCCGCTGGACACCAGGTTGGGCAGGGCCAGCAGGTCGCCGGTCTTCATTTTGTAGATGCGCTGGTACATGATGCCCGAGGACCAGAGCTGAAAGAGCAGCACCACCAGGGCCGCCGCGACGAGCCACGGGGCGTCGAGGACGCGGGCCTGGCCCAGCCCCAGCCCCAGGCAGAAGGCGTAGTTGGTGAGGTCGTCGCCGATGGTGTCGAGCCACTGGCCCCGGGTGGAGAACTGGAAGCGCAGCCGCGCGAGTTCGCCGTCGCAGCCGTCCAGAATCGATTGGGTTTGAAACAGGACGCCGGCGAGCACCAGGGCCAGGGGGACCTCCGGGAAGAACGCCGCCACCCCGGAGAGGAGCCCCAAGGCGGAGATGAAGAGCGTGAGGGTGTTGGGGCGCAGCGGGGTTTTGACCAGCAGCCGCGTGAGGGCCACGGAGATTTTGCGGTTGAGGTGGCGCGAGACCAGGCCGTCGATAGGCTTGACCAGGGAGCGGTAGAGGGCGCGGGAGGCCTGGCGGGCGGTGGCGCGGCTCGTGACGCGGAGGGCGAAGTCTTGGCGCTGGGGATGGGGGACGTGACCGGGTCCCAAGGTGCGGAGCCATTTGTCCGGGCGGTCGCGGACATCGGACCAGCGGGCGGCGGGCAGGACGCGCAGGGCTGCGGCCTTGGGGATGTCGCGGGGGTCCTTGGCCAGCAGGCCCCGATCGAAGACGAGGTCGGCGGGCAGCAGGACAAACGTGTCGCCGGGCGCGAGGTCGACGTCGGCGGGGTCGAGGATTGTGAGGGGCGCGCGCTGGCTGTGGGGCACGCGGCCACCGCCGAGAAAGACCACCTGCTGGATGCCGCCGTGGTGGAGGGCGAGCATGAGGCGTTCGTCGACGGGGAGGCCGGCGATGCGGCAGTTGGGATCACAGCTCTCGGTGAGGAGCACAGCGGCGATGCGCGGGCGGGATGTCATGTGGTTGCCTCCGGCGGCAAGGGCGGCCACCCAGGGTCGCGGCGGGGTAGCAGCAGGCCCCGCTAAGGTTTGGGGGCGTTGTAGCAAGCGGCGCGCAAATATCCAGTCGTTTTGTGGACAGAAGGTGTTTTTTTGGGGCGGCTACTTGTCGAAGAGCACTTCCTCGCCGTCGAACTGCGCCGAGGCCCGCACCAGGAGCACCGTGCCCAGGCGGCCGATCAAGCCGTTGACGCGGTGGACAAAGTCTTCGCCCTCGCCGTCGCCGGGCGGGGCCAGCCCCAAGATGGTGAGGTCGGCGTTCGCGGAGGTTTGGGCGATGGTGTCGGGGATGCTTTGGTCGGGTTGCTTGACCACCATGTGGGCCGTGGCGTTGACCCGCGCCGAGGCGAGCATGTGGTCGAGGCGGTCGCGGCGCTGTTGTGCGGCGTCGCTGGAGACGATGACGTGGACGCGGATGTTGGCGCGAAACCAGGCCTCGCTGGTCTTGAGGTAGTAGGCGATGAGCAGCATCAGGGGGCCGTTGCGGTCGGTGCCGCCCCACCAGATGTCGATGGTGCTGCGCTCGCCGAAGTCGCGCTGCCAGTCGTGGGAGAGCAGCAGCAGGTTGTGGTCGAGCACCAGCAAGTCGCGGATGAGGGCGGTGAAGGCGGCCTTGTCGCTGGTGTGGTGGCCCCAGCCCAGCAGCAGCGTGTTGGGGGTCATGCCCGGGATGCCGTAGAGCTGCGCCGCGTTTCGCATGCCGTCGTAGACGTTTTCCTCGACCACCACCCGGGCCAGCATGTCGGGGAAGAGGGTGCGCAGGCTCTCTTGGGTTTCGCGGTCCAGTTGGGCCACCTCGGCGTGGCGCTCGAGCAGGTTGCCCTCGACGATGCGGATGCAGGTGGCGAGGCCGCGGCCCTCCATTAGCGAGCGCGTGAAGCGGATGGAGTTCTCCCATTGGTGGGGCTCGCCGGCGAAGATGAGCACGTGGGGACGCCAGCTTTGGGCGCTCACCGGAGACTGGTGCAGCAGCAGCACGCCCTTGTGCACCACGGTGGACCAGAAGCCGCCCCAGACGCTGGAGTAATCGCTGACCATCTCCTTGCGCTTGATGGCGAAGAAGATGGCGAAGACGATGATGGAGGCGCTGATCATGGCGACGGTGTCGAGCTTGAACATGAGCGCCGCACAGATGGCCGCGCCGGAGAAGCTGATCCATGCCGGGGTGCGGAAATCGGGACGGAAACTGGAGATGCCAGACCAAGTTTGGATGCCCGACGCCAAGCACAAAAAGCCGTAGCTCGTCAGAAAAAACATCGTGACGATGCGCGCGATGAAGTCGAGCTCGCCCACCATGATGCCGCACTGGGCGACGATGAAGGCGGCGATAATGCCGATGCGGGGCTCGTTGGAGGGACCGTAGCCCTTGCCGAGGAAGCGGGGCACCACGCCGTCCTGGGCCAGGGCTTGCAGGTAGCGAGGAGCGCCCAGCAGGCTGCCGATGGCCGAGGAAAGGGTGGCGGCGAAGATGCCGGCGATGACCAGGGGAGCGAAGCGGGCCACGCGGGTCCAGACCATGTAGTCGCTGCGCAGCACTTCGGCATCGACGGTGTGGGCGAAGAAAATGGAAATGGCGATGTAGATGGCCAGGCCTGCGGTGATGGCGGCGATGGTGCCCCGGGGGATGGCGCGGCGCGGGTCTTTGAGATCGCCGGACATGGCCACGCCAGCGGTGAAGCCGGTGACCGCCGGAAAGAAGACCGCGAAGACCGTTTCGAAGGAGGCGCTGTCGCGTTGGAACCAGAGGTGGGACATGCCGGAGGCGGGCGGCGTGTCGGAGTGTCCGGTGAACAGCGAAAGCAGCGACAGGATGATGGCCGCCAGGACGACGAATTGCACCTTGAGGGCCAAGTCGGTGGAGATGAAGGTGAGGGCGGTTAGGAGCGTGCAGGTAATGGTGCCCACCAGGCGAATTTGGAAAATCGTTGGCTCGTAGACGCCCAGCACGCTGAGAAAGGATTCGGTGAAGCCCAAGACATAGAGGCTAATGGAAAAGCTCATGGCGAAAAAGAGCGTGATGCCGAGGGCCGCGCCGATGGGGAGTCCCAGGCTGCGGGAAATCATGTAGTAGACGCCGCCGGCCTTGACCGTGCGGTTGGTGGCGATGGAGCAAATCGAGAGGCCCGTGGTGTAGGAAACCAGGTGGGCCAACAAGACGATGGCCAGGGTGCCGAAGAGTCCGGCGTGCCCCACCACCCAGCCGAAGCGCAGGTACATGATGGCGCCCAAGATGGTGAGGAGCGACGGGAGGAAGACGCCTTTGAAAGCGCCGAATTTTGCGGGGGCCGCCGGGGCGTTGTTGGCGTTGCTCATGGGGTGGGCTTGGTGATGTTGGAATCGGCGAAGGTGACCACGGATTCGAGTGTGGGGATGAGGCGCTTCTTTTTTTCGGCGAGGCGCGAGAGGCGTTGGGCCACGAGGAACCCCACCAGCAAGCCGATGCCCGCACCTGCGGCCACGGTGAGGTCGGGGTGGGTGGTGCCGGTCCAGAGCAGGTGTCCCAGCAGGGCGCCCACGAGCAGAGCGGAAGCGGGCACGAGGTAGAACACCGCCGAGATGCCGATGAGGGCGGCCTCGGACATGGTGACGCGCACGGTGTCGCCGGGCCTGGCGCCCACGCGGTTGGGCAGGCGCAGCTCCACGCGCTGGTGACGTCCGCCAAAGGCACCGCAGGCACCGCGGGCCGCACACTGGCTACAGGCTTCGCCGCGGGACACCACCACGAGCGCCGTGCCGTCGGCAAAGGTTTCGGCGATTTGTCCCTGGTCGTTACAGATGGTCCGCATGGGGCTCCTAATTCTTGGTGAACAGGCGCGACAGGATGCCCTTGGGCGGGTCGGTGTTGCGCCGCATCTTCATGAGCCGCAGCTCGCGCGCGGCCTCGATGTTGTGGGGGTTGATGTCGACCACGGCCTCGAAGTGATCGCGGGCTTCGTTCATTTTGTTGTCGCGCTTGAGGGCCAGGGCCAGGAAGAGGCGGACGCGCTCGGAGCGGGGTGCGGCCTGGGCGGCGTCGCGCATCTCCGGCAGGTGCTTGGCCACGGGCTCCTTGCGAAAGATGATGCGCAGGTGGGCGATGGCCGAGATGTACTCGGGCTCTTTGGGGCGCAGCCGGTAGGCGGTCTCAATGAAGTCCCAGGCTTTTTCGTATTGCTCGCGGCGCATGAGCACCAGGCCTTTTTGAAACGATGTCTCGGCCTCCAGGGCGTCGCGCACTTCTTGCTCTTCGTTTTTGGGGGCGCCGGCTGGATCGTCGGTGGGGGCGCCGGGGGCCGTCGAGCGGCGCTGTTCGCCCGTGGCGATGGCGCGGTCGTACTCCTCGCGGGCGTCGGGGTCGATGATGGTGCTGTGGGCCTCGGAGAGGTTGGTGAAGACAAAGGCCAGGGTGTCGCGCAGGTCGATGAGCTCGGGTTTGGCGGCCTTGTCGGGGTGGTATGTGCGCGCCGCTTTGAAGAAGGCTTTGCGGGCGTCTTCGGCGGTGGCGCTGTGCGAAATATCGAGCATCTCGTAGTAGTTTTGCGTGGGAATTTTGGCGGCCTTGGTTTGGATCTCGTCGCGCAGGGCGGCTACCTCCGGGGAGTACTCCGCCGGGGCGGCCGGGGGCGGCGCGATGGACTCGAAGCGCTGGGACGACAGGTGGATTTCGCCGGAGTCCTCCTTTTCGAGGTCGGCGGTTTGGAGCACCCGGGTGATGGCGAAGACGTAGAGCATGGCGCGCAGCCGTTGGGGATCGAAGCGGCTGTCGGCGCACAGGTGGTCGTAGCGGACGGGCTTTTCGAGGAGGTGGCGGCTGAGAATGCGCATCTCCTTGGTGAGCTGGAAGCGCCTGAGGATGCCCGGGTCGTCGAGGTAGAGCAGGCGGTCTTTGAGGGTGTGGAGCACCGGGTCGAGGTCGAGGGTGGCCGCGTGGGCGCTCACGCCTTCGGCCAGCAGGGCCAGGGTGTCGAGGGGGATGGTCTCGGCGGGGCCAAAGGCCACCAGCAGGTTGGTTTTGTCGTAGAAGGCGTAGTGGCCGTTGGGCATGGCAAAGGCGTCGCAGATTTTGCGGATCATTTGGCGGGTGATGGCCGCCACCAGATCTTGGGCGTGCAGGAAGCCGTTCTCGATGAAGAGCTGCCCCTGGAGCCCGCCGCGGGTGGCCATCTGGCGCTGGACGGTGAGGAGCTGCTCCTGGTTGATGACGCCCATGTCGCGCAGCACCTGCCCCAGCTCGTGGCCGGACTTGGAGGTGCGGGCCTTGGTGGGCATGCCGTCGCGGAAGTAGATGTCGATGGCGTCGGTGCCCTCTTCGATGGTGAGGGTGCCGGTGAGGCGGCGGTTCATGAGGTAGACGAGGATGTGGGCGAAGGGCGTTTTGGCAAAGTTGCCGCGGGCGATGGGTTCGGGGCGTTGGGTTGCCATGCTGGGGTTCCTCCTGGCGCCGGGGAGTTACGGCGCGGTCCACTGCCCTTTGTGTGTGGCGGCACCGCCGGAGTCCGACAGGGTGAAGGTGCCCGAGAAGGTGTCGTCGCCGCGTCCCATGAGGGTGCCGCGCCAGGTGCTGTCGTCGGTCGGGGCGAGCCAGCAGCGCAGCAGGTCGCCGTCGCGGATGCCGGAGATGCCGAGCTGCAATCCGCTGCCCCGCAGGTGCCCGGAGATCCGGTGGTCGGCGTGGAGGACCAGCTCGATGTCGACGGCGCCGCCTTCTTCGAGGGTGCCGGTGCCGCGGCGGGTTTGCGCGGCGGGTTCGGTGGCGGTTGGGGCTGCGGCGGTGTCGGCGGTGTCGGCGGTGGGCGCGGGCAGCTCGGGTTTGGCGGCCTGGGGCGCGGGCGCGGAGGCCGGCGGGGCATCGGCGGCGGGTTTTCCGCAGGAGACGAGGCTCAGGAGCAACCAGGGCAACAGCGATAACGAAAGTTTTTTGTTCATGTTATTTTCCTTACCAAATAACGCGTTGAAAATACAAATAAGTCCGCCGTTCGGTTGCCCCGCATAAATGGAATCGATATAAGACTTTCTATGACAGAAGATTTAATTGGAAAAGAAATACTCGGGCAGTTCCGCATTTTGGAGCGCATCGGACGCGGGGGCATGGGCGAGGTGTACAAGGCCGCCCAGCCCGCCATGGACCGCCTGGTGGCCATCAAAATCCTCCACCAAAAGCTCGCGTCGCGCCCCGATATTCTGTCGCGATTTCGCCGCGAGGCGCGGGCCATGAGCCGCCTGACCCACCCCAACACCATCCGCGTCTTTCTCTACGGCCAGCTCGAGGACACCGGCCAGCTCTACATCGCGATGGAATACCTCGAAGGCGACGACCTCGCCCGCCTGACCCGCCGGGACGGCCCCATGGCGCCCCACCGCGCGGCCCGCATCATGGTGCAGGTGCTCTCCGCCCTCGAAGAGGCCCACGGCGTGGGCGTGGTACACCGCGACCTCAAGCCCGAAAACATCTTCCTCACCACCCAGGGCGGCATCGCCGACACCCCCAAGGTGCTCGACTTCGGGCTGGCCAAAATCAAAGAGGACAAACTGCGCCCCGGCTCCATGGTGCTCACCCGCGAGGGCATGGTCTTTGGCACGCCGGAGTTCATGTCCCCGGAGCAGGCCCGCGGCGAAACCCTGGACGCGCGCTCCGACATCTACTCCCTGGGCATTATCTTTTTCGAGCTGCTCACGGCCAAGCTGCCCTTTCCGCAGAGCAAGCCCATGGAGTACATCGCCCACCACATCAAGACGCCGCCCATGACCATGTCGCAGGTGCGCCCGGAGCTCGGCATCCCCAACGAGCTCGAGCTCATCATCGGCCGCGCCATCGAAAAAAAGCGCGAAGATCGCTACGCATCAGCAGCGGAGTTCGCCCAAGCCCTCGAGGCCTTCTTGGCCAATGCGGGCGCATCTACCAGCGCGTCCACAACGAACGCGACGCCCCCCGCCGCTTCGGGCCATGCCAGCGCGCCTTCGGTACCCGCTGCGGCCCCAAACCCAACAAATGTGCCCGCCGCACGCCCCGCCGCCAGTCCGGGCAAGGGCCTGGTCATCGGCTTGCTGGTGCTCATCGCCGCCCTGCTCGGCGTGGTCATCTGGCTGCTGTTGAGCGCGGCACCCCCCGCGGCCCCTGCGCCACACGCGGCCCCCGAGGCCCCGGCTGCGGCGCCATCCCCGTCTCCAACACCGCCAGTCGCGGTGCCACAACCGTAAGAGGAGTTCCCATGAATACCACCACCACCCTGGGGCACATTTTCTTGTGCGCCGCGCTGCTCGCCCTCGTCCCCGTGGGTTGCGGCAGCGACAAAAACGACACGGCACCCAATGGCCTCGACACCGACCGCTCCCCGGGCGACACCAGCGTTACCCCGGGCGACACCAACGTCATCCCGGGCGACACCAGCGTCATCCCGGGCGACACCAGCGTCACGCCAAACGACACCAGCGTCACCCCGGGCGACTGCGCGGCCACACCCCTGGCCAGCGAAGAGGGCTTCTTGTGGTTCTCGGGCTACGAGCTAGGCCCCGCCAACTGGGACGAAGAGTGGGGCCTCGAGTGGAAGGCCGACGAAAACCAAGACATCGTCTCCAACGGCGTGCTCTTCGGCGATTACGCGGCGCGCGTTACCTATCCGGCGGGTTCGTTCTCGAGCCCCGGCGGCGCCCAATACCGCATGAACTTCGCCAACCTCAACGCGCCCATCCCCTCCTCCGACGAGCTCTACTCCCGCTACTACGTGAAGTTCGACGAGAACATCGACTTCGTGCGCGGCGGCAAGCTGCCCGGCTTCTTCGGCGGCGACGGCAACACCGGCGGCAACAAGCCCAACGGCCTAGACGGCTGGAGCGCGCGGCTCATGTGGCGCGACAACGGGCGCGTCGTCCAGTACCTGTATTACCCGGATCAAGCGGGGGAGTACGCCGACGACCTCGACTGGAACGCCAGCGGCAGCTCGCGGTTCTTCGTGCCGGGCAAGTGGCACTGCGTCGAGACCTACATCAAGATGAACACCGTGGACGGCGTGGGCGAGGCCGCGGCAAAGCGCGACGGCATTGTCCGCTCGTGGTTCGACGGCGAGCTGGCCCTCGATGTCACCGGGGTGCGCTTTCGCTACACCAACGACTTCGCCATCGACGGCTTTTACTTCTCCACGTTTTACGGCGGCGGCGACGCCGGGTGGGCACCGTCCAAGGACGAGCACATCATGTTCGACAACTTCGTCATCCACGACGCGCCCATCGGCTGCCAGGACGCGTGCATCCTGCCGCCCTTCCCCACCCCGGGTCCGACCGCGGTCGAGGCCGCCCAGGTACACCTCGTCTACAACGGCGACGACACCGCCTGGACCCCCAGCGCCTGGAACGCCGGAGAGGGAAACAAAACCTTCGCCGACACCCGCCAAAACGCCACGGAGGGCGGCACCAAGAGCGCCTACATCCAGTTTGCCGACGGCGTGTGGGACGCGGTGGTCTTCACCTCGCCACAGGCCTTCAACCCGTCGGACTACACCCACCTGCGGATGCGCGTCATGTCCGCGGCCCCCGGGGTGATCTTTCGCGTGCAGATGCGCGGCGCCGCCAACAGCGACGAGGCGACAGTCGACGACTCCTACACCTTTAAAAACGCGCCCTGGCAACTCGACACCTGGCGCCAAGTCCACATCCCCATCGCCAAGTTCAACTCGGTCGACGGGCAAACCAGCGTGCTCATCCGCGCGAACTCCGACACGACGAGCGCCCCTTTCTGGGTCGATGACATCGAGCTCATCGTCGCCAAATGAGTCCGGCCAAAACGATGCGAAACACCAATACCATACACCGCCGCCAACGCCCTGCGCCCCAGCACCCCTTTGTGTTCTTTGCGCCAACCTTTAAAGGCCTGGAGGCCACCCTGGCCGAAGAGCTGGTCGCGCTGGGGGCCTCTGAAGTACAGGCGGCCAACCGCGGGGTCGACTTCAAGGGCTCCCTCGAAACCCTGTACCAGGCCAACTTGCACCTGCGCTGCGCCCACCGCGTCTTGTGGCACATCGCCACCTTCCCCGCCGCCGATCGCACCCAGCTCTACGAGGGCGTGCGGGCCCTGCCCTGGGGCGATCACCTGGCGCTCCCCATGACGCTGGCGGTGGACACCGTGGGCACCAACGCCAACCTCGTACACACGCAGTTCACCTCCCGGGTGGTGAAGGACGGCGTGGTGGATTGGTTCCGCGACCAGGGCAAACCCCGCCCCGACGTCGACCTCGAGAACCCCGACCTAGCGCTCAACGCGCGCATCTCCGGCGACACCTGCACCCTGAGCTGGGACACCTCCGGCGACCGCCTCCACCAGCGCGGTTACCGCGGGCGTCACGCGGGTCCGGCCCCCCTCAAAGAGAACCTCGCCGCGGCCCTGCTGCGCCTCTCGGGCTACGACGGCACCCAGCCCCTCGTAGACCCCCTGTGCGGTTCGGGCACCCTGCTCATCGAGGCGGCGATGATGGCGAAAAACATCCCGCCGGGGCTGCTCGGCCGCCGCTTCGCCTTCACGCGGCACCCCACCTACGACGCGCGCCTCTGGGCCAACATCCAGGGCGACGCCCGCGCGCAAATCATCGAGCCCGAGGGCTGCCCCATCATCGGTTACGACATCTCCGAGGGTGCGGTTCGCGCCGCTGCCACTGGGCTCGCCGGGGCCGGCGTCGACGACATCGTGCGGCTGAAGCGACAACCCCTGGCCGAGATGGGCACCTTCTCCGAGGGCATGATTGTCACCAATCCGCCTTACGGAGAGCGCATCGGCGACATCGAGGAGCTAATCCCGCTCTACGAGACGCTGGGCAGCACCTTCAAGCACAAGTGCCAGGGCATGAGCGCCCACGTGCTCACCAGCTCCAAATTCCTGGGCGGGCGCATCGGGCTCAAAACCTACCGCCGCGACGCCGTGTGGAACGGCCCCCTGGAGTGCCGCCTGCTCCACTACGAGCTGTACTGACCCATGACGCGCGCGCCGGATCCCAGCGCTGTGTCGGCCGAACCCCCGCACCCAACGGTGTCGGTCCTGGTGGTCGACGACGATCCGGCTTCGGTGCGCAGCGTCACCCGCATCCTGCAGCCCCGGGGCTTCTCCGTCACCGCCGCCGCCTCCGCCGCCGAGGCCCTCATCGCCTTAAAGCGCGACGACACCATCGAGGTGGTGCTGCTCGACGTGGTGATGCCCGGGGTGTCCGGCCTCGACCTGCTGCGGACCATCCGCGAGGCCAACCTAGCGGTACAAGTGGTGATGATGACCGCCTTCGCCGACATCGACGTCGCGGTGACCGCGGTAAAAAACGGCGCCCACGACTTCCTCACCAAGCCCTTCCCCTCCCCCGACGCCCTGGCCCTGGCCATCCAAAAGGCCGCCGAGCACCACCGCCTGCTCACCCGCTCCCGCCACCTCGAGCAGTTGCTGCGCGAACGCGAGCGCGAAAGCGACGCCGACATCATCGGCAACGCGGCGCCCATGCGGTCCCTGTACCGCTTCATCGACGCCTTGGCGCGCTCCGCGGCGACCGTGGTCATCCAGGGAGAGTCGGGCACGGGCAAGGAGCTCGTGGCGCGGGCCATTCACCGCCGCAGCCCCCGGTCCGAGCACCCCTTTGTGCCGGTGAACTGCGCGGCCATCCCCGAGACCCTGGTGGAGGCCGAGCTCTTCGGCTACGTGCGCGGCGCCTTCACCGGGGCCAGGGAGCACCGCAAGGGCCTCTTCGAAGCCGCCCACCAGGGCACCCTCCTGCTCGACGAGATCGGCGACCTCTCGCTCCGGGTGCAGGTGAAGCTGCTGCGGGCCCTACAGGATGGCGAAATCAAGCGCATCGGCGCCACCGAGACCACCCGCGTCGACGTGCGGGTCATCGCCGCCACCCACATGGATCTGCAGGACGCCATGCGGACGGGGCGCTTCCGCGAAGATCTGTTTTACCGCCTCAACGTCGTGCCCCTCTTCTTGCCGGCGCTGCGGGAGCGCAAGTCCGACATCCCGCTGCTGGCCCGCCACTTCTTAACCCGGTACGCGACCCGGGCGGCGCACCCGGTGACGGGGTTCTCGGCGGAGGCCCTAGCGGCGCTGCAGCGCTACGACTGGCCGGGCAATGTGCGCGAGCTCGAAAACGCCATTGAGCGCGCGGTGGTGGTGACCCGCGACCCGGAGATCCAACTGCGCGACCTGCCTGCGGCCCTGTGCCCGCCCGCCGGACACCCACAGTCGGCAGCGGTGCGTACCGCGCTGTTTTACGCCCCCCTCTTCGAGCGGCCCTTTGCCCAGGCCAAGCAGGCGGCGACGACCCAGTTCGCCCAGGCCTACACCCAGGCCCTCTTGGCGCGCACCCAGGGAAATGTCAGCCGCGCCGCGGAGTTGGCCGGCCTCAACCGCAGCAACTTTCGGCGCCTCCTGCGCCAGCTACAGGCCGCAAGCGACGCGTCAAAAACAACCAAAAAATAAGCGGTGAAATCGCCTTAGCGCGGGGCTTTACAGCGTGGGCCACTTGAGCTGGGCGTCGGCGAGCAGCCTCTGGGCGGTGCGGATGTCTTCGCCGATGTCGCTTTGGGGGTAGCCTTGGTCGCGCAGCTCGCGCAGCAGCAGCGCCGCACCGACGAGCTTGTTCCGCCGCAGCAAGCAGCGCGCCAACAGGGCCTTGGCCTCGAGGGGGCGTTCGTTGAGCGCGATGGCGCGGCGAAAGAAGGCGATGGCCTCGCCGGGGCGGTCTTGGCGCAGGAGCAGCCGCCCCAGGTGGAGGAAGAGCGGCGCCGAGGCGTCGATGCCCCGGGTGTACTGGAGGCCCAGGCGGTAGAGCTCTTCGGCCCAGGTGTCGCGCTCCAGGGTGTGGAAGGCGTCGCCCAGCATGAGCAGCCCCTCGGCGATGATGTGGCGCTGGTGCTCGGTGAGCTGCCGCGCCGTGGGGGTCTTGAGCAGGGTGGCGAGCAGCCCTGGCCAGGTCTCGAGCAGGGAGATGACCCGGGCGGGTTGGCCGTCGTCTCGGGCTTGTCGCGCCCCGTCAATGGCGCTGAGGTCGAGGCGAAATGGGTCTTCGCGGGTGCCGGCCTCGTCCCGGGCGAGCTTGATGCGGACGGCCTCGCGAAAGGCGGTGATCGGCAGGTGGTTGAAGCCCGTGGTCGTGAGGATGCCCACCACGCCGTCCAGGGTGCCCTCCGAGGGATAGACGGCGACGAAGCGCACCGAGAAGTCGAAGAGGGGCGCCAGCAGCAAGGAGATGTGCCCCAGCAGCGCCGCGGCGGACTCGTGGGTCAAGGGCAGCGAGAGCGACGTCGGGACGGCCTCGGGGATCTGCAGCATGGCCCGGACGAGCTGCGCGCGGAACTCGCCGATGGGCAGCACCTGCTGGAGGTTGTCGCCGGTGGAGAACTCCACCATCGTGTTGGCCGGGGTGCTCGGGTCGCGCGTCAAGGTGCGGATGTGCACCCCCAAGATGATGGCGTAGGCCAGGTAGCGGCGGCCGATGATCCCGGTGACGGCGTCGAAGCTGGCGATCTGCGCGCCCAGGCGCTCCAGCCAGCCGTCGGTGCGGATGTCCTCTAGCGAAACGGAGCCCCCGAGGTGTTCGATGAGGTCCATGCAGGTGACCATCGCCTCGCTGGAGAGGTCGGTTAAGAGGGTGCGGCACAGCACGGGCAGCACCTCTTCGGGGGGGCGCGTCTCCAGGGCCTCGAAGGCGGCCTCTCGCTCGGGTTCCGCGTCGGAGATCAGGCGCGCCACCAGTTTTTCGACGGTTCCTAAAATGGCAGGCTCCTTGGCGAGGCGGGCGGGTGGTGTGGGGGTGCGTCGTCGGCGCGGGTGTCGTCTCGGCGGGCGCGGACGGCGTCCAGGGTGCGGCGCAGACCGTCGTCGAGGGAGACCGCCGGGGCGAAGCCCAGCACGCGCGCGGCCAGCGAGATGTTGGGGATGCGGTGTTGGACATCGGCGGCGTCGCGTCGCGCGTGGCGCACCGGGGGCGCTGGTTGGCACAGGTCGGCGATGCGGTGGGCCAGGTCGCGCACCGAGATGGCGTTGTCCGGGTTGCCGATGTGGAAGATGCGGCCCGGGGCGTCGGGGTGCTGCAGGGCCAGGGCCAGGCCGGCGACAAAGTCGTCGATGTGGCACCAGGCGCGCACTTGGGTGCCGTCGTTGTGGACGCACAAGGGGCGGCCGGCGAGGGCGTCGTCGATGAACTGGTGGATGGCGCCACCGCTCCACTGTCCGGGGCCGAAGATGTTGAAGGGCCGCAGGATGACCAGGGGGAGGCCGCGCGTGTGGCGGGTCATCTGGCACAGGTGTTCGGCGGCGAGCTTGGCGGCGGCGTAGGCCCAGCGCGGTTCGCCCGCAGGCCCCAGGCGGGTGTCGTCGGTTTCGCGCACGTCGTCGGCCACGGCGCCGAAGACCTCGGAGGTGGAGAGGTACACCAGGCGCGAGAGGCCCGGCAGGGCGGCGGCGGCGTCCAGGACATTGGTGGTGCCCTGGAGGGTGATCTCCATGGTGTCGAGGGGGGCTTGGAGCACGGCGCGCACCCCGGCGATGGAGGCCAGGTGTACGACGTGGGTGGCGCCCCGCATGGCTTGTTTCACCTGCGCGGCGTCGCGGATGTCGCCGTGGATCGGCGCAATGTTGGGGTGGGTCGTCCAGGCGGCGTGCCGGTGGGGGTCGCGAAAGGCGGTGTCGAAAACGGTGACGCGGTTGTCCGTCGCAAAGCGCTCGACCAGCGCCGAGCCGATAAAGCCCGCCCCGCCGGTAATGAAGAGATGTGCGCCGCGCAACATTCGAAGGAGTGTGCGCCGAAGCGCCAAAGCGGTCAACCCAAGACGAAATACAGTTTCGCATTGTCGCCTCTGCCTTGCGGGTACCCGGCCCAAAATAGCCGTCCAAAACGGGACAATATCTGTCTCGTGACGGGACAGTATTTGGCCGATCTTCACAAAGCGCAAAATAATATGTAATGATTTCAATGAGTTGCGCAGTGCACATATGTGCACTGACTTTTTCTCCCTCGCATCGAACTGCGCCTAGGGCGGATTTTGCGACTACAAAATCTCCTCAAGGGTGGTGGCGGTTAAGATGCGGGCAGAGGCGCGGATG
>JAAYKL010000127.1 GCA_012522445.1 Myxococcales bacterium | reverse complement strand
CCGGTGCCGCAGGAGCATAAGGACGATGACAACATAACCGCGAAGAAGGAAAAATGCCGTGAACGGCAAACAAAATGAACCGCCGTTTTCAGTTGCCCCTGAGGTGCCTTCTCATGGAAGTCATTATGAAGGGTTGGTGTCGGGTGCAGGAGCGGCAGTGCTAATGCCAGTGTCAGTGCCCGCATCGGTGCTCGTGCCCGCATCGGTGTCAGTGCCCGCATCGGTGTCAGTGCCCGTGTCGGTGTCGGGAGATGCCGCAAAGGGCGCGGCGCGCTGGGTGCGAATCTCGGCGAGGCGCTCGGCGGCGGGTTGGAGGTCGGGCGCGAAATCCAAGGCCATGCGAAACGCGCGTTCGGCAGTTTCAACGTCGCCCTTGGCGCGGTAGGCCAGTCCCAAATTGTAGGCGGCCTCGGCGTAATCCGGGCGCAGCTCAATGGCCTTTAAGTGGTGGCGGATGGCCTCGTCGTAGGCCCCCACCCCGGCGAAGACGAGCCCCAGGTTGTTAGCGGCCTCGGCGTCTTCGGGGGTGAGTCGCAGCACCGTTAAGAAGGCCGCGGCCGACTCGCGCAGGCGCCCCAGGTGCATCAGGGCCAGCCCCATGTTGTAGTGCGCATCGGCGCGATAGGGATCGCGCGACAGGGCGGTGGCATGGTGCTGCCGGGCGCGCTCCCACTCGTTGCGGCTCCCCGCCACCACGCCCAGCATGTCCCACACCTCGGATCGCCACGCCGCCCGGCCCACCAAGCGCCGCAACACCTCTTCGGCAGCCGCGTAGCGCTCGAGTCGAATGAGCGCGTCGGCCTTGGAGATCCACACGTCCACCCAACCCGCCCGCAGGGCCAGGGCCGTATCGAACTCGGCCAGGGCCGCCAGCGCATCGCCCGACTCCATCAGGCAGATGCCCAGGTTGTAGTGGGCCAGCGCGTTTTTCGGCTCGCGGGTCACCGCCGACTGCAGCGCCGAGATGGCGTCGTCGAGCCGCCCCAAGTCGCGCAGGGCCAGGCTGCGGTTGATGTGAAAGCGGTTGTCATTGCCGCGCAGTGCCAGGGCCTTGTCGTAGTATTCGAGGGCCTCCTCGGTGAAGCCCAGGTTGCCCAGGTAGTTGGCCGATTCGAAGAGCTTGAACGCGTCGTCGCTGTACCAGGCCGCCAACTGCAGGTAGTACTTGCGGCTCTGGGCGTGCATCTGCTGGTACAGGCGAATCTTTTGCCCCGCGGGAAACACCTCGTGGGCGGCTTCGAGCATGTCGGCCATCAGAAAGCCCATGGCCTCGGACGCCTGGGTCAGCGCCGCCACAACCTCGGCCTCGCCCTCGCCCATGTTGTCGAGCACCGGCACCACGCTAGTGCGAATGGGCAGCAGGTTGCGCGCCTCCATGCGCGGTCCGTCGGAGTAGGCGGTGATGTAGGGGATGAACGGGCGGTTGTCGGTTTGGGGCGGCAGGTCGCCGACAAAGGCGCGGATGGTGGGCGCATCCGAGATGTACGTGTCGAGGATCTCGATGGGATCCGCCATGCCGTAGGGCTGCAAGTCGTTGTAAATGCGCGGCTCTCGCAGGCGCAGGCTGAGCTCGGCGTAGTCGATGCGCAGCGGATGGCGCGCCCCCACCATTTTGACGTAGGCGGCTTGGCCGTAGGTTTCGTTGCCCACGTTGAGCCACAAGCTCATGTCGGGAAACACCTCGATGAAGGTGCGGACGATGACGCGAAACTCGGTTTCGGAGAGGCCGTGCAGGGGCAGCCATTGCACGAAGATGCCGTCCTCGGCGAGGGCCGCGCGCACCAGCTCGTAAAAGCGCACCGTGTAGAGCAGCCACGAATCGACGGACTTGGGATGCGTGGAGTCCACCATGATGACGTCGCGCTTCTCGGTGTTGCGCAGCAAGAACTGGCGGCCGTCCTCGATGTGCAGGTGCAGCCGGGGATCGGCTAGGGCGTCGTTGTTCCACGGCACAAAGAGGTGCGACGCGCCCGCGATGGTTTCGGAGAGATCGACCACATCGAATTTGTCGAAGGGGTGCATCAGGGCCGCGCCCGCGGAGATGCCCGCGCCGTAACAGATCATGAGGCCCGACTTGGGGTGCGGGTGCAACAAGGGCCCCAGGTGTCCGAGCAGCTTGAAGCTTTGGTCGTGCACCAGGCGCGTGGTCACCTCGTTGACGGCGTTCATGAAGAGTTGGCGCTCGCCGTTGATGCGATTTTCGGTCACCGACACCGTGCCGGTGCGCCCCTCGGCGTAGTACAAAATTTCTTGGTGCCGCTCGCCCACGGCCTCTTGCAGCAGGGCCTTGGGCAACTGCGCGGGCATGGCGACGAGCGCAACCAACGCCAGCACCGCCAGGGCGAGGATCGACTTGGCGCGGCGCAGGGGTTGGCGCATCCAGAGCGCGCTGGCCAGCCCCGCGGCGACCGCCAGCAAGGAGAGGGCCACCACCGTGTGCTGCAGCCCCAGGCGTGGGATCAGCACCAGGGAGGTGAACAGTGTGCCCGCCGCCGCCGCCAGTCCGTTGACGAGCAGGGCGTTGCCGATGCGCCGTCCGCTGTTGTGGGGGTGCGTGGCCACGGTGGCACAAGCTGCGGAGAGCGACGCCCCGGAGGCCAGCGCCGGCAAGAACACCAGGATGGGCGTGTAGGCGAGCTCGCGGATGAACTCGAGCCACAGGGAGTTGGAGAGCGTGCCCAGGGTGCCGAGCAAGAAGGGGTCGCGGCCCTTGGCGACGACGAGCCACGAGGCGAGCCAAAACGAGAGCAGCGTTGTGGCGCCCAAGGCCACCAGCCAAAAGGCAGCGGGCACGGGGACGCGCCTGCGGGATGTGGCGCGAAACAGGAGTCCGCCCAGGCCCATGCCGGCGAGCACCACGACGAGCAACACCGCAAAGGCGTAGGTGTCGTGGCCGAACACAAAGGTGAGCATGCGCGAAAACAGCAGCTCGAGGCCCAGCATGACAAAGCCGCCCACACCGGCGATGAGCAGTCCGGCGCGGTAGTGGTGGGCGTTGGCTGCGGCGCTGGCGCTGGGGGGCGAAGCAGGGGTGTCCGCGGACGCAGCGGTGACGCGTCGGTACACCGATAGGGCCAGCAGGGCGGCGAGCACGCTGAAGGAGGCCGCGATGAAGGACACCGCGCGGTTGCCGATGAGGGCGATGGCGACGAAGCCGGTGATGGCCGCGCCAACGGCGCCACCCAGGGTGTTGAGGCCGTAAAACAACCCCACCGCACGGGCCGCGCTGGTGCCCGACGCATGCAGGATGCGCGTCAGCACCGGGATGGTGCCCCCCATGAGAAAGGCGGGCAGGGCCACCAGGGCAAAGGTCGTCGCCATGCGAAAAGAGGCGGTCACCGGGGCGGTGCGGAAGGTGCCGCCGAACACCGACGCGTTTTCGAGGACGGGCATGACAAAGGGCAGCGCCACGGCGTAGAGCGCCAGCACCACCTCGACGCCGATGTAGATGCGCAGCGGCGCGTGGATGCGATCGGAGAGGGCGCCCAGGGCGCGAGACCCCAGGGCCATGCCAGCCATGAACGCACACAGCACCATGGCGACGGCATCGGCAGAGCTGCCCAGGGGCAGCACCAGCATGCGCGACCAGATCACCTCGTAAGCCAGTCCGGCAAAGCCCGACAACAGCGTGGCCAGGGCCAGCGTTGCCACGATGCCTCGCGACAGGGATTCACGCGATTTCAAGGGGTGTCTCCTTAGGTTTTGGGGGTTGGGGGGTTGGGGTTAGATGTCGAGGTTGCGCACCGACAGGGCGTTGGATTCGATGAAGTCGCGGCGCAAGTCCACTTGGTCGCCCATGAGGATGGAGAAGATTTCGTCGGCCTCGGCCATGTCTTCGAGGGAGACCTTGAGCAGGGTGCGGGTCTCGGGGTTCATCGTGGTGTCCCAGAGTTGCTCGGGGTTCATCTCGCCCAGGCCCTTGTAGCGCTGGATGGTGAGCCCGCGACGCGCCACGGTATCGACCAGCGGCCACAGCTCGTCGATGCTCTGCAGGGCTTCGTCGGTGTCGCCCACGCGCAACTGCAAGTGCATCTCACCCCAGGCGCGGCTCTTCTCGCGGCTCTTCAGCAGGTCGCGGTATTCGGCGGAGGAGAAGAAGGAGAAGTCGAAGTCGATGAGCTGCGTCGCGCCGTTGGTGCCGCGGTTGACGCGAAACTTAAACGCGCCGTGGGTGTCGTCGGCCATGACTTCGATGGCCTCTTTGGGGAGCTGCAGCGCGGCCATGAGGGGCGCCACTGCCTCGCGACAGCGGGCCTCGTCGTGCAGCGCGGTGTGTGTGATGCCCTCTTCGCTGAAGGCCACCGCGATACGCGAGTCGCTGAAGCGGTCGATGCGATCGAGAATTTGCCGCCGGGCAATGGAGGTGCGGATGGCGTTTTCGGTCACCTCGGGGGACACCGGTTGGCCCGCGTCGTTTAACAGGGCCACGGAGTCGAGGCTGGCGGCGATGAGAAACTCGAGGAACGCGGATTCGTCCTTGATGTACACGTCGCGCTTGCCCCGGCGCAGTCGGTAGAGCGGGGGCTGGGCGATGAACAGGTGGCCCTTTTCGATGAGGACGCGCATGTGGCGAAAGAAGAAGGTGAGGAGCAACGTGCGGATGTGCGCACCGTCGACGTCGGCGTCGGTCATGATGATGATTTTGTGGTAGCGCAGTTTTTCGTAGGTGAACGACTCGTCGCCGATGCCCGTGCCCAAGGCCGTGATCAAATTGGTGATGGCCTCGGAGGCGATCATTTTGTCGAGGCGGGCTTTCTCCACGTTGAGGATTTTGCCGCGCAGGGGCAGGATGGCCTGATTGCGGCGCTCGCGTCCCTGTTTGGCCGAGCCGCCGGCGGAGTCACCTTCGACGATGTAAATTTCGCACTCGGCCGGGTCGCGCGACTGGCAATCGGCGAGCTTTCCGGGCAGGGCCGCCCCCTCCAGCACCCCTTTTCGCGTCACCATTTCCCGGGCTTTGCGCGCGGCTTCTCTGGCGCGCGAGGCGATGATGGCGCGCTCCAAGATGCTGCGGGCCACCTTGGGGTTTTCCTCGAAGAAGCGCCCGAGCCACTCGTTGACCACGCTCTCCACCACGCCCTTGACCTCGTTGTTGATCAGTTTTTCCTTGGGCTGGTTGTTAAAGGCCGGGTCCGGGTGCTTGATGGACACCACCGCGGTGATGCCCTCGCGGACATCCTCGCCCGACAGCGCGCTTTGGTTCTCTTTGAGGAGCTTGTTTTCGAAGGCCCAAGCGTTGAGCGTGCGCGTGAGGGCGCCCTTGAGGCCTGTCAGGTGCGTGCCGCCGTCGCGGTTGAAAATGGCGTTGGTGTAGCAAAAGATGTTTTCTTGGTAGGAGTCGTTCCACTGCATGGCCACGTCCACCACGATTTCGTCGCGGGCATCGCTGAAAAAGATGGGCTCTTCGTGGATGGAGATTTTGTTGCGGCTCAGGTGGCTGACAAAGGAGCGGATGCCGCCCTCGTAGTAATAATCGTGCTGTTTGTCGGCTTCGCGCTCGTCGACGATGCGAATGCGCACGCCCGCGTTGAGAAACGAGAGATCGCGCAGCCGCGTCGAGAGGGTCTCGAAGGAGAAGTCGCGCGAGGGAAAGACGTCGGGATCGGGCTTGAAGGTGATGCGGGTGCCGCGCTTGGTGGTGGACCCGATTTGTTTGAATTCGGTGGTGGCGAGGCCGCGCGAATACTCTTGATACCAGCTCTTGCCGTCGCGCCAGATTTCGAGCCGGAGGTATTCGGAGAGCGCGTTGACCACCGCGATGCCCACCCCGTGCAACCCGCCCGAGTACTTGTAGGAGTCGTCGGAGAACTTTGCGCCGGCGTGCAACACCGTCATGACGACCTCGGCGGCGGCCTTTTGCTCGGTGGCGTGCATGTCCGTGGGAATGCCGCGGCCGTCGTCTTCGATGGAGACGCTGCCATCGTAGTGAATCACCACCTGAATCAAGTCGCAGTGACCGGCCAGGTGCTCGTCGATGGCGTTGTCCACGGCCTCCCACACCATGTGGTGCAGGCCTTCGGGGGATTCTACGTTTCCGATGTACATGCCCGGGCGTTTGCGAACCGCCTCCAGGCCGTGCAGCACCGTGATTTTATCGGCGCCATACATTTTTTCGCCTTCGGACGCGGTGCCATTTGGCGACGGGGAAGAATTGTTGTTCAGCGTATCACTCATGCCTTCTCCATTCAAAACGGGCGGTTCAGTGGGGCACAAACTACTACACTCACCCGCGATAGTCTATGTATTCGTTGTCATTAATACGCCCCGACCGAAACGCGGCAAACATCACCTGACATTTGTGCAGTATAATCTGGATTCTCACACAGAACGCGTCTTCTTCGAGCATTTTTTATGTTTTTTTCAGTAGTAGGGGTATTTTTTACAAATTAATCACCAGACCCTGGCCCAAGATTCTGCTTTGGACAATCCCTCTATAACATGCGGGAAACAATGAGAAAATCTGTAATCTATGCCAATGTTATTTTCAAAACTTATTGGTAATTTGAGCTTAATTTAACTTAAGTTATATCTAAATTAACTTTTTTTTTTGACACTGGACAAAGTTGCATCCATAATCAGTTTAGAAAGTCAGCCAACAGGGAGGGTTCCACAATGGCCACAACCAAGAAAGCAGCCGCGAAAAAGGCGCCGGCAAAGAAAGCTGCAGCCAAAAAAGCTGTCGCGAAAAAAGCACCCGCGAAAAAAGCTGTTGCCAAAAAAGCCGTAGCCAAAAAAGCACCGGCAAAGAAAGCTGTCGCGAAAAAAGCACCCGCGAAAAAGGCTGTCGCCAAAAAGGCCGTAGCCAAAAAAGCTGTTGCTAAAAAGGCCGTAGCCAAAAAAGCCGTAGCCAAAAAGGCCGTGGCCAAAAAGGCCGTAGCCAAAAAAGCTGTTGCTAAAAAGGCCGTAGCCAAAAAAGCCGTAGCCAAAAAAGCCGTAGCCAAAAAAGCTGTTGCTAAAAAGGCCGTAGCCAAAAAGGCCGTAGCCAAAAAGGCCGTAGCCAAGAAAGCACCCGCGAAAAAGGCTGTTGCCAAAAAGGCCGTAGCCAAAAAAGCACCCGTGAAAAAGGCTGTCGCTAAAAAAGCACCGGCAAAGAAAGCCGTAGCCAAAAAAAAAACAGCTAGCGCCCCCGCCAAGTAATTCGCTCCCAACCCCTCCTCCCCCCGCACCACAGGCCCAACCAGCCCCTGTCGCCGATCCCAAACGGCTGCGCGGTTTTTTGAAGAGCCTGGAGACCCCCAAGAAGGTCAAGGTGCGCAACCGCACACCGCTGCCCCTGCCGAGCACGCCGGAACCCCCCATTGAACCTGCCGATATTTAAGGTGCGCGCAGACGGCGCCAGACGCTGCTAAAACGAGGCGCGGGCGCGAAAGAAGACCGTGCTGGAGCCCGCCGCGGGCATGGCGAACTTCGACTCGCGATGGCCCCATTTCAAGAAGGCGCCCAGCGACAACTCCAAGCCGCTCAAGGGGCGGTACTGAATCTCGGGAAAGTATACGATGGAGGAGATTCGGCCGTCATTGGTGGCGCCAGTGGCAAAGGATTCGACCCGTCCGTCGCCGTCCTGATCGAGATTCAGATCATCGTCCTTGTGGGGAATCTCGCCCAACACCACGTTGCGCAGGGCCAAGCGCTCTTGGAGCATTTTGATTTCGAGCATGCCCATCCAGTAGTTGTGGATGGCGTGGGCGCCGAATTCGTCGGGAAATCCGCGAATGAACTGCCCGTTGATGAACAAGTACTTGTTGATGGAGTAATCTGCACCCGCCGTAAATTTGAAGAAGGGCGTGGGATCGACCACGTAGCCCTCAATGACGCGCGCGCCCGGCACCACCGGCGTAATGTCGAAGCGCATCGAGGTGGCCTCGGGGAAGACCAGCGCGCCTTCGAACCAAATGCCCATGTCGTCCAAGAAGGGGATTTGGCCGGTGATGTCGAAGCCGAGCACGTGTTTCTTGGGGTAGCGCAGCACCACGTCGGTGGCGACGCCCATGACGGGCGTTCCCTCGAAGAAGCGTCCGGTGGTCACGCGGGTGGAGTTGGATTCAATGGACACCGGCACTGTGTCGCGCCCGTAGTAATAACTGAGGGTGGCGTCCACGTCGCCGATGAGCCACTGGGCGCGCAGCCCCACCTGGGAGTTGGCCAGGGTGAATTCGGGCATTTGGATGTGCAAATCCGGCGTGTAGATATCGAAGGCGTTGGGATTTCGCAGGTAGATATTGCGCAGGGCTTCGGCGTCTCGGCGGTGGCGCGGATCGCTGAAGGGCAGCTCGGATGTGGGGTCGCCCACGCGCAGCAAGCCCGAAGGCGGCAGTTGCGACGGTTGAAACACCGGCACCCAAATCGCCGTCAACACGAGATTGCCACCCCGCGGATTGTAGTCGATGCGAATCATTTGATTGGCGATGTACTTGCCGAACAGCAGCGGGTCGCTGAGGTCGAGGGCGTTGATGTTGTTGGTGGGATTGAACATGTCGGCGCTGCCCCACTGCACGATTTGCCGCCCCAGGCGGATGTCCAGCGAGGGCAAGACATCGAGGATGTCGATGTAGGCCGAGTTGCTCTCGAAGCTGACCGGCGCGATGGTCTGGCGCGTGGTCAATCCGTGGTAATCCGTGTCTCGGGGGTAGCCCTGCCATACCAGGTTGATGTGTCCGACGAAGTTGAGGCGATTGGGCACGAGCCCCGCCTTCAGGCTGAGGCCAAAATCCGTGCGGTTGTAGCCGATTTCCGGCGTGTCCACCTCTTTGACATCGATGCGAAAGTCGTTTTTGATTTCGGCGCCCCAGTCGATGGTGACATCGGCGACGCCCAGGGCGGCAAAGAGGGTCACGAGCAAGCCGGTGATCACGGCCTGGAAGTTTTTCAGCATAGCGCACGCTTCCTTTATTGCGGCGTTTTCACGCGAGGGTCGAAATGTGGTGGACTATGGCAAAGGACGGGCCAGCGGTCAACCAAGGGTTGCGCCGAGAACCACATATCGTGAGGCGTTTCTTGGGGGTGTTTTGGGGGGCGCAAAATGGCGCGGGCGGGCTTCAAATGGCGCAGTTGGCCTTGGCGTCAGCGGACCACTCCTGCTGCTGCGACTGCTCGATGAGCTCGATGCCGGGACAGGGGGTTCCGCGCAGGGCCGACAGCGACTGCTTGAGGGACTGCTCGGTTTGTTCGCCCAACAGGCGGGCGGTCTCGTGGCCCGCCTCGTCGACAAATACGAAGGTCGGCACCCCCACCAGGCGGTAACGCGATATCCAGTGTTTGTTTTCGGGTTCGGAGATGTTGACCGAGATCACGCGGACGCCCTTTTGGTCGCACTGGGCGACGATGGACTCCACCACCGGCTCAACGCGGTGGCACACCGTGCAGTCGTCGGCGTAGAACTTGTACATCACCGGCAGCCCGTCGGCGTTGGGGTCGACGTAGGCCACGCCGTCTTCCGGAGAGGAGGACGCGTGCAACATCTCGTGAGAGGCGTCGAACAGCATGCTGCCCGCCACCACCAGCAGCAGGATGCCCACGGCTTTTTCGATGCGCGGCAGGTGGGCAGAGAGGCGCCCTATCCACTTGAGCGCCACCTCGGCAAAGAGGGCGGTGACCATTAACGGTACGGCAAAGCCCAAGCCGTAGGCGCCCAAGTACCCCACGCCGGTCAGCGGGTCGGAGGTGGAGGCGGCGGTGTAGGTCAAGACCGCGCCCAGGATGGGCCCCACGCACGGCGACCAGCCCGTGGCAAAGACGACGCCCATCACAAAGGCGTTGACCAGGCCGAAGCGGGTCTGCATTTTTTGGTCGTCGAGTTTGACGATGCGGTCGAGGAAGGGCACGCGGATAACGCCGAGGAACTTGAGGCCGAACAACAGCACCAGGACGGCGCCCACCGCCTGCAGAATCGCCCGGTGATCGATTAAAAACGCCCCCACCGATGAAGCGCCGAGCCCCAGCAGGGTAAACACCAGGATGAAGCCCGAAGAGAAAACCGCCGCGCGCAGTGCGATCTTTCCGCGTTTGCCCGCGCCGGGGCCCGCCATGTCGCCGCCGGTGAGCACCGCGAGATAAATGGGGATAATCGGCAGGACGCAGGGCGTCAGAAAGGTCAAAATCCCCGCACCAAAGATGGATAGCAAATCAACTGTCATTGCGGCAAAGCCCTCCTATGAAATGAGTAACCATGTCTTTCCGTAAATAAAGAGCCACCTCGGCGCGGTGTGGTGTCGCTTTATTGAAGAGAATTTCCGCCGCGCACCGCTCCGTGGAAAGCACTTTTCAGGCCGGGCCTTTGTGCCTACAATGTCGCCCTGCGGGTGCCGCCACCAGCTCATTTCGCGCTGCGCAAACCGCGTAAAACATTAAAAAAGGATGTCTTCATGATTATCAAATGCCCGAATTGTGAAACTGGCTACAACATCCCCGACGAAGTGGTCGGCGACAAACCGCGGCGCATGCGCTGTACCAAGTGCAAAACAATGTTCACCGTCGCCCGTCACTCCGCGCAACCCCCCGTGGGATACGTGGAGTACACCAGCGATCACAGCCTGCCGCCGGAGTTCGCCTTCCTGCGCGAAGCCGCACCGCCCGCGACGCCCGCACCCGCGCCCGCGCCCGCCCAAGACGCCGACCCCGTCGAGGAGGCCTTTCAGGAGTTCGCCCCCATCCCCAACGGCGCCCCCCAGGTGCCCCAACAAGCGCCACCCCCCGCCGCACAAGCCCCCCAGGCATTTCAACAGGCCCCGCCCCCCGCCGCGCAAGCCCCCCAGGTGCCCCAACAAACGCCGCCAGCCGCCGCACAAGCCGCGCCGCCGCGCTCATCCGTCGATATGTTTGGCGGAGGTGCCCGCCCCTCTTGGGAGGACGAAGCGCCGCTCGACCTGGGCGAATACACCTTGCACCACGGGATCGCCCCCCAGGCCACCGGCAACCAGCGCGCTGGCAAAGTCGTCTTCGCGGTGCTGCTCCTGGTCATGATTTTCTTGATCTTCGTGACGTGGCGCAACGACTGGAATTTGTCGCCGCTCGACTTGCCCGACCAGGTGGCCTTTGCCTTTTCGGGCGAGGCCAAGGAGAGCCTGCCCAAGGCGGTGAAAAACATCGAAGCCTTCGTCCTCAAAAGCGCCGTGGTGGTGGATGCCCAAAACAAAAGCCTGCTGTCCGTGACCGGCGATGTCTACAACAACAACCCCACCGCGCGCGCCCACATTTTGCTGCGGGGACGCCTGCGCGACACCGCCGGCAAAGTCCGCGCCGAAACCCGCCTGCCCTGTGGCCGGGCCTACGACAACCTCGCCCTGCGCAACCGCAAAACCGCATCGGTGCGCGACCTCTTCTTGGTGGACGGCGTCCTCTACGACTGCCAGATCTCCGCCCAGAGCAGCACGCTGTTCCAACTCGTCTTCGACGATCTGCCCGACGACTACCAACCGAGCTTCTCCGTTGAGGTCGTCCCGGTGGCGGCGGTGGCCAAATGAACCTGTCCGCCGTCGACGCCCTGTCCACTCGCCTCATCGGTCTCGGCGACTGGTTTCACCGCACGACGGTCTTTGCCGAATACATCCAGCAAGCATCCCCCGAGCTCGCGGCGTGCATCTTTTCAGAGCTCGTGGTCAGCGCCGTGCTCATGCGGCGCAAAAAATACACCGTGGCGCTGCAGTCGGCCTTCTTCGCTGTCTTGCTCGAACGCTGGGGCAGCGAACACCGCACCCACACCCGCGAAGCCGCCGCCGCCTGGCAAGACGAAGTGGCCCTCGCCTTCTTGGTGAACCCCACCGTCGACGAAGACGACGAGCACTTCTCGGTGCCCGCCTACAACAGCGAGCGCACCCTCACGCTGGGCGAGCGCAAGGCCCTGGCCGCCACACCCCAGCGGCGCAACATCGAGATGGCCCTGTTCGATCCACACCCGGCGGTGATGGGGCGCCTGCTCGACAACCCGCGGGTCACCGAACCCGACATGATCCGCATCGCGGCGCGCGCCAAGGTGCCCAGCATCATCCTCGCGGCCATCGCCACCCACCCCCGGTGGCGCGAGCGCCTCTCGGTCACCGCCGCCCTGGCCCAAAACCGCCGCCTCCCGGCCAACATCGGCCTCACCCTCTTGCCCTTTCTGTCCCGCCCCACCCTGGTCAACATCTCCGGCGATCAGCGCCTGCACGACTCACTGCGCAGCGCCGCGGCCCTGCTGCTGTCGCTGGTCACCCGCAACCACCACGGCTGCGCCGGCTCCCCTGGCGTCCGCTCCCACTGACACCGGGCGCGACACCGCGCATTTTTGACCACCCCGGATTGCAATCCCGACAAGCGGCATTAGCCTGGGCAATAACAACTGCGCCCTATGTGGCGCACACAACTTCTGCTGATGAGGAGCGCCAACATGAACGCACAAAAATATATGATATTCGCCGCCATCTCCGTCTTTGCCCTGGCCTGCAACAGCCCGGTCACCGACAAACCCCGCGCGCAAATCGATGTCGACACCACGGCCCTCGCCGCCAAAGCCCCGGCCCAATCCGCGGCCCCGGAGTCGCGGCTGGCGCTCAGCCCGCGCAACACCAAGCTCGAATTCGAGGGCGCCAAGGTGACGGGGAAACACCAGGGCAAGTTTGAAAAGCTGTCGGGGGTTGTCACGGGGCACGGCACCGATCCCACCACGGCCAACATCGACGTCACCATCGACATGAGCTCGGTGAAGACCGACGAGAAAGCCCTGGATGATCACCTGCGCACCGCGGACTTCTTCGATGTCGAAAAATACCCCACCGCCCGCTTTGTGTCCCTGTCGGTGGCGCGCCAGGAGGGCCAAAAAGACGTGTACACCGTCGTGGGCAACCTCGACTTTCACGGCGTCACCAAGAGCATCTCCTTTCCGGCCACCATTGCGCTGCCCGCCAACCGCGTGACGGTCTCGGCGGAGTTCGTGATCAACCGCAAGGACTTCGGCGTGGTGTACCCCGGCATGCCCGACAACCTCATCCGGGACGACGTCGTCCTCTCCATCCACATCGACGACGCCCGCTAACCGCGCCGGACGCCCGGTGCCTAGGGGCAGGGGCGAATGCGCCCGGTGGCAACGAAGGCATTGAATGCAGTGCTTCGGTAGACTATAAGTGCGCCAACAGGAGGCACGCAGATTATGAGAACAAAATGGGTAGCGAATCGAACCGGGGATGTGGTCACGCAACTGCACTACGCGCGAAAGGGCGTGATTACCGAAGAGATGGCCCGGGTGGCCGAACGCGAGCGCATCGCGCCGGAGCTGGTCCGCGATGAGGTGGCCCGGGGACGCCTGGTGATCCCCGCCAACATCCGCCACTTGAACCTCGACCCCCAGGGCATCGGCGACGCGGTGACGTGTAAGATCAACACCAACATCGGCGGCTCTCCGGTGCGCTCCACCGAGTCCGAGGAGCTCGACAAGCTGCAACTGGCCTTGCGCCTGGGCTCCGACGCCATCATGGACCTCACGGTGGGCCCGCTCATCCGCGAGACCCGCACCCTGCTGCTGGCCAACTGCCCGGCGCCCTTGGGCACGGTCCCCATCTACGAGGCCATCGAAAAAGTCGACTGCCCCGAAGACCTCACCGAAGATTTGATCTTCGACGTCATCGAGCGGCAGGCCCAGGACGGCGTCGACTTCATGACGGTGCACGCCGGACTCCTGCGCGACCACGTGCCGTTGGCCCTGAAGCGCTTGGCGGGCATCGTGAGCCGCGGCGGTGCCCTCACGGCGCGCTGGATGGCCCACCACAAAAAAGAGAACCCGCTCTACACGGCCTTCGACCGCCTGCTCGACATCTGCCGCCGCTACGACGTCACCCTGAGCCTGGGGGACGGACTCCGCCCCGGCGCCCTGGCCGACGCCAGCGACGAGGCCCAATTCGCCGAGCTCAAAACCCTGGGAGAGCTGGTCAAGCGCTGCCACGACGCCGAGGTCCAGGTGATGGTGGAGGGCCCCGGTCACGTGCCCTTCGACCAGATCGCCATGAACATGCAAAAGGAACGCGAGCTCTGTTATGAGGCGCCCTTTTACATCTTGGGCCCCATCGTCACGGACATCGCCCCGGGCTACGACCACATCACCTCGGCCATCGGCGCCACCATGGGGGCCTTTAGCGGCGCGTCCATGCTGTGCTACGTCACCCCGCGCGAACACCTGGGGCTGCCCAACCTCGAAGACGTCCGCCAGGGGGTCATCGCCTACAAGATCGCCGCCCACGCCGCCGACGTCGCCCGCCACCGCCCCGGTGCCCGCGACCGCGACGACGCCCTCTCCCGGGCCCGCGCCGCCTTCGACTGGGACCGCATGTTCGAGCTTTCATTAGATCCGCAGCGCGCCCGCATGATGCACGAGGAATCCCACGTGCGCCCCGAGGACATCCGCGCGGACTATTGCTCGATGTGCGGCGACAAACACTGCGCCATTAAGATGTCCCTCAGCGTCAAAGACATCCTGTGAAATATTTGGTGACCATGCGGCTCGAACGCCGTTCGCTTGAGGAACTGCGCGCGGCGGGCACCCCGGTCATCGGCTTTTGGGGCATGCCGCCACAGCACTTGTTACGGCGGGTGGCTGCGGCCCATCCCGGTGTTCCCTTTTACGACCTCGACGTCGACTACGGCGCCCCGCGCACCGCGGTGTTGCCCGACGCCTACTGCCACATCATCCGCAACTGCGTCGACAACGCCCTGGGCCTGGGCCCGCAGCTCGTGTGTCTCGCAGCCGCCACCGGCGACGAAAAGTGCGACGCGGCGCGCTTTGCCGCCCGGCTCCTCAAAGACACGCTCCACGTCCCGGTCCTGGCCAGCGAAAACACCGGCGAACCCGTGCGCGGCGAACCCCTGCTCTGCCAAAGCCTGGGCCGCGTGAAACACCGCGCCGTCCGCATCATGGAGAGCGTCATCGAGCCGCTGAGCGACGAGGAGCGCGCCCACGCGCAGCAGCACCAGTGCCAGCCCACCCACGGCTTCTGGGGCACGCCGCCGCATCCCATCGGGGTGCTCGATCTCTTCCCGGAGACCACCCACATCTTCGGCTGGACCCGGGTGGTGGAGCTGGGACAACCCGCCGATCTCGACGCCGAGATGTACGTGCCCGACGGGCTGCCCACGGTGTTCTTTGCCCAGGGCTTTTGTCCCAAGGCGCTCTTGGCCCGCTCGTTGGCCGCCCAACACCGCGGCATGTTCGTCGATGTCCACGACACGCTGAACGCCGCCACCCGCGCCAAAATCGAAGCCTTCATCCGCCTCACCGGAGGCAGCCTGTAATGTTCTTTGGCGACGCCGGCAGCTCGTGGTGCAAAACCTTTCGCCAGGGAGATGATGCCGTGCGCATCGTGCCCACCCGCACCATGAGCACCCGCGACCTGCACTTCGCCTACGGCACCGGTCACACGGCCAGGCGCCGCTCCGCGCGCTTCGAAAACGACCTCATCTCCTTGTCTAAGGGCGCGCTCACCCTCATCGATGCGGCGGACTTCACCGTGCTCGACCTGGGCTCCCGCGACACCAAGGTGGTGGCCTTCCGCGACCGCGCTCCCACCAAGCTCGACTGGTCCGTGGGCTGCGCCGCCGCCACCGGCGCCACCATCGAGATGCTCGGCAAGTTTTACGACATCGACTTCGCCACCGTTGCCATCGACGACCGCTGGACCCCGGTGACCTGCGGCACCTACGCCGTGGAGCGCATCATGGACGCGGTCTCCGCCGGCGAGGACATCCCCCGGGCCATCGGCCGTTTCATCCACGGGCTGGCGCGCAACTGCTTCGACTTCTCGGGACGCCCCGACGCCCTCTACCTCTCCGGGGGATTTTGCGACAACGCGCCCTTCATCTCGGCCCTGTCGCGCTACACCCAGGTCACTCCCTTGGGCCGCACCGTTCCCCTCTGCGGCTTGTGGGCCTTCGCCGCCGAAGAGGGCCACGACATCGGCGCGCTCCCGGACGCCCTGCGACACAGCCGCTGCACCTCCGAAGACTGAACACCATCGTTTATCGTTTTTGTCGCGTTGGTTACGGCGCTGTGCGCTCGCCCGGGGACGCTTCCGGGACCGCTGCTGGGGACGCTTCTGGAGACGCTTCCGGAGACGCTTCTGGAGACGCTTCTGGGGACGCCTTTTTGGCGCGCTGTTGCAGCACGGTGCTGAGCAACCGGTAGCTGCCGCCCTGGTTCCAAAAGAGAAACCCGTGGGCACCGCCGTCTAAGGCCGCTTCGATCTGGTTGTCGATAAAGCGCGGGCCCCATTGGTCGGCGCGCCACTGAAAGCCCTGCAGCAACGGGCGGACGAGGACCTGGCGATCGAGGCGTTCATCGGTGCGGCGGACCGCTCCTTCGATGAG
The DNA here is from genome assembly GCA_012522445.1 of Myxococcales bacterium. Lineage (GTDB taxonomy): Bacteria > Myxococcota_A > Polyangia > JAAYKL01 > JAAYKL01 > JAAYKL01. The sequence continues at coordinate 6,938 of JAAYKL010000127.1, read as the reverse complement.
CCGGTAGGTGGCGGCGTGGGAGGGCTTCTCGTAGTACTTGGCCGGCCAATTGGCCAGGTACACCATGGGGGAGATGGCGTCGACGTAGGGCGCCAGGTATTCGAGCCACTGGCCCAAGCCATCGGCGTCGCCGGGGTTGTAAGCCGTTAGGCCGAACACGTCGATGGAGAGGGGGATGGTGAGGGCGCTGTCCACCTCGGCCAAGAGCTGGGCGATGACCATGTGCCGGGGCGTCCGCTCCTTGCGGTGAGGATAGGCGGCATGGGCGGCAGCGCGCTCCACGGGGAAGCGGACGTAGTCGAGCTGGATCTCGTCGAAGCCCATCTCCTGGGCCGCCACCGCCACGCGGACGATGTGGTCGCGCGCGACCTGGGAATGCGGATCCACCCAGCCGAGCTCCGTGCGATCGCGCCAGGGCGTATTTGTGCGCCGGTCGATGATGGCAATGTCGGGCCGAAGCCGCGCGAGCTGGTGGTCCTTGAAGCAAACCACGCGGGCGATGACGTAGATGTCGTGCGCCTTGAGGGACTGCACCAGGTCGGCGATGTGGGGGCTAATGCCGTGCTGCGGCCCCTTGGCATCCGGGAGTTCGCGCGAAAACGTGACGCGGCCCCGGTCGTCTTTCACGTCGATGACGACGGCGTTGGCACCGATGCGCTGCACCCACTTCGCCAGGCTGTCACCCCGGGCTTTGTGCACCCGCGGCACCGGCGCGTAGATGCCCACCGCCTGGCGCCCGCGATCGCTCAGCCGCGAGGCGCGGTGCGTTTCGGGCGACGCGAAGGCGGCCTGGGACACCGACGCGAAGATCACCGACAGACAGGCGAGATAGCCCAAACGATGTCGCCAAGTGATAAAATAGAAAAGGGATTGTCGCCGCATGGAGCCAATGTAATCAAAGGCGGCCGGTAGGTGAATTTTTCGGCCATTGCTGCCAGTGTGTGACACAAACTGTGCCAGAAACACTGGTGGCGGCACCGGCCTTCCGCAGAATACACAAAGAAAATCCATTCCTTGTGGGATTGCGCGAAATTGGCATAAAATATGCAATTACATTGCATTTACATCGCCCTTACATGGCCAAACCAAAGGAGCCAATATGCCCGCAACCCCTAAGTCGCTGCGCAAATTGTGGCGCAATTGCCTATTGATATGTGGACTGCTGTTGTGGCTGCCCGCCTGCGCCGCAGACGGTATGGGAGAAGACTCAAGTTCGAGCTATCCCCCCAGCTCAAACGGCATGGACAACAACTACGACAACAACAACAACTCTTGGGCGCCGGACTCAGACAACAGCGTCGGAGCGCCGAACAGCCCCAGCGACCCTTGGGACGTCGCCCCCGAGGTCGAAGAGCGCGCCGATTACCGCACCCCGGTGAGCTCGGGCCAGTACGTCTTCGTCGCCGACAGCGCGAGCGACATCCTGGTCATCCTCGACACGCAAAGCCTCTCCATCAAAATGGTGGAGACCGGCCTCAACCCCACCCATGTGGTGCCCCTGGGCAATGCGGGCCGCGTGGCGGTGCTGGCCACCCACTCCAACGAGGTCACCATCGTCTCGGTCTCCGACGACTTCGAGATCTCCGACGAAACCGTCTCGGTGCGCGCGGACACCAACGCCCTGGCGCCCTCGCCCAACGGCGACTTCGTCATCGCCTTTTGGGACGACCTCTTCGAAGACCCCAAGGCCGCGCCCCAAACCAATCAAGACATCTCCATCCTCGACCTGCGCCAAGCGACGCCGCTGGTCGCCCACACCATTGTGGGGGTCCGACCGCGCGAGATCGTGTACAGCCAAGATGGCGATCGCGCCTTTGTCATCACCGAGACCAGCATCGAAATCATCGACCTAATGCGCCTCGATAAGCCCTTCATCCCGGACAGCGTGCGCCTCTTCGAAGACCCCTTCCTCGATCCCACGCTGCTGGAGATGGCCATCGATCCCAGCGGCACTGTGGCCATCGGGCGGCGCGATGACGTCCCCGAAATCACGGTGGCCTGGCTCGACGGCAGCGATGCGCGGCGCACCTACGCCCTCTCGTCGCCTCCCACCGATCTCGACCTTGCCCCGGACGGCTCCTTTGGGCTCATCACCCTGCGCCACGATCAGATTGTGGCGGTGTTCGAACTGCCCCTGCCCGACGACGACGCCACCGACCCCTTCACGTGGATCCCCTTGGGCGAACTGAACTGCGGTGCCGCGGTGCTCTTCCCCGACAGCAGCGGTGCCGCGCTCTACACCACGGTTTCGCAGAGCGAAGACGACCTCAAGATGCTCACCATATTGCAGCGCACCCCCAAGGGTTGGGCGCAAACGTCGCGCCTGCTGAACCGCGCCATCCGCGCCATCGTACCCGCCCCGGACAGCGAGACGCTCTTTGTTCACCACACCCCGCTGGCCTCTCACCCGTCCCAAATGCGCTGGTCCTACACCTTGGTGAAACTGCCCGGCTTGCAAACCAAGTTCCAGCAGCTCGACATCCAACCGGAGCAGCTCCTCATCACGCCCCAGGGCCACACCGCCTACCTCAACGTCTCCGACAGCAATGTCTTCCGCGTCGACGCCATCGACTTGCAGACCTTCATCATCGAAAACATCTACCTGGGCTCGCTGCCCACGTCCTTGGGCTACACCGCGACCACCGATCAAATCTTCATCGCACAGCAACACACGGCGGGGCGCATGACCTTTGTCGACCAGGGCGACGGCAGCACACGAACCGTCACGGGCTTTATCCTCAACAACGAGTTGACCCATTGAAGGAGCGCGACATGTATCGACGTATATTGTCATTAATGTTCATCGGCTTGCTGGGCGCGACCTTGCTCAGCGGCTGCGAAGACGACGGCACCTCCAACGACATCTTTGAAAACTACCTGTATCAAATGCAGGAGTTTCGCGACGGCTTCCTCTACGCGCAGTACAGCGCAGATCGCCTCATGTTCGTCCGCCCCACAAAGACAGGGCTAAAGCGCAGCGAAATTTTCTCGACCCCCAAGGGCGCCATTCTGGACACCCACTTCGCCGGTCCCACAGACGCGACATCTCACCTGCTCATGGTGCGCACGTTGCCCAAGGACCTGCGCAACGACGGCGCCGAAACGCACCTAACGGTCATCGACACCAACACCCGCGCGTCGCAGCGCTACGCATTGGGCGCCCACATAACGGCGTTGCGCTTCAGCCCCGAGGGGCGCCTGGTGTTCGGCTACAGCACCGACAGCACCTCCGGCGAGAGCGACATTGCGCTGTCGGGTCGCGACGGCCTGTACAACCCCAACGAGATCGAGCTGCTCGACCTGGACGCCCCGCCCGCAGACGATAACCCGCGTCGGCTGTCCATGCAGTTGGGCGGCGGCGTGTTGCAGCGCATTCTCTTCGTCGGCTCGATGAACATCGACGGCGTACAGCGCAACCTCGTCGCCTTTGTCACCGACGGCCGCGTGATGCTCGTCGACATCGACGACCCGGCGTTCCCCTCGGTGACGGTGAAGGTCAAAACCCAAGACGACAGCCGCCAGGTCTTGGTGTCCAAAATTTTGCGGCAACCGGCGCGCAAGGGACAACCCGCCACGCTCTTTGCCCTGGCCGACAGCTTCAACGACATCTTCGCGCTGCCGCTGCGGGGCGCTCCCGATGGCTTCACCGTGCAGGGCCTCAACCAATACGACGGCGGGAGCTCGCCTGCCGACATGATACTGCTGCCCCAGACAAGCACTCCGCAATTGCTGGTGCTCAACCACCGGGGACAAATCAACCTCGTGCACACCGACACCGGACACACGCAGCGCATCCGAAATGTCAGCACCGAGTCGGGCTGGGATCGCATCGTCTCCTTCGAGGGCGAGGACGGGCCCGGGCTGCTCTTTGTCCGCGACCGCATGCAGTCGCTGCTCCTGTGCGATGTCAACAAGCTGGCCACCACGCCGACCAAGGCCCTGCGCGAGCTGCCCCTAAATGGCGGCACCTTTGCGTTCAAAATGCACGATGACACGCGCACGGTGCTCTACGGAGATGCCGCCCGCGTCTTTGCCCTCATCGACCTGCGCACCAACGACATCGACTACCACTACATCTCCACTGCCAGCGACAGCAACTGGACCCAGCCCCAAGCCCTCGGCGAGCGCTACTACCTCTTCAAACAAAACACCCTGGCGTGGCTCGACCTGACCACCGGCCAATCCCAGCAAATGGTGCTCGACGCGAAGATCCTCAAGGTGATGCTCTTTGCACGCCAAAAGGTAGGCCTCGCCATACACGACGATCCATTGGGGCGCGCCACGCTGTTCTCTCTCGATGATCCACGACGCGAAACCGCCATTGTGGCCGACGGATTCTTTGTTGAAGGAATCATGAATGACGAGGTGTCCCGATGAAAACACACATCGCTGTCATAAGTGCACTCTTGCTAACCGCTGTCCTCGTTGCGCCGACGCTGCGCGCCGAGACGCCCCGCCCCGCAGAGCCCCGGTTGGAGTTGGGTGTCGCGGTGTCGCCGGTGTTCGTCCACGACGACGCCTGGTCGCTCTTCTCGCCCAGCGACAACGCCATGATGCAGTTCAGCACCGACCTGCGCGTTCGCGCGGTCACCTTTGCCAACACGGTGTCGGTGTTGCCGCTCATCTCGTTCCGCACCGGTCAACAGCGCGGCCACCTGTGGGTCGACACCGTGAAGCTGGACACCGGCATTCGCATCCACGATCTGTCGGGCGGTCTGCGCGTGCGTGGATGGATCCGGCCCTGGATCGGCGCCTTCGCCCAGGCCGAGCTCGGGGCGTCCTTCATCGAAATGCGCGCCAAGCAAAACAACGCCCACAGCAACGCGCAATCGCGCCGCTACACCGATGACAAAGCCAAGTTTCTCTTTGCGGGTTGGCTGGGCGTGGAGGGACGCATGCCCCCAGAGTGGCTCGCACAGCGCGGCGTCCGGCGCTTTAACTTAGGCCTGGAGCTGGCGGCGGGAATTGTGAAGCGCGCCGAAACCGTCTTCAAGGCAACGGCCGACTACGGCGACGACCTGGCCATCGCGCCCCGCAGCCCCGTCAACTTCGGCCACATTCACCTGACGGGCTTTGCCCTTCAATTCGGAATCAACCTCTTCTTCTTTTAAAGGCCCAACCGCATGCCGTTTTTCTCTTGCCACACACGCGCACAGCACCAGCGCCAAGTTCCCCAAATCATGTCCTTACTGTGGCTGTCGCTGGGACTCGCCTGCCTGCTGGGCAGCGCCTGTACCCGGGTCGTTGAGAGCGGCGCCCCGCCCAGCGATTACGCAGGTCCCATCTCCCGCGTGCTTGAGGACAACGTGCACTCGCTGCTGCAAAACTCCACCTACACGCTGACCAACCGCGACTTTCGCTACCAGCGCTCCTACGGTTACTCGCGGCTCTTTCAGCACCTGCACCGCAACGGATACCGCCACGACCGCCTGCTGCGCGGCGCCCTCACAGACGCCCTGCTCCGCCGCTACGACGTGCTCTTCATCAATCTGCTCGACGTGGACCGTCCCGACTTCACGCCGGGTGAGCGCGCAGCGGTGGTGCGCTTTGTCGAGAACGGCGGCGGGCTATTCATCATCGCCGACCACACCAACGTGTACCACCACGCCGAGCGCATCAATCCCATGGTGGAGCCCTTTGGCCTGCGCATCCGCTACGAGACGGCCACCGACGTGGGCGCGCACACGCTCCTGGGCAAGGGCTGGCTCTCGGTCACCAATATGCGGCACCACCCGGTCACCGAGGGCGTGTACCAGTTCGGCTTTTACTCCGGCGGCCCCATCGACGGACCGGGCGGCGTGGCGTTCACCTCGGCGCAGGGCTTTGGCGACAAGTGGGACCCCAACATGAAGGAGGGGTACTTCGGCAACTGGGAGCAAGACGACGACGAGCCCAAGGAGAGCATGGCCCTGGTGCAAGCCGTCACGTACGGCAAGGGGCGCGTGGTCATCGTGGGCGACCAAAACATCTTTGGCAACGGCACGCTGCTCAGCTTGGACAACGCGACCCTGGGGTTAAACACCGTGGAGTGGCTCGCCAAGCGCGACGGCGAAACGCCCCCTTTGCGCCATCGACCCTGGGCGGGCATCAACATCCGCTTCGACGCGGCCGCCTCGCAGTGCTCGATGTGCCGCAACCGCGACGGCAACTACTTCACGTTTTATTTCAACTGGAACCGCCATCCCCCCTTCTCTGCCCACGCCACCATGCGGCCCTTGCCCCACACGCCAGATGTTCTCGTTTGGATGGCGCCGCGCCGCCCGGCCGATAATCCCACTTGGCAGGAGGCCACAGCGACCCTGGCCCGCGACGGCCAAGTGATGTTGGTCTTTGACCCCGCCAAAATGAGCCACGCCCAAGCCCACATCCTCGAGCGCTTCGAGCTGCAGACGCGCTTCACCACCTCGGACGGGGCGCCCCTGCCTATCGGCGCGGGGCGGTTGCAACAGGAGGCCCTCAAGGCAACGCTCAAAGACGTTACGGTCGACACCTCGCCCAACCAGTCGCCCTTTGTGCTCGAAGAGTGCCCGGCAGTGCGCTGTCCCAAGCACGCTCTCATCAGCGCCACCGACGCCTCGGGCGCCACCTGCGACCTGCTCTGCGCCTTCGATCAATCGCCGGGCCGCGTCCTCGTGTCCCTGGCTGGCGCGATCTTTCTCAACGAAAACATGGGCAAGGAGCACAACACGCCCAATGGCAAATTTCGCGCGCCCTTCTTGTTGCAGCAGGCCCTCATCCGCGAGGTGCGCACCAGCGCAGCCGCGTCCGAGCAGCGCAGGCAGCAACACGTCACCCCGCAAATCGCCCAAAAATAATCACTTCCATGAGAAGGCATCTCAGCGTCAACTGAAAACGGCGGTTCATTTTGTTTGCCGTTCACGGCATTTTTTGTTCTTCGCGGTTATGTTGTCATCGTCCTTATGCTCCTGCGGCACCGG
>JAAYKL010000126.1 GCA_012522445.1 Myxococcales bacterium | reverse complement strand
TACCAGCCGCACCGCGTCAGCCTTCTGCTCTTTCGTAAATGTTCTTCTGTTTCGTTTGGACATCACTGCCTCCTCCGGGGGATTATCCCCATTAAGTCAGATGTCCACAAATTCAGGGCAAGACCACACGTCAAAGTGTTCTCTTTCATCCTCCCTCAAAAAAGTCTTCAAATGCGCAAATGTTTCCGCCAGAGACAACGTAAACGATTTAATGAAGAGAATCGGTTTCGGTTGCGGTTCTGAAAGCAATTTGTTGATTTTTTCAACGGCCTTGCCCTCCAAAAGAGAGTTGAAGTAGACGCGCTGCGTGTACACCAAGACATCGTCTTCTCGCATTCGGTACTCAATGGATGAGATGGACTGGTAGATCTTTTCAAATCTCTCCTTGATCTCCTTTATGAGCGCCTCTTTTTCTTGGCCCCCATGCAGGTGGATGTAGAACATGAATTGCGCCTTGATGATCTCCAAATGGGAAGGTCTCTTGCCCCTGTTGTTTTGGAAGATGAACATTTGAACGGCTTCGGATTCGTTTTTGATGGGATGCGTCGTGCAAGAGGCGTTTTGAACGGCATCCAGCATTTTTAGCAGATACGCTTCTTCTTTGTTTTCGAACTGGGCGACAAAAAAATCAAAAGCAGCCGCAATTCGCTTTTCCGATTCTGTTGCAAGCCCTGTCTTGGCGATTCGCGTTTGGTCGATGACATAGTCTTTAAAAAACAGATTGTCGTAATCCACCGTTTCAAGGCGGTAGGTTGATTTTCTCTTAATCAAATCTTCAAACGCCACCTGTTCTGTTTCGCTGAGGGGGCGGATGCGCTTCAGCCGACGAAAGAGCGCCGAGAGAAAGATCGCGATGGTGGTGAGTCGCTGTTGCCCGTCGATGACCGCGTATTTGTCGTCGCTTTTTTCTTCAAAGAGAAAGTGACCAAAGTAATAGGGATATGTTGTTGCGCTTTGGATGTAATCCGCCAAATCGCTGAGAAATGTGTTCACCTGTTTGGGCGAATTTTCTTTCCCGGGTTCCGTGTCCCACGAATAGGCGCGTTGATACGCGGGCACAACGATTTGGTTGTTCGCCAACATTTTCTTGATCGTGGTTGATGTCTCCATTTTTTTACCTCGTTTTCTGTGTTGGTTTTGGTTGGTCTTGGAATGCTGTCCCGTACCTTCCTCCACCGTGGCTAGGTGTGGTTGTAAAATGGCCAGCGGACAGTTTTTGGGCAGAACGTTGTTTTTTTTGCCCAGGAACGCTTTTATTTTTCCATATTCGATACATAAAGACTCGGAGCGGTGGTTTTTCGGTGGTTTTGTCGAGCGCGGGCGGAGGGTTTTCGGTGCCACGGCTGAAAAAAAGGCATGCGCCATAACTGAAAGCGAAATTTTCTTGACAGGGCGCACCATTGGGCTCAGATTGGCGCTATGTTTTTTATGATTTACATCAGCTTTCTTTCTTGTGCACGCCAAGCGCTGGGGCTCCTAAGCCCCTTGCTACTACCTGCGCCATCCCTGTAAACGGGCCGGCCTGATTTTCGTCGCTACAATCCAATCACTTTAGCAACACCCAGACCCACCCGTTACAGGAAGTGGGCTGCTTTGCATAAACCGAAAAGAGGACAACATGAGCAACAACAAAGTACTGATTTTTGACACAACATTGCGAGATGGTGAGCAATCTGCTGGCGTATCCTTCACGCTGCGGCAAAAAATTCTCATCGCAAAGCAGTTGGAGAAGCTCGGTGTCGACATCATCGAGGCGGGTTTTCCGCGCACGTCGCCCGGTGACATGGAGGCGGTGAAGCACGTGGTGAAAGAGGTGCGCGATGCGACGATTTGCGTGCTGGCCCGGTGCATCAAGGGCGATATCGACGCGGCATGGGAAGGCGTGAAGGGCGCGGCGGACCCCCGCATTCACGTGTTCATCAATACGAGCGACATTCAGATTGTGAACCAGTTGGGCAAGACCCGCGAAGAGGTGCTGGCCCAGGCTGTGGAGAGCATCCGCTACGCGGCGACGTTCACCAGCAACATCGAGTTCAGCCCCATGGATGCCACGCGCTCCGACCGCGACTTTTTGTACCAAATCATCGACGCCGCCATTGCCGCGGGCGCGAAAACCATCAACGTGCCCGACTCAGTGGGATACGCCATTCCCGCGGAGCACGGCCAGATGTTCGCCGACATCATTGCCAATGTGGCCAACTCCGATAAGGCCGTCTTTAGCTGCCACGCGCACAACGACTTGGGGCTGGCGACCGCCAATGCCCTGGCCGCGGTATCGGCGGGGGCGCGCCAGGTGGAGGGCACCATCAACGGCATCGGCGAGCGCGCGGGCAACACCGCCCTTGAAGAGGTGGTGATGATCCTCAAGACGCGCAAAAAGTTCATGGGCCTCGACACGAACATTTGCACCAAGGAGCTGTACCGCACCAGCAAGCTGGTCGAGCGGCACTGCGGCATGCCCGTGCAGTGGAACAAAGCCATCGTGGGCCGCAATGCGTTTCGCCACGGTTCGGGCATTCACCAGGACGGCATTTTGAAGATGCGCGAAACCTGGGAGATCATCGATCCGGCAGACATCGGCATTCCGCAAGGGACGCAGTTGGTGCTCGGCAAGCTCTCGGGGCGACACGCCTTCCGCGTACACCTGGAGGAGCGCGGCTACCAGTTGTCCGAGGCGGAATTCAACCAGATCTTCGACGACTTTAAGGCGCTGGCCGATCGCAAAGAGAAACTGGACGACCGCGACATCGAAGCCCTGGTCGACGACCGCTTGGGCGAGGTGCAAAGCCCGGAGTGGACGCTGGAGCAGGTGCACATCGCTTCGGGGACGCACGCCATCGCCACGGCCACCATTCAGATCAAGGACGCCGCGGGCCAGGAGTACACCGATGCGGCCACCGGAGACGGACCGCTGAACGCCATCTACAGCGCGGTGAATCGCGTGGTGGGCGTGTCGCCTGTGCTCACGGGATACAGCGTGCAAAACGTCACCGAGGGCATTGATGCCCAGGGCACGGTGACGGTGCGCATCTTTGATGGCAAGCGCGGCTATTCGGGCGAGTCCTCGAGCACCGACGTGATTGTGGCCAGCGCGCGGGCATACACCCACGCCATCAACCGCATGCTGATGGTGCAGGCCCGGGAGGCGCGCCGCAACGGCGAATCCCTCGTTCCCCCGGCCCCGACTGCGGGCGATGCATCGCCGAGCAAACCCGACGCGTAACCCGCTGCGTTCCATCTCCTTAGTTGGCGTCTCCGCTGTTGTCCTTTGCCGCGCGTTTCGCGTTGGCGGATGAGGGCGGGACTGCAAGCGATGCGCGTTGCGCGCGTCGCTGTTCGCCAACAAAGGCATTGCGGGTGCGGCGGATAATCGCAATAAAGCAGGGGTGATGAGAAGTTTGCTGCCCAACGAAAACATGCTCGAAGGCGTGGTGGAGCGCGTCGTGTTTCGCAACCGCGAAAATGGCTGGACCGTGCTGCGCCTATCGGTGCCCGGAAATGCGCCGATCCAAACCGTGGTGGGGGCCTTTCAGGAAATCACCCCCGGTGAAAATGTGCGCTTCTCGGGCAAGTGGGTGCAGGACGCCAAGCACGGGCGTCAATTTCGCGCCGACACCTGTTTGCCGCTGGTCCCGCAAACCCTCAAAGGCATCGAAAAGTTTTTGGGCTCGGGCCTGATCCCCGGCATCGGACCGGTGATGGCGGAGCGCATGGTGAAGCGCTTTGGCCTCGACGCCCTCGAGGTCATTGAGCATTCTCCGGAGCGCCTCACCGAAGTGGAGGGCATTGGCCGCAAACGCGCCCGCGCCATCTCCAAGGCGATGATCGAGAAGCGCGAGGTGCGCGATGTAATGGTGTTCCTCGAATCGGCGGGCGTGTCCCCGGCGTACGCGGCGCGGATTTACAAGAAATACGGCAAGCGCGCCATCCGCCTCGTTAATGAAAATCCCTACCGCTTGGCCAGCGAGGTCAGCGGCATCGGCTTTGTGTCGGCGGACCGCATCGCCCGGCACCTGGGCTTTCCCTTAGATTCACCGCACCGCGCGGAGGCGGGCTTGCTGTACACCCTCGAAGACGCCAGCAAGGAGGGGCACACCTTTGCGCCGCTCGAAGAACTCCTGGTGCGCGGGGAGCGCCTGCTCGACATCGCCGTCGACAAACTCGAAGACGCCCTGGAGCGCCTGCTGTTGATGGGCCACGTGCGCATGGAAGGCAAAAACGCCGGGGCGCATGTGTATCTGCCGTCGCTGTACGCCGCCGAAACCGGTGCCGCCCAGCACCTGAAGCGCATCCTCGACGCGCCGGTGAAACCGCTGCGCCTCAACCCCGCCGAAGCTGCGGCACGCGCCGAAGCGCTCTCAGCCATTCAGTTGGCGCCCAACCAGCGCGCGGCGTTTGACGGCTTGTCGTCGGCGCGGGTGATGGTGTTGACGGGCGGTCCGGGCACCGGAAAAACGACATTGCTCAAGGGCCTGGTGGCGTGCTTGGTCGATCAAAACCTAACGGTGGCCATGGCCGCGCCCACGGGTCGCGCTGCCCGACGCATGTCTGAGAGCGCGGGGCGAGACGCCGTGACCCTGCACCGATTGTTGGAGTACACGCCGCGCACCGGGGTCTTTGAGCGCAACGAACACAACCCGCTTACCCACGATGTCGTGGTGGTCGACGAGGTCTCGATGGTGGACATCGAGCTCTTTGCGGCGCTGCTCAGCGCGGTGAAGAGCCGGGCGCGCCTCATCCTGGTGGGCGACCCCGATCAATTGCCCTCGGTGGGACCGGGCGCGGTGCTCGGCGATCTCCTTGGGCTCGATAAGCGCCTGGGGCAGGCCTTGTCCATCGTGCGGTTGACCGAGATATTTCGGCAAGCGCAACGCAGCATGATTGTCACGGGGGCCCACGCGGTCTTGCACGGACAGGAGCCGCCCACCGGCGAGAAGGGCAGCGCGTCGGATTTGTTTTGGATCGAGCGCGAGGAGCCCGAGGATTGCCTCAGCGCGATCAAAGAGATGGTGCAAAAGCGCATCCCCACGGCCTTTGGGTTTGATCCCGTGGTCGATGTGCAGGTGCTGACGCCGATGCACAAGGGGCTGCTCGGCACCAACAACCTCAACGCGGAGTTGAAGCAGCTTCTGAATCCCCGTCCGCAAGTTGTGGGGACGGCGCAGCATCGCTACAGCATCGGCGACAAGGTGATGCAGGTGCGCAACAACTACGAGCTGGAGGTGTACAACGGCGACATCGGGCGCGTGGTGTCCGCCGACGACGAGGGCGAGTGGGTGGCCATTGCGTTCGACGATCGCGTGGTGCGCTACCCGGTGTCCGACCTGGAGCAGACCACGCTGGCCTACGCGTGCTCCATCCACAAATCCCAGGGCTCGGAGTACCCGGTGGTGGTCATGCCCGTCCACACACAGCACTTCATCATGCTGCAGCGAAACCTGCTGTACACCGGCATTACGCGCGGCAAAAAACTCGTCGTGCTGGTGGGCACCCGCCGGGCGCTGCGCATCGCCATCAAAAATGACAGCATGGCGTATCGCTGTTCGTCCTTAACCGATCGCGTCCTGCATTCCTAAGTGCGGGACAAGGGAAAGAGCGCGGGGAAAGGGCGAGAACGCTTGGCCTTCTTTGCGGGAAATGGGATAATGCACGCCGCCTTGGGGGACACGGGAGGATCTGATGAAACGCTTGATTTGCCTTGGACATATTTGCTGTGCTGCGTTTCTGTTCACGGCTTGGGCCGGTTGCTCCGACGACACCTTTGATTCCGTTTCAGATTTTGAGGCGGTGGTCACCAACCGGCAGCCCAAAAACACCTACGACTACGCCAAAAACCGCACCTGGACGATGCCGGATGTCATCCTGGATCTCTCGGCCGAGAGCGTGGACGATGTCGCGGTGACCCCGGCGGTGGAGCTGGCCATTCTCACGGCGGTCGCCGAAAACATGGCGGCGCTAGGATACGAATTTGTGCCGTGGCCCACCGGGGAAAATGATGCCGTCGAGGATGAGGGCAAGGGTGAAGGCGAGGGGGAAGGCGATGGCAAGGGTGAGTCGGCATCCGGCGCGGCAGTGATCCCCGGCCTGGATGCAGATGTGCTGCTCTTGCCCACCGTCATCATGAATCCCACCTACCGAGAGGCCTCTTACTGCCATCCGTACTACTACGATTTGGCCGCATCCTGTGTCGTGTTCCCCAATGCCGCCTACCAGCGAACGCAGGCGATTTTGCTCTCCCTGGTCGACACGGGAACCATTGCCCCCAATGACGACGGCGTGCTGGTGATGCGCCCGGTGTGGAGCGCGGCGCTGCACGGCCTGTTGACCGACACCACCCACGTGGACAAAATCCGCGACGGCGTTTCTCAGGCCTTTGCCCAGTCCGCTTATTTGAGCGTGGACGCCCAGTGACAAGGGCCCGTATGCCCTCTCGCAACGCAACCCAATGCTGCGGAAAGGAATGACATTATGACCTTGTATCGCGGACGCATCGACGCGGGCGCCAATGCCTTGATGGATGCGCTGAACAAATCCCTGCCGGTGGACATCCGCCTGCTGCCCTTTGATGTGCAAACGAACCGCGCGTGGTCGACGGCACTGCAAAACATCGGCGTCTTTACCGCTGAGGAGTGCGCCGCTGTGCACCGCGAACTCGATGCGATTTTGGCGCGTTACGAGGCCGGTGAGTTCGACGCGTTGCCCGACGACGAGGACGTACACACGCTGGTCGAGCGCTTGCTAACCGAGGCGCTGGGCGACACCGGAGCGCGCATTCATACGGGCCGCAGCCGCAACGACCAAGTGGCGTGCGATCTGTACCTGTACCTCCGAAGCGAGCTGTCTGTCTTAAAAGGGCACGTGCAGCATCTCGTGCGCATTTTGCGTTCGCTGGCACAGACGCACATCGACACGCTGATGGCCGGCACGACACACGTGCAGCCCGCACAGCCCATTACGTTGGGGCACTATCTCTTGTCCCTGGCCTTCGTGTTGACCCGGGACTGCGATCGCATTGCCGATTGTCACCGCCGGGCCGACCGCTGTCCCTTGGGCGCCGGGGCCATCGCCGGGAGCGGCTTCCCCGTAGACCGCATTGCCATCGCCCGCGCGCTGGGCTTCTCACGGCCCACCGAAAACAGCGTCGACACCATCAGCCACCGCGATGCCGCACAGGAGGCCGCCTTTGCCGCCGCCACGCTGCTCACGCATCTGTCGCGCTACGCCGAGGATTTCATCACGTGGTCCAACCCGGCGTTTGGCTATGTGCGCTGGGACGCCAGTTGGTCCACCGGTTCGTCGATGATGCCGCAAAAGCGCAACCCGGACGCCATGGAGCTGGTGCGGGCCAAGGCGTCGCGGGCCATGGGCAATGTGGTGACCCTGTTGGCGATGACCAAGGGGGTGCCGCTGACCTACGCCAAGGACCTGCAAGAGGACAAAGCGGCGTTGTTCGACGCGCTGGACACTGCGGTGCTGACGGTGCAGGTGTTTGCCGAAGCCCTGTCCAGTGCGGCGTTTGTGCCGGAGCGCATGCGGGCCGTGTTGACCGCCGACATGCTGGCCACGGAGTTGGCCGATGCGCTGGCCTTGAAGGGCGTACCCTTTCGCACCGCCCACGAGCGTTGCGCGCGTTTCGTCACGCTCCTCGAAGAAGAGCAGCGCGATTTGTTGGGCACCACCGAGGCCGACGTGGCGCGCTTCTTTCCCGAACTGGCGGATGAAGGCGTGGTTCTCTCATACGACGGGGCCGTGGCACGTCGGCAAATTTTTGGGGGCACTTCGGCGACATCGATCAAAGAGCAGCTCCGCCTGCTCGACGCGTGGCTGGCCCAGTGAACAACGTGACTTTCAAGAGCGCTAGGAGCGGGCAATGAAGTACAAATTGTGGGTCTTGGTGGTGTTGGCGGGCATGATGTGGGCCTGCAGCGACAAGGGAAGTTCCGACGCAAAAGGCGACCACACGGGGGCACCCGATGACGGGCGTGCTTCCGATGGCGACGCTGCGTCCACCGACAGCGCGGCATCCGATGGTGACAACAACGGCCATGACGCCACTGACGCGCCCAAGGCGGGTGACACCGACAGCGAGGGCGCTGGTCCGGCGGATGACAGCGACACCGGCGCGGTGCCAGGCGGCGAAGAGGATACGGCGCTGTACCTGGACGAAGACAGCGACGGCTGGATCGCCCTGTTTGACTGCGACGACCACAATCCAGATGTGCACCCGGGGGCCGACGAGATCCCCGGCAATGGCATCGACGACAACTGCAACGGCCTGATCGACGAAGACCCCATTGTCACGCCCACCGTCCCGCAGTACGCCGAACTCTGGTACTCGTCGGACAACTTCCTGGTCTACATCCAGCTCAGCACCGAAGACGGCACAGTGCTCGATGTGCAGAAGAGCGAATTTGTTGGCGAGACGCTGCCGCGCGGCCAAAACGGCATCACGATGCGGCCCGACGGCTCGCTGCTGCTCATGCGTCTAGAAAAAGACACGATGATCAGCTCTTTTTATTACATCGCCGAACCCCCGCGGGACGGCAGCGACATCGCGCCCAAACCCCTGGGCATCATGAAGGACGGCCTGAAGCTCGAGGCGCTGTACACCGACTGCGAGGGGCGCCTCTACGGCATGGACACCGGCGTCGATGACGGCTCGGCGGAGGGCAACCAATTGATCCGCTTTACCGGCGATGTCCTGGAGGGCGACTTCGATTACGTGGTGGTCAGCGATCTCTCCAACGCAACGGTGGCCGATATCGACGACATGGGACCGGGCATTGACGCCGACGGCAATGTCACCGACAACCCGGGGCTGGCCATCGACACGGGCAACATCTACGCCTTCGATTACCAGCAGGGCACGGGCACCTTGGTGGGGAAGGGCGGTAGCTGGGGCCTCCACGTGCTGGGCGCGCCCCTCTTCGACGATGCGAAGACCCGCGCCTATGTCCTCGACAGCAACGCCAAATTGTACGAGCTCATTTACGATCGCGACCCGCAGCTCGGCACGCTCTCGTTTTCCCTCTCCGAGGTCTTAATGACGGGCCCCACACCCACGACGTATCCAGGCTCTTCAGCGGGCTGGTCTGGGCTCTCCGGTCCACTCACCGATTGCCAGTCGGGCTTCGTCCTCAACTAAAATCCCCTTCTGTTAACGCTGCCAACGCTGTTAAAGGCGCCACTTTTTTGACCTGCAGCGCCGCCGTTTGTAGCCTTTTTGGGCAAAAGGAGCAGGAGGCGCCAGGCATGCATTTGGCAAAGAGTGATTTTGGGGAGAGCGGTTGGGCTCAGAGCGATGAAATAAAGAAAATGTGGGCAGCGCTGTGGCTCGTGTCCCTGGTGTGGCTCGTTGTCGTCCCGGCGCGGGCCAGCGATGGCGATGCGAATCGCGCGGCGGCCTTGGCGGGCGTGCAGTTGACCGAGATGAAACCCGCAGCGGATCAGTACGTGCAGCAAACCGAAGACGGGCGCACCATTGTCTTCACGGTGGATGCCAAGCTGCAAGCCTTCGCCAACGGATTGCTGGAGCGCTACCGGGTACCCGAAGGCGCGGTGGTGTTGATGAACTCGCGCACCGGTCGCGTGCTGGCCTTGTCGCAGCGCTACGCGCGTTCGCAGCACCTCGCCTGCAGCGATGTGGCCCTCAACGCCGAGCCCCCAGCGGCGTCGATTTTTAAGATCATCACCACGGCGGCCCTGCTGGAGAGCGAGGCCATCCAACTCGATTCGAAGATGTGTTACCACGGCGGCGGGCAGTCGCTACAACAGTGCCACCTGGAAGACTCGAAAGAGCAGGACAAAGCGTGTGGCACGCTGGCATCCGCACTGGGGCATTCGACCAACGCGATCTTCGCCAAGTTTTCAGACCGGCATCTCTCCCCCGAGCAACTGCTGCGCACCAGCGAGCGCTTTGGCTTCAACCGGGACATCCCCTTCGAGATCGACGTGCCGATCTCGCGCTTCGACATGCCCTTGGGCCGCCTGGAGCGCGCCCGGGCCTCGGCGGGTTTTTGGCATTCCCACATCTCCCCCATTCACGGCGCCCTCATCGCGCAGGCCATTGCGCAAAAGGGAGCCATGCTGCGCCCCTACGTCGTCGACCACGTCCAGGACGCCGCTGGGGAGACCATTTACCGCAGCAGCGCCAAGTTCTGGCATCGGGCCGTGAGCCGCGAAGTGTCCGAGCAGCTCATCGCCGCCATGGCGCGCACTGTGACCCACGGCACGGCCAAGAGCGCTTTTTACGACAAGCGCGGCGTGCCCGTCGTGCCCACTTCGGTGGCGGGAAAAACCGGCACCCTCAACGGCGCCAATCCCTTTCGCGCCTACACGTGGTTCGTCGGACTGGCCCCGGTGGAAAATCCCGAGGTGGCCATTTCGGTGCTCATCGCCAATGACCCCGAGTGGCACATCAAGGCCTCGTGGACCGCCGCGCAGGTGTTGCGAAAATACTTTGAGTTGAAAAAGGTGAAGTCGAGCTAGGGCTCCAGGACCTTCTTGATGCGTTCGATCGACCAGTCGAGATCCTCTTTGGAGATGGTGAGGGCTGGCGCGAAGCGGATCACGTAGTCGTGGGTCTCTTTGCAGAGCATGCCGTGCTTCAGCAGTTCTTCGCAGAAGGGGCGGGCCGGGGTATCCAGCTCGATGCCGACGAAGAGACCGGAGCCGCGCACCTCTTTGATGTGCGGTGATTTGATCTCTTTGAGCTTGCCGATGAAGTATTCGCCGAGCTCCGCGCTGCGTTTGGCCAAGTCTTCGCTGACCACGACATCGATGGCGGCCAGGGCGACGGCGCAGGCCAGGGGGGAGCCGCCGAACGTCGAGCCGTGCTCGCCCGGGTTGAACACGCCGAGCACCTCTTCGCGGGAGGCCACAGCGGAGACGGGCAAGAAGCCGCCGGAGAGCGCCTTGCCCATGATGATGGCGTCGGGGGTGACGTTTTCGTGTTCGACGCAGAAGTTTTTGCCGGTGCGGCCGAAACCGGTTTGCACCTCGTCGACGATGAAGAGCACGTTGTGGCGGGTGCAGATTTCACGGCATCGGGTTAGGTATCCCTCGGGGGGCAGCACGACGCCCGCTTCGCCTTGGATGGGCTCGACCAGGAAGGCGCAGGTGTTGGGGGTGATGGCTTTTTCCAGGGCGTCGGAGTCGCCGTAGGGCACCAGTTTGAAGCCGGGGGTGAAGGGGCCGAAGCCCTTGCGGTAGTCCTCCTCGGAGGAGAAGCTGATGCACGTCGTGGTGCGCCCGTGAAAGTTGCCGAGGCAGACGACGATTTCGGCTTGTTCGTCGGCGATGCCCTTGACGTTGTAGCCCCATTTTCGCGCCGCTTTCACGGCGGTTTCAACGGCTTCGGCGCCGCTGTTCATCGGGAGCACGCGGTCCATGCCGGTGAGGTCTGCGATGGCCTTGTACAGGTCGCCGAGCAGCTCGTTGTGGAAGGCGCGGCTGGTGATGGTGATTTTGTCGGCTTGGTCCTTGAGGGCCTGGACAATTTTGGGGTGGCGGTGTCCCTGGTTCAATGCCGAGTAGGCGCTCAGCATGTCCATGTAGCGATTGCCTTCGGGGTCCCAGACCCAGCAGCCTTCGCCCTTGGCCAGGACGACATCCAGCGGGTGGTAGTTGCGGGCACCGTATTTTTCGGTGATGTCGATGATCGCTTTGGTGGATTTCATGATGTGTTCTCCTTAAACGTATTGTGAGGGCTGATCATCTCACGAGAGAGCCGGTAAAACAGGTCGCTAGGTTACGCTCGCAGATGGGGTTATGCAAAACAGACATCCTGCGGCATTGATAAATAAAACGAATCGGAAATGCGCGTTTGCCGCTTAGTTTGTTCACGCCGTTCGCGGGTTGTCCCTGTCGCGATCGAGGGCTTTCTTTTCGTGCAAGACGCATTGCCTTGCGGCGGGCGACGCGCTGCAGTAAGACACCGTGAACCGGGGTGCGGCGACAAATGCCATCTGCAATGCACCCCAAAGCACCACAGGAGCCATCGTGAAGGATGCAGTTTTGCAGGCGTTGCACGACGCCATTGAAATGGAAAAGGGGATTGGCAAGGCCTATATACAAGCCGCCGAGAGCGCGGTTGATGCGCGCGCCAAGCGCCTGTACCGCTTGTTGGCCGAAGAAGAGGGGACGCACCTGCGCTACCTGCTGCGCGAAAAAAAACAGTGGGAGGCTGGCCAGCGCTTGACCGGCGAGACCCTGCCCGCACCCGTGGCGGCGGCCGACAACCGCGCCGAAACCCTGGCGGAGGTGCGGCGCGAGCTGCACGCGGATCAAGTCGCGCAAGAGCGAGAGGCCCTGCAGCGCGCCCTACAGGCCGAGCAGCGCATCTTTGCATTTTACCAGGAGCGCGCCCAGCAATTCACGGGCGAGGTGAAGGCGATGTTCGCCCAGTTTTTGGAGATAGAGCAGGGGCACGTGGCGCTGGTATCGGCCGAACTCTCCGCCCTAGACGGGGACGGCTTTTGGTTTGAACAGCGCGAGTTCGATGTTGAGCAGGGGTGAGCCGTTTCGCGGCGCGATCCTGCGTGGAGGTGTGAGGTGAAAAAATTACAAACCGGCGACGCAGCGCCCGAATTCACGCTGCGCGACCAAGCCGAACAAAACGTGTCCCTATCTGATTTCCGCGGCCAACGCGTGTTGGTGTTCTTTTATCCCCGCGCCATGACACCCGGCTGCACGCGCCAAGCCCAGGCCGCATCGACAGAGCTAATGGCGTTGCGCGCGCAAAACACAGCCGTGATCGGCATTAGCGCCGACCCTCCTGCACGACAAGCGCGCTTCGACGACAAGCATCAATTGGGGTTCCCGTTGCTCTCCGATCCCGAAAACACTGTTGCCGCCGCGTGGGGTGTTGTGGGCGAAAAGATGTCCTTTGGCGTCAAGCGGGTGGGGGTCATTCGCTCTGCTTTTCTCGTCGATCCCCAAGGGCGCATCGAGGCGGCCTGGTACCGCATTCGCCCCGACGACATGATCCCCCGCGTCCAGGACCATTGTTCCGCCAACGCGACGTCCGCGGAGAGTTGATGTGCCAACCGATGACAAAACCAAGTTCTTTTACGCCCTGACGCCCGAGCACATTTTGCACGCCGTGGCGAGCGGCGGTCTGGCGCCCACGGGCCGCATGATGCAGCTCAACAGCTACGAGAACCGCGTCTACCAAATCGAAGTCGACGACGACCGCTGGGTGGTGGGCAAATTTTACCGCCCGGGGCGTTGGTCACTCGACACCATTTTGGACGAACATCGCTTCTTGCAAGAGTTGGCCGCGACGGAGATTCCCGTGGCGGCACCGCTAACGCTCTCCAACGGCGCCACCATCGACGAGGCGAATGGCATCATGTTTTCGCTGTATCCGCGGCTGGCGGGGCGCTCGGCGCAAGAGCTTAACGACGAACAACTGCGCATCGCCGGGCGTTTGTTGGCGCGCATTCACAATGTGGGGGCGCAAAACACCGCCGCGCATCGCCTGCATTTCTCGGTGGACGCCTACGGCCGCAACAATTTGGATTGGCTGCTCAGCAACCAGGTGATTCCCCCAGAGGCCGAGGCGCAATTCGCGCAAACGGTGACGTCGCTCTTGGACCGCATCTCCCCGCTCTTTGAGGGCGTCCCCTTTCACCGCATTCACGGCGACTGTCACTTGGGCAACATCATGGAAACCGCTCGCGGGCTCTCGTTTCTCGACTTCGACGACATGATGAACGGCCCCGCCGTGCAAGATGTCTGGATGCTGGTGCCGAGTTACGACGCGCACGGTCAGGCCCAACGCGACACCCTGTTGACCGCCTACCGGGAGGTGCGCGATTTCTCTGCGCAGTGGCTGCGCCTCATCGAGCCCCTCCGGGCGCTGCGCTTTTTGCACTACGCAACCTGGATCGCCCGCCGCTTCTCCGACCCGGCATTTCAAAAAACGTTTTCGCACTTTGGCACGCTGTCCTATTGGCAAAATGAGACGCAGGACCTGCGCGAACAAATCGCCCGTATCGACGCCGAGCAGCAGGCGCAAATGCTGTGGCACTGATGTCGAAGGCCTGCGAGAGAGCCTGTCTATTCATGTTGACATATGAGCGCGATTGACAATAATGCGTTCGCCCACTATGCAGTGGTCGCATACATTAAAGAGGAATTGGTCATGAGTGGCACCGTCAAAAAACTCTACGAAATCGAACAAGAGCAGCTTCGCATCAACCCCCTGCCCCTGTTTCGCGCCGGCGACACGCTCCGCGTTCACTACAAAATCCGCGAGGGCGAAAAAGAGCGCGTCCAGGTCTTCGAAGGCCTTTGCATTTATCGCCACAACGGCGGCCTGCGCAGCACCTTCACAGTGCGAAAAATCTCCAATGGAGTAGGGGTAGAGCGCATTTTCCCCGTCCATTCGCCCCGCATCGACAAGGTCGAGGTCAAAACCCGTGGCCGCGTCCGGCGCGCTCGCCTGTTTTACTTGCGCAAACTCCGCGGAAAATCGGCGCGTATTCGCGAGCTTGGCATCCGCTAGTTCCGAAGGTGCCATTCCTGCGTACCACCTCAGCGCGTAGGCTTTACCCCACCATTTCAGGGCTGTTTTGGCTGCTTATCCTGTGCCCATTTCTGAGCGGCTGTTGGTTCTTTAGTTCCAAAAAGCCCGCTGTCCTGCCCATTGAAGCGCGCACCAGCGAAACGATGCCGGATTCCTGCGAACAACTGCACCAGTGCGCCGAGGAACGCAGCCGCGACAACGCCACCAGCGCCGACATTCACGCGGCCATCGTGGCTTACGAAAAGCTGTTGTCGCAATGCGTGGGCGACACCGCGCTCACCGACACCGCATTTCAATACGATGCCTTTGAGTACAATTGGCGCCTGCTGCGCGTGATCTTTATGGCCGCGGAAGATACATCCGATGCGGGCGAGCGCATGCGTTGGTTGGTCAAGGGGGAGCGCCTCGCCGAAGAGTTGATGGCATCCCATCCCGAGCGCGTTGAGGGATTTTATTACGCCGCCTTGCTAAAAGGCCGCCGCGCCTATTATTCGGGCCTGGGATTTGGCGCCTTGGCCTTGGCCAAACAGGTTGAGAAAATCGGCCTGCGCGCCGTGGAGATTTCGCCCGAGTTCGAAAATGCAGGGCCGCTGCGATTCTTGGCCATGTTGTACGCCAAAGCCCCACCGTGGCCGACGGGCATGGGAGACATGGACCGCGCCTATGATTATGCCCACGCCGCCATTGACCTCGCGCATTATCCGCTGAACTACTTGACGCTAGCAGAGGTGTTGATCGAGGACCGCGAGTACGCCCAGGCCAAGGAAATGCTCAACCGGGTGCTGGTCGCCCCCAAAAAGGGCCAGTGGGCCTACGAGGGCGAAAAGTGGCGCGCCTACATCCACGAGTTGCTCAACAGACTCGAAAATAAATAATTTTTCACCCCCAACGAATCCCTCCAAATCCTCTTTTTTGCCGCATTCTCCCGATTTTAAATTGGGCCGTTTTTTTGCAACACGTTGATTTATTAGCGAAAATTTAAATCTTCCTCGCTGGTATCCCCGACAAAACAGCGACAGAAAAAAGTGGGATACAGGGATTTATTTCGCTTGACAGGATTCTATTCAATGGATTATTTAGATTGGTAATCAAATAATCTTTTCCTGTTAGAGGAATAACCCAAATGGATAATATTTCAGACAATGTATTTCTAAGGTCGGAATTATTGACGTCTGAAGAATTGTTGGATTTGGAACGCCAATATCCCGATGGGATTACCTCTGGCGAAATCATTTCGGTGTTCGAGGGCCGTGGAATGCGCCTCTCGGAGGCGACCTTTCGAAAATATGTCCAGCAGGGCCTTCTGCCTCGCAGCCGGCGGGTGGGACAAAAGGGAAAACACAAAGGGTCGCGGGGCATCTACCCCATCGGGATTTTGCGCCAAATCAACGAAATCAAACGGATGATGGGGTTGAATTACACCATTGAGGACATCCGTTTTCAGCTGGCCTTTGTCGCTGGCGAGCTCGAAGAAGCCAAAAATCTGCTGGAATCCGTTTTTGTCAAACTCGAGGAAAATTTGGCAAACGCTCACGCCAATTCTGCAGACGTGGGGCAAGTGCTGCAAAAGAATTTGGACGAGGCAAGGGCGTCGACGGATTTCTTGTTTGAGACGTTGGAGGGGGTGGCCATGCAAATTCGCGATCAAGCGCAAATGGCCAGGAGCGCTATGTAGGGCAATCCGTGCGTGGCGGCACGGGTTAAGAGGCAATACCGGGAGGAAACCATGGCCGAGAAGAAAACGAAGGAAATCGACGAGGGAACACGGAGAAGCACGCGGCGAAAGCGACAGGTTCGCGCACGCACCATTCCCATCAAAAAAATGACGCGCGAACAAGAGCGGCTCGGCCGTTTGTTGTATCCCGAGACGGATCACAATCGACCGACGACGCGCGCACAGTGCGAAAATGCAGAGCGCCCTTGTCCCTTTGTCAGCTGCAAATACCACTTGTATCTCGACGTCAATCCCAACACTGGGTCCATTAAGGAAAACTTTCCGGACATCGAGGTGTGGGAGATGAGCGAGAGCTGCGCATTGGATATTGCACAGCGCGGCGGCATCACGCTTGAAGAGGTGGGCGAAATTATGAACCTGACCCGCGAGCGAATTCGCCAACTCGAGATGACCGGATTGGTCAAACTCCGCGAAAACGACGAAACGAGCGGGACGGAGCTGCACGCCTTTTATCGCGAAGTCGATTAGTCGTTGCGCTGAAATGTTCCCGTAATTAACACGTCTGCGCCGCTGGATGTCGTTTGTAGGGCCTGGGCCAAAACTGCTTGGTCCATGCGCTGCACTCCCGGAAAGGATATCCAGGGGATTCCCGCGCCGATAAATTTGGGCGCCACAAACAAAACAAAGCGATGAGCGGTTTGCGTGGTGAGAAACGCGCTGTGTATCTGCGCGCCGCCTTCGACCAGCAGTGACAACACGCCTCGTTCTCCCAAATGCGCGAGGAGCGATGGGAGGCTGATGCGCCCCTGGAGGTCGCTGTGGGCGCGATAGAGCGAGACCCCAGGGCGGTCGAGGCGCTTCTTGGCGGCGTCGTCCAGCGGGGTCGTGTGCACGATGAGCACGGGATCTTGCGCCGCGGTTTGCAAGAGCTGCGCGGTATCGGGGATGCGCAATTGCGAGTCCAGCACGATGCGCAGTGGCGTCTTGCCGTCAACATCGCGCACCGTCAGCAGGGGATCGTCGGCCAAGACAGTGTTGATGCCGACGAGGATGGCGTCGTTTTGGGCGCGCATTTCGTGCACCCGACGCCGAGAAGGGGGCGAACTGATCCACTTGGAATCGCCGTTGGTGCAGGCCAAAAATCCGTCCAGCGTGATGGCGGCCTTCAGCGTGACCAAGGGGTGGCCGAATTTTCGCTGGTGCGCGTATCCGGCGAGCATGTCTTCGCACGCGGATTGCAAAATACCGCACTGTACCTCAATGCCCTGTGCGCGCAGCCAGTTGATGCTCTTGCCCTGCACCAGTGAGTCGGGGTCGATCATGCCGATGAACACCCGGGCGATGCCAGCGGCCTGGATGGCCAAGGTACAAGGGCCTGTGCGCCCGTAATGACCACAGGGTTCTAAGGTGACGTAGAGGTCGGCGCCCCGGGCATCATCGCCCGCTTGGGCCAGCGCCAAGACCTCGGCGTGCGGCTCTCCGGGCTTTTGGTGAAAGCCTTGCCCCAGCACTTGTTGGTTTTTGACAACGAGGGCACCGACCTGTGGATTGGGGCTCGGGCGTCCCTGCTTGGCCAGTGAGAGGGCCTGCTCCATAAAGTGTTCGGGCGGCTGTTGGACGGTCATTTGGAGGGGAGCTGGTTGCGGCTGGTGATGAGGGAAGACAATTCGGCCATGAATTCATCGATGTCCTTAAAGGAGCGGTAAACACTGGCAAAGCGAACGTAGGCGACTTCATCGATCTGGCGCAACGCCGTCATGACATATTCGCCAATTTGCTGTGCGGGAATTTCGGAGAGGCCCAATGCGCCGATGGCCCGGCCGACCTCTTCGGTGATCTGCTTGATCTTTTCGACGGAAATCGGCCGTTTGTCGCAGGCCTTGGCAATGCCGCTTTGAATCTTGGAGGTGTCCCAGGTTTCGCGGCGTCCGTCTTTTTTGATGACCATGGGAAAGGCGCCCTCGCTGCGCTCGAAGGTGGTGAAGCGGTGACCGCACTCATCGCAGGACCGGCGCCTGCGGATCTCTGAGCCGTCCTTTGTGGCGCGGGTATCGATGACGCGCGTGTCGACTGCGGCGCAGGCAGGGCACTTCATGGAAGTTCGATTTGCTGGATGCGCCTTTCGTGCCGGCCGCCTTGAAATGGGGTGTGCACAAAGGCCTGTACGATTTCAAGCGCGAGGCCACAGGCGATGACGCGGCCGCCGAGGCACAAAACGTTGGCATCGTTGTGCGCGCGGGCCATTTGCGCGCTGTACGGGCATTGGCAAAGCGCGGCGCGGATATTTTTGTGGCGATTGGCCGCCATGCTCATGCCGATTCCCGTTCCACAAATGAGGATGCCCAGAGGGGCTTCATTCGCGGAGATTTTGTCGGCGAGCAGGTGGGCGTAGGTGGTGTAATCTACTGAGTCTTCGCTGTGGGTTCCCAGATCGTGCAGGGTGGGGCTTTGCGCATCCAGGGCGCGCAGCAACTGCTGTTTGAGTGAGAAGCCGGCGTGGTCGCTAGCGATGAGAATGGGCTGCGACATTATTTATCCGAAAACTTCGAGAGGACGATGGTGGCGTTGGTTCCGCCAAACCCCAGTGAATTGGAGAGGCCGTGTTGGATGGTCATGGCACGGGGTACGTGGGGGACGTAATCCAGATCGCACTCGGCATCGGGTTCTTCGAGGTTGGTGGTGGGCGGCGCGATTTGGTTTTCGATGGCCTTGGCCAATGCGATGGCCTCGACCGCACCTGCCGCTCCCAGGAGATGGCCCGTCATGGATTTGGTGGAGCTGACCGCCAGTTTGTAGGCGTGATCGCCAAACAGATTTTTGATGGCCAGTGTTTCTTGCGCATCGTTGATGGGCGTGGAGGTGCCGTGGGCGTTGATGTAGTCGATGTCGGTTAAGGCGAGCCCCGCGTCCTTGATGGCCAGGTCCATGCAGCGGACCGCTCCTTCGCCGCCCGGCGCCGGTTGCGTAATGTGATTGGCATCTGCGGTGGCGCCATAGCCCGTCATCTCGGCGTAGATTTTGGCATTGCGCGCCAGGGCGTGTTCGAGTTCCTCCAAGACGAGAATGCCAGCACCTTCCCCCATCACGAAGCCGTCGCGGTTTTTGTCAAACGGTCGACTGGCTGTCTTGGGGTCATCGTTGCGGGTGGAGAGCGCCTTGATGGCGTTGAACCCGCCCACACCCAAGGGCGTAACCGTGGCTTCGGCACCGCCGGTCAAGGCGACGTCGGCTTCTCCGCGCTGAATGAGGCGGAAGGCTTCTCCGGCGGCGTGGGTGGCAGAAGCACAGGCCGAGGTAATGGTGTATGAGGGGCCTTTTAAGTTGAAGCGCATCGAAATTTGTCCCGGCGCCAGATTGGAGATCATCATGGGGATGAAGTAAGGGCTGATGCGCTTGGGCGAACCCTGGGTGCGGTACAGCTCATACGTGTTTTCCATGGATTCGAGTCCACCGAGGCCGATGCCCAAGATGGTGGCCACCTTGGGAGCGAGGGCGTCGTCAACTTCAAGTGCGCTGTCCGCCATGGCTTCGGCAGCCGCCGCCAGGGCCAGGACAATGAAGCGATCCATTTGCCGGGTTTCCCGTTTGGAAATGTATTGCAGTGGATCGAAGTTGCGCACTTCGCCAGCAAACTTGGTGGCAAAATGCTCGGTGTCAAAACGCGTGATGAAGTCGATGCCGCTCCGGGACTCCATGAAGCCCTGCCAGAGCGCATTGACGTCGTTCCCCAGTGGACTGACGCATCCCAATCCAGTGATCACAACTCGCCGTTTTTCTGTCACGTGATGCTCTCCTGTTGTGGTTGTGTGCGGTGTGCTTAGGCGACTTTGCTCTCGATGTACGCGACCGCATCTTGAAAGGTGCGCAGCTTTTCGGTGTCGCTCTCGGGGATTTCGATTTCGAATTTTTCTTCGAGGGCGAGGACCAGCTCAACAACGGCCAGGGAATCGGCGCCCAGATCGTCGATGAAAGATGCGACAGCAACGACCTTTTCGGGTTCTACGTCCAGTTGGCTGCATACGACTTCGCGAACTTTTTCTTCAATTGTCATTTTTTGTTCCTCCAAAAGGTTGCCGTTGAAATGGATTCAACGCGGCATGTAGTGGCTCATTCGCCGTTTGGTTGTGATGTTTCTTCATTCAACAGCTGCAGCGCATTGTCAATTCCCTCGGGTGTATTGACCGTCAGCACTTGCACAGACGCATTGGTTTTGGCGATTAATCCTGCCAGCACATTTCCGGGACCGAATTCGATGAAGCGCGTAACCCCTTGGGCGATCATGTGGTGTACGGAGTCGGTCCAGCGCACGGGGGCGGTCACTTGTTGAACCAGCAGGTCGGCCGTGGCATCGGGGTTTGTGTTTTTGGTGCCGGTGACATTGGTGACCAGCGGGCATTTCGGTGCCGAAAAATTGAGCCCCACCAAGTGTTTTTCCAGTTTGGCTGCGGCGGGCTTCATGAGTTCGCAGTGAAAGGGAGCGCTGACTTTGAGCGGGATGGCGCGGCCACCGCGTTCTTTGGCCAGGGCTGTGGCGCGTTGAACCGCTGCGGCGTGCCCCGAAATGACGATTTGTCCCGGGCTGTTGAAATTGGCCGGGGCCACCACTTCGCCTTGTGCGGCGTCGCGGCAAATGGCGCGGACGGTTTCGTCATCGAGCTTGAGCACAGCGGCCATGGCGCCCTGTCCCTCGGGAACGGCTTCTTGCATGAAGGTGCCACGGGCGCGTGTGACAGTCACCGCATCCGCCAGGGACATGGCATTGGCAGCGACGAGGGCAGCGTATTCGCCGAGGCTGTGTCCGGCCACAAAGTCGGGTTGCAGCGGGGAGCGGCTTTGAAAGGCGCGCAGCGCTGCGATGGATACGGTGACGATGGCCGGTTGCGTGTTGGCCGTTCGCGAGAGATTTTCGATGGGGCCGTTGAAAATGAGGTCGCTCTGGGATTCGCCCAGCACGGCGTCGGCTTCATCGAAGACGGCCTTGGCCTCGGCGAAGTCGTCGTAGAGCGCGCGGCCCATTCCGACTTGTTGGGCACCTTGTCCAGGAAATACGAAAGCGGTCTTCATGGCATCACCATTTAATGAGGGCCGAGCCCCAGGAAATGCCCCCGCCGAGAGCGAGCATGAGCAGGATGTCGTCTTCGCGAATGCGCCCGGCGCGATTGGCTTCGTCTAGCGCGATGGGAATCGAGGCGCTGGAGGTGTTGCCGTAGTATTCAAGGTTGAGAACAAAGCGCTCCATGGGAATTTTGACGCGCTGCGAGACGCCTTCGAGAATGCGCAGATTGGCCTGGTGGGCCACCACGAGGTTGACGTCGTCGGGGGTTTTGCCATTGGTCTCGACCGCTGTCATCGCGGCGCTGGAGAGATAGCGCACCGCATAGCGGAAGACTTCGCGCCCCTCCATTTGGATGCAGTGCTGGTTGGCGGCAACCGTTTCGGGGCTGGCGGGTTGCAAGGAACCACCGGCCGGGATCTTCAGCAATTCGGTGAGCTCAGCATTGGTGTACTGGTGCGTGGACAAGATGCCGCGGTCAGCGGTGTCAGCGGTGAGCACGACGGCGCCTGCGCCATCGCCAAACAAAATGCACGTGTTGCGATCGCCCCAGTCCATGAAGCGGGAGAGGAGCTCGGTGCCGATGACGGCGACGGTCTTGGCTTTGCCGCTCTTGATGTAGGCGTCGGCCGCTGAGAGGCCGTAGATGAAACCGGCGCACGCTGCGGAGAGGTCGAAGGAGGCGCAGTGATTGGAAGCGCCGATTTTTTTCTGCACATAGGCAGCAGTGGCGGGCAGCATGCGATCCGGGGTCACGGTGCCGCAGATAATCATGTCGAGATCGTTGGGCTGTTTCCCCGCCATTTGCAGCGCTTCTTGCAGTGCGTGGGCGGCCATATCGGAAGAGGCGACGTCCTCGGTGGCCAGGCGGCGTTCGCGGATGCCCGTGCGTTCGCGAATCCATTCGTCGCTTGTATCGACTAATTTTTCGAGATCGGCGTTGCTTAGGATGCGTTGGGCTTGGTACTTGCCTGTGCCGATGATTCTGCTGCGCATTTCAGATGTCATTCGCTATTTTCCTGCCGCTCGTTGGCCATAGGACGCTGCAAAGCGTTTTGCGTGCCAAGCAAGCATGCGAGAGTGCACGAATGGTTGTGCACGATTAGTTGTTGTCGCTTGCGGCTTCGTCGCTGATTTCGATGACTTGGCGCCCGCGGTACATGCCACAAGATGGGCACGCCTGGTGTGGCGTTGCGGGAGAACCGCATTGGGCGCAGACTGACATGGCGGGTGCCGCCATGCGATCGTGGTTGGCGCGGCGCATATCTCGGCGTGATTTTGATGTTTTCTTCTTTGGAACGGCCACTGGTATTCTCCTTACGACAGCTTAAATTCGGCCAGCCTTGCGAGGCGTGGGTCGATTTTTTGTTGTTTTTCTTCTGCCTCTTGGGCGGTGACGAGGCCTTTGATGCGTTTGCAAGGACCGGTGCAGCGAGGCGTCATGGGCAATTCGAGCATGATGCCGTCCCGAATCAGGTCGTCAAGCGCAATTTGTTCATTTTCGTAGTATTCGCGGTGCAGATCCTCGGGGGTGTACTCTGCATCATCATTAATTACTTGTTCAGATATGGGGGCCAACAGCGCGTCGATATCGGCGCAAAGGTGCAATTCTACATCGGTTAAGCACGTGCTGCAGGGCGTTTCCACCACGGCGTTGATCTTACCCGTGAGCAGGACGTTTTCGGGCGGCATCCACTGCATCACCAGGTCGCAGTGCGCTTGCACGGGCGTCACCTCGTATTCGCAATGCGCCAATTCGGCGGCGAGAAACGCCAGCGGAATGTCGCGCTGAATGCGGCGCGTCCCGTTTTTTAATTCCGCGATATGAATTGTAAAATCCTCTGGAAGCATCATGCTACATTTCTCAAACGACCTGCGCCCCGCATGTCACTGCATGCCAGGCTGCCTTGAGCGGCGGTAATTACCCAGATGAAAAGCCTTGTCAAGTGCATAGATTTTTACGCAGATCAGAAACTTTATCGAATTTTGGCCGATACATAGAGCAGGGGGATTGTACCCGTCGGGGAGCACTTTGTGGCAGGCGGCACATGGGCACATGAGGGCTGGTTCTGAACAGAGGTGTCCCCGCTTATAGAAGGACAAAAGATGTCAACACTACGCATTCTCGGTGAGTTTGGATTGATCGCGCATCTGGAGCGCTTTGCCGGTGACGGCGGCCCCGATGTGCTGTTGGGCATGGGGGACGACGCGGCGGCGTTTCGCGGCGATGCATCGCTGTGCTGGCTGGCCACTTGCGACGCGCAAATCGAAGGGGTGCATTTTTTGATGCACCGCAGCGAGCCCAAAACATTGGGGCAGCGCATTGCGGCGGTAAATCTCAGCGACATTGCGGCCATGGGGGGGATGCCGCGCTATGCTTTTCTGGCGCTGCGCGTTCATCAAGAGATGCGCTTGTCATGGATAGACGCGCTCTACCAGGGATTGCAGTCCGAGTTGTCGCGGGAAGGGGCGGTGATTTTGGGCGGCAACACCGCGCGAACAGGAGATGGGGTTTCGGTGGATTTGTTTTTGCTCGGCCAAGTGGCCCAAGAGGAAATGCTATTGCGCAGTGCCGTAAAGCCCGGAGACAAGCTCTGCGTTACCGGGACGTTGGGCGATTCGCGCGCCGGGTTGTTTTTGTTGGAGCACGCTGAGTTGCCCGTGTCACCGGAGGCTCGTGCTTATTGTCAGCAGCGGCATCACAAACCCACAGCCCGGGTTGCGGTGGGGCGTTTTTTGTCGACCTCTGGACGCGTGCGCGCCTGCATAGATATCAGCGACGGCCTGGTGCAAGACGCCGGACATTTGGCCAGGCGCAGCGCTGTGACCCTTCGCATCGACACCGACCGGTTGCCCTTGCACGACGCCACACGGGAAGCGGCCGCGCATGCCGGTGAAGCTGCATTGCAGTGGGCCCTTACCGGCGGTGAGGATTACGAGCTGCTGTTTTCGGTACCGGCTGGCGACGCAGAAGACATTGCGGCGCAGTGTCTCGCCCAGACCGGGGTGCCCGTGACAATTGTTGGCGAGGCCGTGACCGGGACACCCGATGTGGTGTTGACCGGGACATGCGCACCAACGCTGTCTCAAAAAGGATTTGATCATCTGCAGGGAGGGGAAATGGGAGGCGATGTCTGAGGCGCATGCAAAGTTGACGTTTACACTGGAACGCCGGCTGGAGTGCGGGGGGATGGCCGAAATTTATTTGGCGCGCGCCGCCGATGGTGCACCGCTTTGTGTGAAGCGCATCCGCAGCGATCACTTGGGCGACGCCGCGTTCACCACCATGTTCCGACAAGAGGCCCAGATCGCCTGTGCCCTCTCGCATCCCAACATCGTCCGCACGCTGGCCTACGACGACAGCGGGGCGCAGCCTCAGCTAGTTATGGAGTATGTGGATGGCCTGGATTTGAAGCGCTTGTTGCGCGTGTTGTCCCATAGCGGTCTTTCGTTGCCGCCACCGGTGGCTTTGGCAATTCTGCAGGGATTGCTGCAGGCGCTGCAGGCCGCGCACAATATGTACAGTGGCGGCGTGTTGCGTCCCGTGATTCACCGGGATGTCTCGCCGCACAATATTTTGCTCTCGAACAGCGGTGCGGTGAAGCTCGCCGATTTTGGTATCGCCAAGGTCACCGATGCCGCCACCCTGACGCGCAATGGGGTCATCAAGGGAAAACTGCTCTATTTGTCGCCGGAACAAGTGGCTGGAACGGCGGTGACCCCCGCTTCTGATTTGTACAGTGCCGGCTTGGTGTGCTTCGAAATGCTCACGGGGACGCCGTATCACAGCGGCGCCAACGCGAGCGAAGTTATCCTGTCGGTGTTGCACCAATCATTTTCCGACATCCCCTGGCTGGACGCCCAAACAAATGCGTTTCTGCGCCAACTCTTGCAGCGCAACCCCGAGGACCGGGTGCATTCCGCGGCCGAAGCGCTGCGCCTGCTGCAGGGGCTGTCCACGCCACCGGCCGATGCATCACTCTGCGCGCGCACTTTTTCTGCGGGCCAGCACATGGTGGCGAATGGGGCGGTGGCGAGCAGTGATGGCGAAACCAGCGATGTTATCGCCGACCGCACAGCTCCCGTGGTGGTTGCATGCGCGTCTCGCCCACCGTTATCGCTTGCACCGGCGAAGCGTCACATGCGACGCCGCTTCCTGGGCGCCTTGGCAGCCATCGCCGCGCTGCTCCTTTGCGGCGTAGGTGCCTGGCATGCCTTCGGAGATCGCCACCAAGCCCCGCGCGAGGCGGGTCGCGATGAGGCGCCATCCCCCCGTCCGGTTCCGCCCACCGCTGCGAAGACTCCGGCCCCTGCGCCAACCGCTGACAGTCCGCCGGAGCGCCACGGCATTGAGGGTTCACCGACATCTCATGGCATCATTGATGAAGGCGTTGTCGTGGTACCCCCATCCTTCTCCGAACCAGGGGCGGGGCACCTGTCGCCATAAGGCGTTGCGCGTGCCACTCTTGACAAGCGGCGGCCTTTCAGAACATATCCGCCCTATGACAAAAACAATCCAACGCTACAAATCCTGGCCTTTTAAAGAAGCGGAACGCGTGATGAACGCCGTCGACAAAGCGGGAATCACCAAACCCGCACTTTTCGAAACGGGATATGGTCCCAGCGGGTTGCCCCACATCGGCACTTTCGCTGAGGTGGCCCGCACGACTTGGGTGATGAATGCCTACCGCACCCTTACGGGAAGAGACGCCCGCCTCGTGGCTTTCAGCGACGATCTGGACGGCTTGCGAAAGGTGCCGGGAAATCTCCCCCAGGCGGAGATGTTGGCGACCCACCTGGGAAAATCCCTCTGCGACATCCCTGACCCCTATGGGTGTTGCGCGTCATTCTCAGCGCACATGATCGGCCGCCTCAAAGCCTTTCTCGATACATTTGGGTTCTCTTGCGATTTGCAAAGCGCGTCTGAAGCGTATCGCCGCGGCGATTTCAACCCAGGATTGGAAATTCTGCTGCACCGCGTCGAAGACGTCCTCGATGTTATTTTGCCGACATTGAAAGAGGAAAACCGCGCCAATTGGTCGCCGTTCTTGCCCAAGTGCGCGTCCTGCGGGCGCATCTACACCACGCGGGTTAGCGCCTATCGCAAGGCGGAGCTGGCCGTCGATTACGTTTGCGATGGGCAATTTGGCGACGTGCGCGGTTGCGGTCATTCCGACACGGTGTCGGTGTTGAATGGCGGCGTGAAAATGGGCTGGAAGGTGGACTGGGCCCTGCGTTGGTACTGTTATGGTGTCAACTACGAGATGTACGGAAAAGACCTCATCCCCTCCGCCGAGCTCTCCTCCAAAATCGTTAAAATTATGGGGGGACGGCCGCCTTGTGGTTATTTTTACGAACTCTTTCTCGACGAAAACGGCGAAAAAATTTCGAAGTCGCTGGGCAACGGTGTTTCCATGGACGAATGGCTGGCCTATGCGCCGGTGTCCTCGTTGGCCTACTTCATCTTTCGCGATCCGCGCCAGGCGAAAAAACTCTATGTCGATATGATCCCGCGCACCATGGACGAGTACCTCGATCAATTGGGCCGATATCCGGAGGTGACGGACGACAAAAAGCCAGACAACCCGTTGTGGCACATTCACAACCAGGGCCGCGAGGTGCCCCGCTACCGGTCTTCGGTGAACTTCACCATGATCAACAATTTGGTTTCGGCGCTGGGCATGGACAAATCCGACACGGATCGCATCGGGGCTTTTCTGGAGCGCTACGACGCGAACATCAATGAATACAGCGAGGTTGTCTCGGTGTTGATCGAGAAAGGCGTGGCCTACTACCTGGAGCGCATCCTGCCGCACAAGCACTACCGCCCCCCCACCGATGCCGAGCGCGATATGTTTATGTCCTTAAAGGCGCGCTTGAGCGTCGAGGGCACTGCCGAGATGGACGCGCCGGCGCTGCAAGCGCTGATCTTCGATGTGGCCAAGGAAAAAGACGTGGAAGCCCGGTCGTTTTTTAGCGCGTTTTACCAGGTGTTGCTGGGGCAGGAGCAGGGACCGCGCTTCGGCAGTTTCGCACGGCTGGTGGGGGTGGACCGCGTGTTGGAGCTGATTACCCAGCGCGTGGGGTGAGGGCAGGCGACGTCTTTTCGCCGCGGTGCAAAGCAGCGTTGCGGCGTTCTTTTAACAGCAACAATACGGGCAAGATGGTGAGGGCGCTGGCGAGGCAGACGCTGATGCCGATGGTGGCCAGGGTGCCGATGCTGCGCAATCCCAAGTGAGAGGCCACTGCCATGCCCACGAAGCCCACCGCCGTGGTGGCCGACGAGACGAGGACGGCGAAACCGGTTTGCTTGAGTACGCGCTTGATGGAACCGGGGCCGCGCTCGCTGTACGAATGAAAAATGTGAATGGAGGCGTCGATGCCGGTGCCGAGGAGCAACGGCAAGACGAGCATGTTGTATAGGCCGAGTTTGATGCCGAAAAAGCCCATGATGCCCGCTGTCCAGATGAGCCCAGACAAGAGGGAAATGAAAATCAGGGCCACCGAAGACAGCTTGCGAAAGCCGGTAAAGAGAAGCACCAGCACCAGCACCAGTGAAAATATGGCCATCATCACGCCGTCTCGCTGCACAGCGCGGACGACTTCGACGAGGATGAATCCCGAGGCGCTGGGGTGTACGTGGCCGATGCCCGCGATGTCGAGGCTGCCGAACTCGTCGTAAAACTCGGACATCTGATCGACGTAGTATTCGTTAAGCCGTGGAAACAGGTAGACCATCCGGCCGATGGTGCCGTCCTTTTCGGAGAATTTTCCCTGCACCCAATCGGGTAGGTCGGCGAGGGCGAAGGGCTGGACCGTGGTCCATTCGCGGATGTCTTCGAGCTGCTTGCGGGTTTTGGCGTTGAGCTTTTCGAGGCGCAGGGCTTGGTCGAGTTGTTCGCGCAGCAATTCGAGCAGCGCGACCTTGGTCTCTTGGTCGTCGGGGACAAACGAAAAGATGGAGAAGGCGTTTTTCAGCAGCGAACGGGAGGCGGTGTCGGCGTCGAGCATGCCTTCGAGATGGCGGGTGAAGAGGCGGGCCTTATCCGGCGTGTCCAGCAGGGCCACGACAGGTGAGGAACTCTGGCTGAGGGTCTTGCCGTACTTGATGTCGGTGGAGATCTTTTTGCTGCTGCCCAGATTGTAAAAGTTGTACTCGAAGCCGATGTGCGAAGCGTAGTACAGCGAGACGATTGTCATGATGGCAAAGGCGGCGAGGGCCAAGTAAAGGGGCCGGCGGCGTTGGAGAGGGGCGTCGACGGAGGCGGTGTCTTTCGTTTCGGAGGCTGTGTCTTTCGTTTCGGAGGCGGTGGAGATGTCGGCGGAGTCGGCGGAAGGTGCCGTTGCAGCGGTGGCCAGCGGGCGAACGGGGCGGATGCGCTCCAGCAGGGTGGCGAGGGCTGGTACCATCAACAGGAACACCACCAAGCACAGCAGGATGCCCATCAACGCGATAGCGCCAAACTCTGAGAAACCTTTGAAGTCTGCCATCCACAGTACGGCCAGGCTGGTGGCGGTGGTGGCAGCCGCAGCGATGACGGCCTTCCCGGTGTTTTGCAGCGACAGTTGGAGTGCCCGTGTCAACGATGCGCCGCGTTTTCGCTCAAACAGGTAGCGAGAGGTCATGTGGACGCCGAAGTCGATGCCCAGCCCGAGCAACACGGCGAAGATAAGGGCGGTCACCATGTTGAGGCGGCCAAAGGTGAGGGCGGTGGCACCCAGGGTGAGTAGCGTTCCAGTGATCAGCGGGATGAAGATGAGCAAGAGGGGGCGAAAGGCGCGAAAGCTCAGCGCGACCACGAGAACGATGAGAGAGAACGAGAGGCCCAGCGAGGAGATGATGTCGCGGACGACATTGCGGTATTCGAGGTAGCGGTTGCGATAGGAGCCCGCCACTTCGATTTTCATGGTGGGGTTGCGGTGATCTTGCGTGGCATCGATGATCTGCTGGGCCTTTTCAACCAGGGCCATGCCGAAATCCATATCGGTGGCGGGTCTGGAGGGGCGGGCCATGACGGTGACGATGGTGCCGTCTGGGGAGGCGAGATAATCGGCGATGTCCACTTTGGCCGCATCTGGTGCGTCGTCGCCGCCGCTGCCATCCTTCTTGGCGCTGAACACATTGCTGCCGCCACCGCCGCGCGCGCCCAAGCGGGTCTCGTACCGCGCCATAATGTCGTCGAAGGAGATGTCGGGAGGCGTTTCATCGGCGATGTTGATGAAAAAGGGATTGGCGATTTTCTTTTCGTATTGCACGCGCTCGGTGGCGCGATCGACGATTTGCTGCAAATCGGGGGTGTCGAGATAGAGCAAGCGGTGTTTGCGGAAGAAGGATTTGTCTTCCTCAATGGTGACCCATTCAATTTCGGGCAAGGCATCGAGTGCGGCG
Source organism: Myxococcales bacterium (assembly GCA_012522445.1). Classification (GTDB taxonomy): domain Bacteria; phylum Myxococcota_A; class Polyangia; order JAAYKL01; family JAAYKL01; genus JAAYKL01. The sequence continues at coordinate 20,922 of JAAYKL010000126.1, read as the reverse complement.
GCGATCTGCTTGGCCACAGCGATGTTGTCGGCAAAGGATTCGGACTCGATGGCGATGTAGAGGTGATCGGTGGAGCCGACGTGTTTGGCGATGCGCTTGGACTCTACCACGCAGGGGAGGTCGTCGGGCAGCAGGGAGGCGAAGTTGGTGTCGAGGGAGAGCGGCGAGGTGGTCAACAGCCAGGTGAGGGTGGCGGCAATCAACAGCGCCATGGTAACGAGGATGCGAATGGGGTGGCGGATGATGCGTTCGATTTGGCGGTCAAAGAGAGAATTTAAATTCATGGTGCAACCAGTATTTTGGAGAAAATAGGAAATTATTGCCACTAGCGGCCGATAATATAGATGGCGCTGGTGCACAACAATCGCACATGGGCCCGTTTGTCAATGAAAGGAATGTCTCATTATGCCGCATTGGTCGATATCGATTGGGGTGTGTTGCGCGCTGTTGCTGGTGTGGAGCGGAGCTGCGCACTGGCAGGCACTGGAGCGTAGCCATTGTGCGGTCTTGCCCTTGTCCGCGGTGCAATGCCGAGCAGAAATCATGGATGTGGCGCCCATGGAGCAGCGGTTGCTTTGTGGTTTGGGGGTGCGCCTCAATGCCGGGGACGAGGCCGAGTTGCAGTTTTTGCCCGGCATCGGTCCGGCGCGGGCACGGGCCATTGTGCAGCACCGCAATGCGCATGGCGCGTTTCAGCACCCAGACGAGGTGATGCAAATCCGCGGCATCGGTCCCAAGACTCGCGCTGGCATGTCCCCGTGGTTGTCGCCGTTGCATTAGCCGCATGACAACCGGAAGGTCTTGTGCAAAAAGGCTCTGGCACAGCGCGCACCGCTGCGCATCGCAGAAATGGAATGCCGCCAGACGAGCGGGCACCGAAAGAGAAAGGATGCACTATGGGAGTATTGACGGACGCGTTATTGGCCGCAGACAAACGTCCTCAGGTCATCGCAGACTGCGCGAAACTCGTAGATGACGAGGTGGCGGGCAAGAGCGGTGTGAGCGGGATATTGATCAAGGCGGGTTACAAGGCCTTTACCGCACTCAAACCCACCATGGTGCCGCATGCGGTCGACGCGTTGCTAAACGACTTCGTGCGCGTACTCGATAGGCACTACGATAAATACTGCGGCGACTATCCAGACAAAGCCAAGTCCTTCGATGCGTGGGCCACAGCCCGCGATCAAGAAATCGCCGGAGATTTGCTCGGTATCACCGATGACATCATGTCGCGCTCGAGCAAAATCGCGATCCAAAAAATATATGCGAGCTTGCGCCATGTGGCGCAGCGAAACGTGTCCGACGCTGTTCCGGCGGTGGCGCGTTTGGCGATGAAGTATCTTTAGCTTAAGAGCGCTGCGGAAGCCGACGAATCGCTTTGTTCGGCGGTGGCGTTGACAATCGATTGAGGGCATTTACTTTGGAGATGTGATGAACGTAATTACTGCCATAACCACCAGGCGCAGTGTGCGCCGATTTAACAGCACCGGCGTACACCGCGAGTTGTTGCAAGAGGTGATAGATATCGCCTCTGCCGCACCATCGTCGGGCGATGCGCGCCCCTGGAGTTTCGTCGTCATCGACAGACCCGAGTTGTTGGCCCAGGTCTCCGCCATCAATCCGTATGCCACGGCGGCCGACACGGCACCGGCGGGCATTGTGGTTTGTGGCGTCTTGCACCGCGAGAAATTCCCTGGCTTTTGGGTGCAAGATTGTTCTGCCTGCACTTATGCCATACTGCTCGCCGCACACGCCAAGGGGTTGGGGGCCAACTGGACGGGCATTTATCCCATGCGGGAACGCGTAGATGAATTTCGCCGTTTGTTGCAGTTGCCAGAGGGCGTGATCCCCTTTTCGCTGGTGTTGCTCGGCTATTCAGACCGCCGCCCTGGCGAGCCCATCGACCGCGAGGCCCACGACAACACGCACTACAACATTTGGGAAAATCAGCGCTCTTCTATTGCTGCGCCACAGACCAGCGCGGCTCCCTTGGCGACCCAGCAACGCACCACGATAAAGAGATAGCCCGAATGCGCCCAACAGCGCGCGTGATTCGGCGTGGTGCAGCGGCGGTTATCGTGAGAGTTTGCTGCTGACAATCGCGTTTCTCAGGCGTATAGCCTAGGTGTTTTGAAGCTTGTTACGGCACCGAAACCATCTGTAAAAAGGAGAATGCACATGTCTAAAACAGTCCTGATTGCTACGGACAAACCCTTCGCCAAAGCCGCAGTGGACGGCATCCGCAATGTGTTGGACGCGGCGGGTTATCGCTTGGCCTTGCTCGAAGGCTATACCAACCCCCAAGCTTTGCGCGACGCCGTCGCCGACGTCGATGCCATGATTGTGCGCAGCGACTTGGTCTCCGCCGATGTATTGGCAGCAGCCAAGAACCTCAAAATCGTCGTCCGCGCCGGAGCGGGTTACGACAATGTGGACTGCGCAGCGGCAACGGCTACAAACGTCGTGGTGATGAATACGCCGGGGCAAAACGCCAACGCTGTGGCGGAGCTGGCCTTTGGCTTGATGCTGCAACTGGCGCGAAAAAAATACACGGGCAAGGCGGGCACCGAGCTGCGAGGCAAAACCATCGGCATTCACGCCTTTGGTGCGGTCGGGCGATGCGTCGCCACCATCGCCAAGGGATTTGGCATGCGGATAGTGGCCCACGATCCCTTCATTTCTCCCGATGCCATTGCCCGCTTGGGCGTGGAAGTTGTCGATTCGGTGGAGGCGCTGTACAGCCAATCCGATTATCTTTCGCTGCACATCCCGGCCAACGACAAAACGAAAAACTCGATCGGCCACGCGCTGCTGTCCCAGATGCCCAAGGGCGCGATGCTCGTGAACACGGCGCGCAAAGAGGTCATCGACGAAGCGGGGCTCGTGCAGGTCATGAAAGAGCGCGAAGACTTCCGCTACGCCACAGACGTGATGCCCGCTTGTGACGCAGAGCTGAAATCCTTTGCCGACGAGCGCTATTTTGCCACGGCCAAAAAGATGGGCGCCCAAACCGCAGAAGCCAACATTCAAGCGGGCATCGCGGCGGCCAATCAAATCGTCGCCTTCTTTGAAAAAGGCGATCTCACCTTTAAAGTCAACTGATCCCCCGGTGGCTTTCGCCCACCGAACGCTTCACAATTTACATCACTTGTTGGTCGCTGTTTTCCGCAGTGCCGCGCCCGGGCGGACGCGGTGCATCAGCGCGCTGCGCGGATTTTATCGATGGTCTCTCGCACGGTCATCTTGCGGCCATCGATGATGTAGGTGGGGGTGCTGTTGATGCGCAATTGCTCGGCGCGGTCGTAAATGGCCTGCGCCTTGTCGATGGTGTCGGCGGCGTAGAGGCACTTGGCAAACGCGGCGGCGTCTAGGTTCATGGTGTCGCGCAGTTTGTCCACGTAGCTGTGGGCATCGGCGATGGAGGGGAGGTCGGCGCGTGGGCTCGTGATCACGGCGTCATTCCACTGCCAATACGAGATTTGTTCTCCGGCACAGATGGCGGCTCGGGCCATCTCACAGGTGGGGTATCGCGCTTGATCGTCGTTGGGTTTGCAGGGCATGCGCGCATAATCGTGGCGGACCAAACGCACGGTGTCGAGGCGTCCGGCCAGGGCTGTGCGGACAGTGCGGTGCGTTTGCGGACAATGCGGGCAGTCGAAGTCGAGGTATTCGTGCACGACGAGTTTGGGGGTTGCTGCGCCGATCCAGGGAGCTCCGGTCTCGTCCACGCCGGTGGCGGCGGTGTCGGCACCAGAGGTCCACGGTTTGGGGGCCAAGCCGCATTGATAAACAGCGGCAAAGGCGAGCAGGAGAGCGACGAAGACAGCGAATGTGATGATGGCTTTTTTTCTCATGTCCCTTGCATAGTGGAGACACTTCACCTTTTCAACGAAATTTCGAGTTGACGCTGAAGGGGGGCTCCACTATGTTTCGCCCGGTCTTTCAGGCCGCCAACACGATAGAAACTCTTCTTATGGATTTCCGCCGCATCGCCAAATTGAGTGAACAAGAACTGCAAGGCCGACGTGTCTTGGTGCGCGTCAATTTTAATGTTCCCACCGAAAACGGTGCCCTCAGCGACGACTTGTGTATTCGCGCGGCGCTGCCCACCATTCAGTATCTGCAACAAAACGATGCCCGCGTTATTTTGCTCAGCGACTTTGGACCCGAATCGCCGAAAAGAAATGCACAGCACTCCATGGAAATCCCCGCCATGCGCTTGGCCGAGCTATTGGAATCGGGCGAGGTGTTTTTAACGGACGCCTGCGTGGGCGATGGAGCCCGCAGCGTGATTTCTAGCCTGCGCGAAGGCCAGGTTTGCGTGCTTGAAAATGTTGCCTTTCACGAAGGCGAGGTGCGTGGCGACGACAAACTGGCCAAGGAGTTGGCCTCCTTTGCCGACATCTTTGTCAACGACGCACTCTCGAAATCGCATCTCGCGCGCGCTTCCACCGACGGCGTGGCGCGGCACATGCGCATTTGCGCGGCCGGACTGCAGCTCGAAAAAGAATTGAATGCCTTTGAGATGCTGTTGGGCAACATCGAGCGCCCTTATGTCGCCGTGCTGGGCGCGCAGCGGTTCGCCGAAGTGCTGCCGCTTATGGAGAGCTTGCTGCTGCGGGCCAACGTATTGATTTTGGGCGGGGCGATGGCCGCTACCTTTGCAGCGGCACGCGGCATGGAAGTTGGCAATGCGCCAATTGAGCGGGGGCGTTTGCCCTTGGCCCGGGATTTCATGACCCGAGCCGAGACGCGTGGTGTGCAACTGCTGCTGCCCCAAGATTATGCTGTGGCGCAGGCCCAAGGGACCAACAACACCGACAACTGCGCGGCAGGCGCAATGAACCCACAGATGCAACCGGTGGATATTGGCACCGAGAGCATCCGCCGTATCCGCGAAGTCGTGACCAAGTCCGGTACGGTGTTTTGGTGCGGCTTGATGTCGCTGGACGGTCGCAAAGACAGCTCCCTCTCCATTGCGCGTGCCATTGCTGGCGCATCTGCCTTTTCGGTGGTGGCGGGCGATGTGGCGACACAAATCGTTCGCGATGCCGACCTGGAAAAGGGATTTAACCATGTATCGATGGGAGGCTTGGCCGCCCTGCAAATGCTCGAGGGCAAAGCGCTCCCCGGAATAGCTGCGCTGATGAAATAGCGCCACTCATACAAGCGGAGGAAAAAAATGCGGAAATGTTTCGTAGCAGGCAATTGGAAAATGAATGGCACCATCGACGAATCCGTGGCCTTGGCCAAGGGCGTCGTGGCGGGATTGACGGGTAGTGAAAAGGCCGATGTGGCTGTTTGCCCACCGTTCCTGGCCATCCCGGCGGTGCGCGACGTGTTGGCGGGAACCGCTGTCCGCCTGGGGGCACAGGATGTTTTCTACGAAGGCAACGGGGCCTTCACCGGAGAGATTTCCACCGATATGTTGCGCGATGCAGGTGTCTCCTTTGCGCTCGTAGGACACTCGGAGCGCCGCCATGTTATCGGCGAAACCGATGCAATTGTACGCCGGAAACTCGATGCGTTGATCGCCGCGGGGATGGACGTGATTTTGTGCGTGGGCGAAAAAATTGAAGAGCGCGAAGCGGGCAAGACCGAGGCAGTGCTCGATACGCAGACGCGCGCGGGCCTGACGGGCCTGACCCGCGAGCAATTGGCCAAGGTGACCATCGCTTATGAGCCGGTATGGGCCATCGGTACGGGCAAGGTTGCCACCACCGAGCAGGCGCAGGCCGCGCACAAGTTTATCCGCGATCTGGTGGCCAGCATGTTCGATCAAGCGGCCGCAGATGCACTGCGCATTCAATACGGTGGCAGCGTCAAAGCCGACAACGCCGCAGAGCTCATGGCGCAACCCGACGTAGACGGCGCACTGGTGGGCGGCGCAGCGCTCAAAGCCGATTCATTCCTGGGCATCATCGCTGGCGCCCGATAACCAAGGGCGTGCCGCGCCAATCCTTTCAAACAACTTCTTGACATTGCGAAATAGCCAATTGTAAAAGACCGGCCATGAATATTTTACTCACAGTCCTGCATATTACATTTTGCCTTTTCCTCATTATGGTGATCTTGCTGCAAACCGGAAAAGGCGGTGGCATGGGAGCGGCTTTTGGTGGCGGTGCTTCGGTATTCGGCCCCCGTGGTCCCAGTTCTTTCATCGGAAAATTAACCGCTGTCATTGCCGCGCTCTTCGTGGTTTCGTCCATTGTTCTGGCCTATATGTCCTCTTCAAAATCGACGGGACTCGAAAAACGCGCCGCCTTGCAGCATGTCTCTGGCGGTGGCGTGGATGTGCAATTGCCGCCGGCTCCCGTTGTGCCGTTACCGGAAGAACCCGCCTTGCCTGAACCCGTCGATGCCGCAGCCGATGCTGACGCCGACGCTGGTGCCGATGCCGACGCCGATGCCGATGCAAGTGTTGGTGCCGACGCACAGCCCGATGCGGATGAGGCCGAACCCGCGCCTGCCGATGCTGCCGCTGAGCCTGCAGCACCTGTAGCAGACGTCGCCCCGAAAACCGCAGCGCCCGCAGCGCCCGCAGCCCGACCCCAGGCACCACCGGCAGCCGCACCTGCGGTCCCCGCTGTTCCCGCTCCGGATGCCCCCGAAGCCGCAGCGGCCGCACCCGCGCCTGCAGCGCCATCCCCCGCACCCGAGGCGGCTCCGGCCCCCGAAGCCGCTCCTGCGACAGCTCCTGCTGCTCCCCCAGTCGCCGAAGACGCACCGTAACGTCGCGCGCCTTTGCGCACACCGCCAATCACGCAAAACAACGGATGACGGAAGACGTCGAATGGAGTAATTTCTCTGCTCTGACAATTATGATGCGCAGCGCCAGCGGCTCCCAAATGCGTCCTCTGGCGCTTACAAAGAAAGGATTGGCGAGATGAACTACGTCCTGAAACTCGGTTTGTTGGGGTGCGCCATCGCCCTCTTGGGCAGTGCGTGCAGCCCGACGCCTGTGGCGATTCGCGTTGAGCAAGAAAAGTACATCCTCGAAGGGGAGGGCGCCGAAGGGCAGTTGATCGCCCACGCGGTCGACAAGGATGGCACCCCCATTCCCACCGCCGAGATGACGTTCTTTTGCGAGAGCAACAAAATTGTTCGCGTCACGCCCAGCGGTGCGCTGAAGGCCGTGTCCTCGGGCGAGGACGTCGTGGAAATTGAGGTCGTGGGCACCGACTTGAAGGTCAAGGTTGTGGTGCGCGTGAAAATCTCAGCCGGCGTCGAGACCTCTCACGAAAAATTGCGGCTCTGGCTGGGGCAAGAAAAAATCGATGTCTCCGCTTGGGTTGTGAGCGAAAAAGGCGCCTACATTGAAGGCTACTTGCCCGAGTGGACGAGCGACGATCCGAGCATTGTCTCGGTGGAGCGCATTCCCGATCCCATCGGCGACCCGATTCGCGAGCGCAGTTATGTGAAGATGGTCGGCTTGAAATCGGGCGACACCAACATCACCGCCTCTTACAAGAGCTTTACCAAGGACATCCGCGTCCGGGTGTATGCCGAAGACGAAAACGTCAACTTGGCGGGCCAGCGCCTGGACAAGCACGGCAATCCCATCATGCCCAAAGAATCAGACGACGACGACGACGATTGAGTGTCGCGCATCGCACGATGCGTCACGGCGTGCTGTCCGATGGCGGGACATCGTCTGTGATCGCGATGAGACGATGCGGTCCATCGCATTGCCAACCCTCACAAGTAGCGACGTATAGGGCTTCGTAGGGGCCGCGAACCGGTTGCGCGCAGAGGCGTCCGGGGAGGAGCGTCGTCCACAAAACTTGCCCGGCGGTGTTGTACATCGTCAATTCGGTTTCTCTGTCGCTGGCGGCATCGGCGATGAGGTGCCCCTTCGGGCCGTAATCGACAAAGGCGGCGTGTCCGTGGGTGGAACGCACCACAACCGAAAGCCCGCCATGGGCATTGGGGGCCAACAGGGTGTTGAAGGGACCGCGGTTCCCTTGCGGTCGCGCGCAGTGGCTGGCGACGCCGACACATAAGCCCAGCAGCGATACGAGGTCATCTTGTGAGAGCAGATCCATGCCGATGATTTTGTCGTCGATGGGCAAGGCGGTGGTGCGGATGAGGCGCCCGTCGGGATGCCAACCCTTGAGCCAGACGCCCTGTGGTGGGGTTTCGATGGTCAGCCAGATGTTGGCCTCTGTGCGCTTCATGCTGGGCATCACGGGGCTGGGTACCGACCAGCGCTCTGCGCCGCGGGCGTCCAACAAGGCGGTTTTGTCGCTGCGCCAGATGAGGGGTTCGCACTGGCGAGAGACCCCGAGAACGATGGCACCGCGCGCCAGTTCGATGCGCCGGATGACCGCGCCGTGGTGGGAGAGCAAAATGGCGGCCCCCGACAGACCGCGGCTCCCTTGCACGACAAGGCCTTCATCGCAGTGCCACGGTCCTTGGAGCTGTCGGTATTCATTCATCACCGCGCGCCAGCGATCACTGCCATCCGGCGCCAAGGCCCCCAGGGTGGCGGCGTCAAAGAGGTAGAGTTGGCCAGCCTCGTCTGTGCGCAGCTCCCCATTGATGGCGCGCGCCCAACCCGTGCGACCAGCGGGCAAAATGTTGTTGAGGCGTTGGTAGCTGCGCGACCACAGCAGCTCGGTTTGCTGATACGGATATGCGGTGTGTTCGGGGCCAGCCATGATTTTCCAGCGGGTGACGCCGCGGCTCGTCACGTTGAAGATGTGATCGCCCGACGATAGGACGAGCCCTCCCAAAGGGGTGATGTGCATCTGTGAAATGGGCGCGGGGAAGGGGAGGGTGAAGCGCACTGTCCCCGGCGTAGCGAAGCGGCGTTGGAGAGGGGGGGAGGGCGCCTGTGGCGGCGCGGCCGTGTCTTCGGTGGTCGCCGGCGCTGAGGTGTCGCCGATGGGAGGTGTTCCCGGGGCGGTGGATGGGGTGTTCTTGGAGGCGGGTGGGGCCGGTGCCGTATCGGCGCGCTGGGGGTCGTCTTGGGCCTTTGGACCGCAGGCCGCTCCCAGCACGAGATGGCATGCGAGCAAAGAGATGCTCAGCAATGGCCAGGGGTTGGTTGTGGCACGTGTCAACGCATCATGCGGCGGCAGTCCCTGACGAACCGGGCTGGACCGCTGCTGGCGGCACACTTGGCATAGGCGCTGCGCGATTCCGCGTCTTTGTTCATGAGTTGGTAAATGTAACCCACGGCGAGCCAGGCCTTGGCGTTGTCGTCGTTGAGCTGGGTGGCGCGCAGGCCGTATTCGAGGGCTTGTTCTTGGAACTTACGGCTTTCGGCCATGATGAGCGCCAATTCGGCCAGGGCTTCTTCGCCATCGGGGTGGATGTCGATGGCGTCAAGCAGGTATTCGAGCTTCTTTTTTCGGCCCACAGACGTCGATGCCTTCAGCAGTTGCGCATACTCCTGGTGTTGCGCCGGAGTGAGGACGCTGGCAGCAGGGGCGCGGTCGGCATTTTCGGTTTCGGAAGGGGCATCGGCGGTAGCTGCGGTGTCGGTTTCGGAAGGGGCATCGGCGGTAGCTGTGGTGTCGCTTTCGGGGAGGGCGTCGGCGGTGTGTGGGGGCGCGTCTACCGGGATGGTCGCGTCAATGGCCTCGGCTGGCGCAGCGGCGGTGCGCGGGGGCACCCGGACCGGGACGTGCGTTGGAGCGGCGGTGTCGTCGTGGTGTGGCGCGGGGTTTGCCGCGAACACCGGGAGGCGCACGCCGTACAGGTGGAGTCCTAGTGCCAGCAGCGCTAGCAAGAATATGGCCAGCAGCGCCCAGCGCATTTTGCCTGGGGAGGCGTCGCTGTTGCGCAGCGGTGGCAGCGGTGGTTCGTGGGGGCGCCGGGGGGGCAGGGGCGCGGCGTCTGGTTCGGCTTCGGGCAGGGGTGCGGCGTCTGGTTCGGCTGCGGGCAGGGGCGCGGTTTCTGGTTCGGCTTCGGGCAGGGGTGCGGCGTCTGGTTCGGCTGCGGGCAGAGGCGCGGTTTCTGGTTCGGCTTCGGGCAGGGGCGCGGCGTCTTCAGAGGGGGGAGTCGTCTCTTGGAGATGGACGGGTTTGGCCGGTGGCGGAATGACCGGTTGGGTGAGGGTGGTGTCGAGGGAGGGGAGCGGTGTCGGCGGGAAGGCCGAAAGCGCTGTGACGAAGTTGCCGGACAGGGATTGCAGCGGTGCGGTTTCCGGTCGCGGCAGAAAATCCAGCTTGGGAAGGCGCAAGGTTGTGGACTGCTCGGTGAGGTTATCGCGCGCGGGCGCGTTGTCGTCGATGGTGGGGATGTCGATTTGGTCGAGGTCGTCGTCATCCCTTAGCGGGGAGGCGAGGGCGTGGTGTTCGCCGGCCGAGGCATCGGGAAAGGGCGATGCGGGCATGATGCTGGGGGTCATGGGGGGAAAGTCTTCGAGGGACGGGCCCGAGGCGTGGGAGCCCTCGGGATGCAGGACCGCATCTTCGAGGGAGAGGTCGGTGATGTCGCCGATGAGGCCTTCGAAATAGAGCTTGGAGATGATGCCCAGGGCTTCTAGAACGCCTAGCGGGGACAGGTCGACGACTTCCATGAGGGAGCGCCGCGCATCAAATAGGCGCAGCAGGGCGTTGATTTCGTCGGGGATTTCGCCCAGGCGTTCGGCGATGTACTCCTCGTTGACGTCGAAGACTGAGGTGAGGGGCGGGAGCTGCTCTTGCATGCGGCCCCACTCATCGAGTCGGCGCATGCCCTCCATGAGCAGTCCCTGGGTGGACAGCGAGATGGTGTCGGGGCGCTCGACGGGGATGAAATTGATTTCGAAGGTGCCCTCAGACCAGACCAGCATGCGGTACACCGCCTCTTCGCCTTTGCGGCTGCGGGTCTCTGCGTCCACGACCTTGCCTTCGCGAAAATAGATGTCGCCGGCGTCGCGTTGCCGCTCCACGTGGATGACGCCCGATTTTCGGCTGATGTCGATGGTTTGGATCAAGTCGACGATGCCCATATCGGTGAGATTTCCGGAGAAGTTTGTTTTGGAGCCGCGCCGCTCAAGGCGTTCGCGTTGTCGGCGCTGCATAACCAGGGTGACCCGGGCCAGAATTTCGCGGATGAAGATCGGCTTGGTTAGGTAATCTTCGATGCCCTGTTCCAAACCCTTGATTTTGTCCTCAATGGATTTTTGCGCCGTGAGAAAGAGAACGGGAATGTCGGACCACTCGGGGTTGTCTTTGATGGCCTGGTTGAGCTCAAAACCGTCCATTTCGGGCATGACGGTTTCGGAGATCACCATGTCGGGCGCGGATATTTTGATTTTCTCAATGGCGTCGACGCCGTTGATGGCGCGCGTAACACTGAAACCGGCCTTTTTTAGGCTCACTTCGAGGACGCGAAGGCTCTTGGGGTCGGAATCGACGATGAGTAGGTGCTGTTTCGCCACACTAAAATCCTTGTTATGCGAATCATTCCACAGTCGAAGGCATGGGACCGTTGCGCATTTGTATATGCATCATTTTGTTATTATTCCAATAGCACAATTGCGACATTTTCGCAGTGATTGTGTGCGGACTGAAATGATGTCGGCAACGTTTTAATGTTTGTGTAAAAAATCTTGACTCCCTTGGGGGGCTACGATACCAAAAATGAAAGGCAAACAGTCATTTTGACGGGCGTGAATTTTCAATTTTCCAGGTGAAATAAGAGGTGAAACCGTGAAAAAAGTTTTTTTGGGCATGCTTTGTGTCTTCGCTCTCCAACTCTCCCTCATGGGCTGCGGCAACGAACTGGCCGTTCGAGATGTGTCCCCCAAAATCGGCATTACCTCTGGTGGTGAGCCCGTTGAAATTTTGGGCAGCGGCTTTCACCCAGGCATGGGCATCTCGATTTATGTGGGTAGCAAAAAAGCCGACAACGTGGCCATCAACAGCAAAAACAAGCTCACCTTCACCACCCCGGCGGCTGCGGCTGGGCCGTCTAAAGTCGACATCGTGGTGCGCTTTGATAACGGCGACGAATTTCAGATGTCGCAGGCCTTTACCTACGTAGAGCCCTCTTCGGCTGGCATGGACATCCGGCAGCTTGGCTCCCGCCAAAGCCACCGACAAAAAGAGTAACCCCACGTCCTTTTCCCGCTGCCCTTCCATCCAGCCACATCCACGTCTACATCCAATAGCCACGGCCCACGGCCAGACGCCGCGCTCCAAACGGTTCTGTTCGCGTTTTGGCCAGCCTCCCCCAAGCTGCGCGCGTGCGATGCGATGGGGGCGCGAAGACTGCGGCGTTCTAGTAACAGATGCGGTTGCGGCCTTGGTGCTTGGCCAGGTAGAGCTTTTCGTCGGCGGCGCTGATGAAGTCGGTCTCGGAGATTTTGGCGCCTTGGGTGGTGGCCAGGCCCATGCTGACGGTCACCTGGATGGGGTTTCCCTCGTAGACAAACGGATGGCTTTCGACGGCGCTGCGGATGCGCTCGGCAAACAACAGGACCTCTTGTGGCGGGGTCTCGGGAATGAGCAGGGCGAATTCCTCGCCGCCATAGCGCGCAAAGACGTCTTCTTCGCGGGAAATGGTGCGAATGAGGCGGCTCAACTCTTTTAAGATGAGGTCGCCGGCGATGTGACCCCACGTGTCGTTGACGGCTTTGAAGAAGTCGATGTCGATCATGATGAGCGACAATGTGCGTTGGTAGCGGTGGGAGCGGTGCAGCTCGCGGGCCATTTCATCGATCAGGTGGCGTCGGTTGTAAATGCCGGTCAGCCCGTCGGTGATTTTCATTTTGTAGATTTCGTCGTGGTAGGCGGCTTCGTTTTCGTCGCCGGAGAGATACTTGAAGATGGTGTCGCCGATCTTGACTTGATCGCCGTTTTTGACCGCAGTGGCGCCGTCGATGGTTTGGTCGTTGACATAGGTGCCGTTGGTGCTGTTCAGGTCTTCGATTTTTCGCTGCCCTTCGTGCATGAAGAGGCGGGCGTGTCGGCGGGAGACGGAGTCGGTGAGCAGCACAATGTCGGAGGATGGGTCGCGGCCGATGTTGACGATTTGCCCGGAGATGTCCCATTTTTTGCCGAGGTTGGTGCCGGCGGGATAAATGAGCACCAGGGCGTCGCGGGAGACGACCTTGCGGGTTGCGGGCGCGCGGATTGCGGGGTTGTCCGCTACAACGGTTTTATCTATGGTGATGTCATCGTCCAGCATGGTGTACCTACTGCAAGACCATAAAAGCAAAACGGCGAGAATTCAACTGAGTGCACGACGGATATGACAAAACGTCCCTCACATGACCTGCGTGATCTGCCGGGACACCGACCTGCGGAGTGGTCTTTTTTGGCCGATGCGGCGTCGGCGCTGGGGTTTTGTGCCGTGGGCGTTGCGCCGGTCGCACCGTTTGAGTCGTCGGTGGTGGCGCGCTTTGACGCTTGGCGACAGGAGGGGCGGCACGCGCAGATGCGCTATCTGGAACGCTGGGACGAGGTGCGGTGGCATCCGGGGCACGAGGGGATGCTGCCGGGGGCGTCGGCCGTTGTCTCGGTCGCATTGCCGGTGGGCGAAGGACGTCACCGAGATGGCCTCTGGGCGTTGGTGGCGGCCCACGCGCGCGGTCGCGACTATCACGCCACGATTAAGGACAAACTGACCCAGCTCTCCTTGGGCGTGCGGCGCGTTTTTGCCCAGGCGCGCTTTCGCGTTTGTGTCGACTCGGCGCCCGTGCCCGAGCGTTCGTGGGCGTTGCGCTGCGGCCTTGGCACGCTGGGAAAAAATGGCGCGCTGATGGTGCCGGGTGTCGGTCCCGGTGTGTTGCTCGGCGAGTTGATTTGCGCCGATGTGCCACCGCCCCCATCCGCAGAAGCAGCGGGAGGTGAACCGAGCTGTGCGCAGTGCATGCGCTGCGTGGCGGCGTGTCCCACCGGGGCGCTTGGCGGGGATGGCAGCGTGGATGCGCGTCGCTGTTTGTCCTATCACTCCATCGAAAACCGCGGCGATGTCCCCGAGGCAGTGGCGCGGCAAATGACCCTGCTGTTTGGCTGCGACATCTGTCTGTCGGTGTGTCCGCAACACAATCCCGCGGTGGAGAGCCAGTTGGTGGCCTCGGCGGCTGCGACGGATCTGCCCCCAACACTGGCGTCGTTGCTGCACGGCGACACATCGCAGTGGCAACACAGCATCGCTGACACCTGCCTGCACCGAACCGGAGCGGCAGCGCTGCGGCGCAACGCGGCCCTGGTTTGCCGCAATTTGAAACAAGGTATCCACTCATGACCCATCCAACGACAACCCAACGACAATCCGACAACCAGGTGGCGGTGTCCGTGCGCGGCGACGTGCGGGGCATTGCCGCCAAAACCGTACTGCGCCGGGCGTACGCCCTGCTGGACGCGCTGGAACTGCGCGGCGTGGAGCTCTCCATCGTGCTCTGCGACGACCCGTTCATCCGCGGGCTAAACCGCGACTTTCGGCACAAGGACCGCGCCACCGACGTGCTGGCCTTTGCGGCAGATGCGGGGGATGACGCGCCCTGGCACGCGGGGGAAATGCACCTCTTGGGCGATGTGATCATCTCGGTGGAGACGGCCAAACGGCAGGCTGAGCGCGCCGGTCATACGCTGCGCAAAGAGTGCGTGTTTTTGTTGATTCACGGCGTGCTGCACTTGCTCGGGCACACCCATGAAGCGGATGAGGACGAGGCCCTGATGGACAGCGAGACCGCGCGTTTGCTGGCGTTGTTGGTGCCGGGGAGCTGAGTGCGCCCCCGGGAGGGGAGTGACGGGACAGTCTAGGCGTTGTCTTCGTCGTCTTCGGCGTCAGCGCCTTTTGCTTCGTCGTCTTCGGGATTGTCTTCTTCTTCTTCGGGGTTGTCGTCTTCGTCTTCGGCGTCAGCGCCTTTTGCTTCGTCGTCTTCGGGATTGTCGTCTTCGTCTTCGGGATTGTCGGCGTCGTCCTCGGGGGGTGATGGGACTTCGCCGATTTCATTTTGCGCGATGAGCATGCCGGTTTTGTGGTGGTTCCACGCGTCGGCAAAGCGCTTGAGCAGGTAAAACAAAATGACTGCGCCCACCCCTACGATAACGACGACTTTCCAGATGTAGAAGTTGAATGAGGACGATGCCGGTGCGTCGACGCCGCCTTGGGCCAGCGTGGCGATAAATGCAGTGAAAATAGCGGATGGCACGGGAAAACTCCTTTGTTTTCGGTGAGTCACCATTTTGCCTCAATGGGGATTGGGGCGCAAGCAGAAGCCTTGGGGCGCGGCAGCCACCCTCGGCGTGGGCGCAAATGATTGCGATGCGGTGCATTGCGGTGCCTTGTGACAGTGCATACATTGCGCAATGTGGCACAGTGTGGCACAGTTTCTTTGCTGGGATGTGAAAGCAATTGCGCGATTTTATTTGTGTTTTTCGAATTTTAAACGTGGCGCACTTTTTGCATAATTAAAGGTATAATCGCGTTGCCGGGGTGGACGGGTTCCACCGATAAGGAGAGAGCCATGCGTATGAAAGAGCAAATTCGGTTGGGTCTATTGTTGGGGGTGCTGGGCATCGCCATGGGGGCGTGGGTTGCGGGCTGCCACAAAGTCAGCGATGACGGGGCGGTCGACGACCTGCTAAATCCAGCGGTGGGCTTCTTGTCGGCGGACGAAAAGTCGCTACAAGGCTCGTCTTACACCCAGGAGGTCGGCACGAATAAGGGAGACGATTGGAACGGCGTGGACATGGACAGTTCGATGGACAGTTCGAACTCGTCCCCGGTCGATCCTTCCACTCCGCCTCCGATGCTCGACGGCGGCGAGGACACCACGGGGAATACTGGCAGGCCTACGACGGAGGACGGCACAGTGGTAGAAGGCGATATTTATCGCGTGCTCTCGGATCGCATGGTGGCGAACCTCAACGCCTACCGCGGTCTGCAGCTCATCGACTTCGCCGACCCGGCCGCGCCACAAGTTGTCGGCCGCTATCCCACCGTGGGCACCCCGGTGGAGATGTATGTCGAAGGCGACACGGCGGTGGTGCTGTACAACAACTGGCAGGGCTACTTTGGCACGCGCACCGACATCGCCGTCGAGAACTACTCGGGCGGTCTGGTGGCGGCGGTGGACATCAGCGATCCCCACGCGCCCACCCTCATTAACATGCTGCCGGTGCCTGGCCACATCGTGGTGAGCCGCATGGTGACCGGCGACACGCAGCGCGCGCTCTATGTGGCGGCGCGTTATACAGAGCGCGGTGAGACCATTGATGCGTTTGGCGACATTTCATCGTGGGAGAGCGCCATTAGCCAAACCGTGGTGAAGAGCTTCTCCCTGGACGCCAAGGGGGCCCTGAAGGCCAAGACCGAGTTGATGCTGCCCGGCGATATCAGCGACATCCAGGCGACGTCTCGCGCGTTGCTGGTGGCCCGCAACGACTGGAGCACCTATCCGCAGTCCTGCGAAGTGGAGTGGATCGACATCTCCAATCCCACGGGCGAAATGCACCAGGGCCCTGCCTTTCAAACCGCGGGCACCGTGCGCAAAAAGACCGACATGAGCGTTCACGGCGACATCCTGCGCATCGTGTCGGGCAACCAGTCGGGCAGCATGGGCACCAACTACGTCGAAACCTGGAACGTCGCCGACCTGGACAACCCGGTGGCGGTGGACCAAAAGTCTTTTGGCGCGGGTGAAAACCTGTACGCGACGCTGTTCTTGGGCAACAAGGCCTTCTTCGTGACCTTCTTGCAGGTCGATCCCTTTCACGCCTTTGACATCGACGACGACGGCGTCATCACCGAGAAAAACGAATACGTGATCTCGGGTTGGAACGACTTCTTCAAACCGGCCTTCAACGACGAGCGCATCGTGGGCATTGGCCGCGACAACAATGCGCTGGCGGTGAGCCTGTACAACACTGATATTGAACTCAGCGATCCCTTTATCGCGCGGGAATCGCTGGACAATCTCTGGGGTGACTCCGAGGCCACTTGGGATGACCGCGCCTTTACCGTGCTCTCCGATGTGGTGTCGGTGACGAGCGCCAACGGAACCGAGGAGACCGGCCTGGTGCTGTTGCCCTTCAGCAGTTACGACGGCCGGAATTGGCAGGCGGTGCACGGCGTAAAGGTGCTGACCTTTTCCAAGGACACGCTGACCCTGCGCGGCACCATGACCCACGACGCCGAGGTGCGCCGTAGCTTCATGGCCGAAACCGACATGGTGGCCAATCTCTCCGAGCAAACCATGGACTTCTTCGACTTCAGCGATCCCGCGGCACCGGCGCTCTTGGGCAGCGTGGACCTGGCGCCCTGGTATTCCGACTTCTTGGTGTACGGCGAATACGGCGTGCGCGTGCGCACCAACCCGCAGCCCTGGTACACACGGGGGAACAACACCAACAACTCTTCGAATTGGGACATCTTGCCGCCGGATATCGACGTGCTCCCGCCCAAGGACATCGATGTTGGCGTCGCCGAGGATATCGACGTTGGCTCTTCTGAGCCTGGCTCTCCCGGAGGCTTCGCCGCAGATCCCATGCCCATGCCCATGCCCACGCCCGATGTTCCCGGTGTAAGCGAAGACCCGCAGGGGAAAGCGACGGAAGAGGCGGGCAAGCCCGGTCTGCTCGAAATCGTTTCGTTGAGCGAACCCGCGAGCACGGCCCCGGTGTTGGCGCAAATTGAAATCGCATCCGGTGCGCGCGTGTTCCAAATGGGCGACCACGCGGTGGCCGCGTCGTCAAATGAGGCGGAGCCCGGCGCGTTGTGGGTTGAGGTCATCGATTTGTCCAAGCCCCTGGCGCCCAAAAAGATCAGCGAGGGTTCGCTGGCGCTGCCGGATTATCGCGGGACCACGGGCTCTTCTTATCGGTACCAACTGGACCTCGACGCCTGCTACGGTTTGGCGTGTCGCAGCCATGGCAGCAATGCGAGCAGCAACGCTCCGGCCGTGGTGGTGGGCGATGCCCTGGTGCTGCCCAGCCTGTTGTCGCAGAGCAAAGAGATCGGCACGCTGACCCGGTGTTATCGCTATGTCACTGAGAGAGACCCTGGCAACACGGTGGATGGCGACACGGTGGATTCCTCGGATGACTGGTCGTCTCCTTGGGATACTCCGGGCTACAAGTGGTATGAGGGCTCCGTGGACTGCACGCGCCTCAACGATGGCCCCGAAGTGTGTTATGGCACCATCGAAGAGTGCACGATCGCGGGGCGGAACGACGGTGGCTCCACCGATTATATGTGCACAACGGTTGACCCGGACAGCGTTGAGACCAGCAACTATTGCTACGAGGATTCCGTGCGCCACTATTGGAGCTCCTACGTATTCAACATCATCGATTTGAGCGACGCGAAAAAACCGGTGGTGCGCGACGCCATCCGCATGGCCGCGACGCAAGAGGCGGAGGGCTTTGTGGTGGACGGCAGCACGCTGTACGCCAACCACTCCGTGCCGGTCACCATCGCGGACGACGAACGCCCCTGGCGGCGCTACTACGTGACGCGCATCGACTTGGCCACGCCGTCTGCGCCGAATGTGCAAGAGGCGGTCAATATCCCCGGCGCGGTCTTTGCCGTGAACGGCGACCAGTTGATTACGCGCGATCCCGTGTGGACCGACAAGCGCGTCGACACCGTTCTCAACACGGTGGTGATCGAAGACGGGGTGGCCCGCCGGACGGCCACGCGCAAGTTCGAAAACCAAGTGGTGCAATCGATTGTGGTGGACGCTGAAGGCCACGCGTTTGTCACCAGCGGCACGCAGCGTCCCTGGTGGTACAGCGGCTACGTCGGCTATGTCGGCCTCGACAGCGACTATTACAACATTGTCTACGAGGACATTGGCATTGCTTGGGATTCTGGGGATGACGATGGCGTCATGTCTGTACCGCCGTCAGCGCCCACTGACGAGCCGATGCCCGCTATTGGCACGCCCCGTGCCCTGGTCTCCGGTGCCGCTGCGCCCAACGAGCTGGTCGTCCTCGACATCGGCAAAACCGACATGCCGTTGTTGAGCAGCCTGCCCATCGACAGTTGGACATCGCTGCAAAAAATCGCCGCAGATCGCGCCCTCTTCAGCGTCCCGGGCGGTTTGCTCATCGTCAACCTCGACAATGTGAAGGCGCCCTTTGCCCAGGCCTACTACCCGCTGCAGGGATGGGATTTCGCCTACCAGGTGGCGGACCAGCGCGCCGTGCTCTGCGCGGGCCGATACGGCATCCAGGACTTTGACCTCGACGAGGCCAACCTGCTGGCGCCCTAATCCTTCCAGTCCCTTCCAGCCCCTTCCGAGTCATTCTCCGGTCTTTCCCGAAGTGCCGGGTACCCGCAAGGGGCCCCCTCGATTGAAACCCCGTTTTGGTGTTCAGAGTGATTGTGGGATGGCGTTCAGAGTGATTGTGAAATGCGCTAACAGCTTGTTATTGCTTCTTTTTTTTGGTGTTCAGAGTGATTATGCGGGGAGGGGGGTGGCCCCGCGGGTGGCGGGGCCGGGTGGTGCGGGGGGACTATTCGCAGACCGTGTCGACGAGCACGCCGCCCCAGGAGAGGTAGGTGCGGCTCGGGGTTTCGTTGGGCACCAGCATGAGGGACATTTGAAAGGTGCTCATGTCGTCGTTGAAAACGAGGGTCTCCAGGCGCTGCTTCCAGGTTTCGTCCTGGGGATTGTCGCCGTTGTTGAGGTTACCTGCCGAACAGCCTGCAAGGGCAAGCCATGGTTTATTGCAATTGACCACGCCCACGCTGCGATAGGGGGCGAGGCATCCATCGCCAGTGGCCTGCTGCGCCACATCTGGGGTGAAGGTGTGTTCGTTGTTGTTGTAGCCTTCGGGGTAGGTGCAGGGATCCCAGTTGATGGTTGGGGACGCGCCGTCAAAGGAGAGGGTGCCCAGTGCCAGGGCCTCGGTGTTGTCAGCGGTGCCGGCAAAGGCCGTTACATCGGTGGTGACGGTGGGGCCCAATGTGACTTTGAATTGAAACTGTTGGGGCAGTTCGTAGTAGAGCACCTCGGCCTGGCCGGTGGCGATGCCCTGGGCGCCATCGGTGGGCACGCGCAGCACCAGGGTGCCCGGGCCCACGGCGCGGGTGCCAGTGCCCATGTTTAGGGCGGTATCGAGGATGCGCATGTTGCAGTCTTTGTAGTTATCGCCTTCGTTGGCGTTGCCTTTCAGCAAGTCGTAGGTGAGCACGCAGTGGGTGGTGGGAGGCGCCTCGTCGCAAAACTCGCCCACAAAGCCCGTGCCCTCGCAATCGCAGGTGTAGCCGTTGATGCCGTCGATGCAGAGGCCGCCGTTGTCGCAGGCGTCCTCGAAACAGTCGTCGATGTTGTCCTCGCAGGAGTCGCCCTCGAAGCCGGTGCCCGTGCAGTTGCATTCGAAGTCGTTGATGCCGTCGATGCAGAGGCCACCGTTTAAGCAGGCGTCCTCGTAGCAGTCGTCGATGTTGTCCTCGCAGAAGTCGCCCTCGAAGCCAGTGCCTTGGCAATCGCAGGAGAAGTCATTGATGCCGTCGATGCAGGTACCGCCGTTGGCACAGGCGCCGTCGAAGCAGTCGTTGATGTTGTCTTCGCAGGTGCCGCCCTCGAAGCCGGTGCCCGTGCAATCGCAGGTGAAGCTGTTGATGCCGTCGATGCAGGTGCCGCCGTTTTGGCAGGGATCGCCCGCGCATTCGTCGATGTTGGTTTCGCAGTTGGGGCCCTCGAAGCCGGTGCCCGCGCAATCGCATTCGTAGCTGCCGGGTTTGTCGATGCAGGTCGCTTCGTTTTTGCAGGGATTGTCGTCGCAGCCCGAGACCATGATGTCGCAGTCTTTTCCTGTCCAGCCATAGACGCAGTTGCAGGTGTAGTCATCAATGCCGTCGATGCAGGTCGCTTCGTTTTGGCAGGGGTTGGGGTCGCAGTCGTCGATGTTGGTTTCGCAGGTGTCGCCCGTGAAACCCGCGGCGCACTCACAAGAGAAGCTGTTGATGCCATCGGTGCAGGTGCCACCGTTTTGGCAGGGATCGCCCGCGCATTCGTCGATGTCG
>JAAYKL010000125.1 GCA_012522445.1 Myxococcales bacterium | reverse complement strand
GCTCTACAGCGGGCAGCAGCCCTGGAATTATAGCTGCGAGGTGTCCGACCTCATTTACGAGATGGACCCCGCTCTTTCGCGCTTTTCGCCGCGGATGGAGTTCTTCTTGCTCCAAATGAAGGACCTAAAAGAAGAGGACCTCGCTACAATTTCGCCGGAAAATTTTGTGGCGGCGTTGTTTCGGGTTGAGCATGCGCGCACCGAGGGTGTTATATTGGAACGAGCGATCGAGTTGCACGCCTTGGTGCGGCAGTCACCCACTGCGGAGACGCTGCTGCCCGCCATTGGGGCTTGGTTTGACGGCGTGTTTCGCACGACGCTAACCTCTCGGGGAGTCGACGCTGCGCGGGTTCCCCGGTTTGAGAACTTGGAGGGAGAGCAGACCATGTTGGCCGAAACCTTGGGGTACATCCTGGACGAAAGACACGAGAAGGGCCGTGTAGAGGGCCTGCAGGAGGGCGAAGCCCGAGGGATCGCCAAGGGCCGCGAGGAGGGCCTGCGTCTCGGTGAGCTATCGATTCTGTTACGTCTCGTGGAAGTCAAGTTCGGCGTCATTTCTGAAGACGACAAAGAGCGTCTTTCGCAACTCAACCACGAGCAAATCAAACGCGCCTCTGCCCGTATTTTAACTGCCACCACTTTTGATGAAATTTTGTAGACGCAAACCGTCCGAGGCGGCGGTTTAGTTGCGCCAGGTGTAGGGCGGTGCTGCGGTGACTTCGGTCATGGTGTCGACACCGGCCCAGCCGTCATCCACAAGCCCCCAGAAGTTCCCCGAGGTTTTGCTGTTTGACCAGACTTCGAGATCGCCCAGGTACCGGGCCGTGCCGGATATCGAAGCGTTGTTTGCGAACCAGCCCAGCGGATAGAATGTGCTCTGGAGCACCGCCGAGCCCCTGACGTTGAAGCTCGCCGCGCCGTGTCCCGGGTGTGACTGAACGCCCACCACGCTCAATGCCCCCACGGTGCCGCCCGACACGGTGCCCGAGATGATCGTCGCCTGATCTTCGATGCGCGCGTTGCCCGATACCGTGCCGCCCAATACGCGGGCATAGGGACCTACGTACACCGAAGAAGGCGTGCTGGCCGGGGCGCAGCCATTGCCGTTGCTGTGTCGGACTGTCCCTGCGGGGCAGGCGTCCAGTGTGCCGTCGCGAAAACCTTCGGGCCATGCGTTCTGGAGCGCTATCATGTAGGGATAGCGATAGAGCGAGGCATAAGACGGACCGTCGCCCTGGGCGGTCCAGGGGATATTTTGGTACTGGGTGGGCGTGGCCGTAACCACCAGAAAGATCCGTTCGTTCGCGCTCACGCAGAAGCGGATCGCGCCGTCTGTTCCGGCTTTCAGTTGGCTGTAGCGGGAGGTGGTCAGGCCGCTGTCGGTGGCGACCAGGCCGTAGCGGAACCCCGTGTTGGCGCCGTCCTGAATGACGCCGCGGAACGCAACCGTGATGTCGCTAGCCCCGGCTTCGGGAAAGAGCTCGATGACGTTGTAGCCCCACCGCTGTGGTGCCCAGTAATAGGGCGACACGAAGCGGCGGTCTGCCTGCCAGCTCTCATTCAGGGCTTCGAGGCGCGTCCGGCGCAGTCTGCGTGCGGTGCGCGTGCCGGGATCGTCACCCACGGTGCCCCAGGCGTTGCGGTAGATGCTGCTCTGGTTGCTCTGATCCGTCGGGGGCGGGTTGCGGTAGTCCCAGGTGATGTTGTGCATGGCCCATTCGCCGAACAGATCGTTCAGTTGTTCGATGGTCCAGTCTTGGTTGCGCATGAGCTTCTGCCAGGGGTCCCGCTGCCCCGAAGGCGCGGTGGCCGCCCACATGTCGTGGACAGCGCTGTAGCAGTGTTTGTCTTTGAGAAATTCGAAGAACTGCCAGTTGCAGTAACGGGTGCGCGTAGAGCCGTAGTAGAGGTGCGACGAATTGACCAGCATCTCGGCGCAATGCACATCGTTGCGCCAAATCTGATGCGGCATCCAGTTGGCGTGGCTCTCATAGATCCAGCATGCGGTGCCGCCACAGTCGGCAAAAGCGGCAGTGGTGGCCTGAACGCCGTGCATGAACTCGTGCGCGAGCCCCCACTGATCATTTAGCGCGCCCACACCGACCCAGAGCCCCATGTAGTTCGAGCCCCAGCCGCCGCCCCAGAGCGGATAGAAGTCGTCGAGGTGCACGGCGGCCTTCGTTTTGGTGGCCGAGTTGCAATATGGCTCGGGAAAGAAAACGGGAGCGCCGAAGTAGGCCTCCCATATCGACTCGAGGCGGGCCAGCGCGTTGTCAATGGTCGTTTGGTTCGGCGGATTGGCGAGCCCCAGCAGCGGGCCGGTGCCGTCGGGGTCGGATGTGAACCAGTACAGGGCAAAATGTTCGGACTCGGCGCGCAGTGGATGACCGTCGCTGCCGGTGGAACGCGCGGTCCAGGTGCCGGCGGTGCAGGGGGCTTTGCTCGTGCGACAGTCGGTGGCCCATGCGGTCTGCGTGGTGCCGGCGTCGCAGACGTCGGGGTTGGTGTCAGCGCCGGTGTCGGATGTATCTCCGGTTTCGGTGTCGGTGGTGTCGCTCGGCGTTGGCGGGGTTCCGGTGTCGGTCGGCGTTGGCGGGGTTCCGGTGTCGGTCGGCGTTGGCGGGGTTCCGGTGTCGGTCGGCGTTGGCGGGGTTCCGGTGTCGGTCGGCGTTGGCGGGTTGTTGTGGGTGTTGTCGTAGAGGTTGTCGTCGGCATCATCGCTGCATGCGCTGCAAAGTAATGCGCCAAACAACAAAACGGTGAGCATCCATTTTGGGGTTTGCATGGTGTCGCTCCTATTGGGGTAACCATTGTTGATGACATTTAATTTATCACATGAAGCAAAAGGCATGTGCCCAATGGAAATACAAAATTTTTCACGCTTTTGCGCACTCGGCAGGAAACGTTTTCTCAAAGCGGCCGATGTATCAGTAGCGGAATCGCGCGCGGCGAAACGAAAGACGAATCGAAACGGGGGCGCGGCGGAAGCGTTGGACCAGTCGGACCAGTGAGGCCCGTGGGATGCCGCGGGGAGACGAAAGGCGATCAGAGTGATTGCCCACGCCAGCAGGATGCTGGCGCCACCATGCAGCGGGACCGGTAGAATGCCGCGGGGAGACGAAAGGGCGGTTTGTTGAGAGCGGGGGATTGCACGTGATACAATGGCATCTTCAATGCCGCGAAATGGGGTGGCGCGGCGGTCTTTGACAAGGGGTGTTTTCTCTGGCCAGGAACTGCTGGATGCAGGGCTGGCCGTGGCGCGTTAGACGCACGGGAGAAAATGTCAGTGCACATATGTGCACTGTGTAACCCGTTGAAATCAGTGCACATTATTTTGCGTTTTTGACGTTCGGTCAAAAGTTGTCCCGGCGCGAGACAAATATTGTCCCGTTTTTGACGGCATTTTTGGCAGGGTACCCGCAAGGGGCACCCCTGCGCCGAAGACATCAATATGCGTGTGGAATCGAACCCCAAAAAACGGGCGAGGGCGGTTCACGAACCGCCCGTACACATTGTCGATGTCGGGGCGAGGTGCCGGGCATCCTAGACGTCATCACCGCCGCGCCTGACCACCCAAACGTCACTCGGTGAAAGTCATTTGACTGTCATTTTGATTCGGCACTACAGCAGTCCTCTTCGCTCGCCCCACGCTTCATTTCGCTATGCGACTCGGCATCAAGCCCGGCAAGGATAATCCGAATTTCATTGCTGGCAGAGTTGACGACGAAAACGCTGGAATCAAGAGCGGTGTTGAATAAGCTGCTTTGCGAGCTCGGCTCCGTTTGCACCACGAATCCAACCCTTGCCTGCTTCTTCTGTACCACAGCCCTCATTTTGGCGCGCAGCTCCGCAATAGACTCTCCCGCACGCTGTACCCTTAAGAGAACCGGAAGGCCCAAATGACCGTCCTTCAGCACTGCGTCGATAGCCGAATTTCGGTGAACCGGTGTAACGGCGAGTCCACTCAGAAAGGATGTCCAGGAGTCGTCTTCACGGCGATAGCTCTCGCGCCCTACTTCCAGAACGCGTGATTGGGTGATGACCGGTTGCTCAAGCCTGCGTCGGCAAATCTCAATGGCGTCTTTATTGGCATCTATGCCACACGCCGCGCGACCGAGCATCTGTGCGGCGACGAGTGTCGTTCCACTTCCGCAGAAGGGATCTAACACCAGATCTTCGATATTTGAGAAAGTTTTCACGATCCGCGACAGAAGCGCCACTGGCTTCTGTGTCGGGTATCCGACGCGCTCCTTGGCCTTGGGGTTTAGGTAGGGGATATCCCATACATCTGAGAGGGGGACTCCCTTTTTGACACCATTGGGAACGACGCTTCCCGCATCGTCCAACGCATAGACCGACTTGTTGCGTTCATCCCTTGTCCGCATCTGCAAGAGCTGATCGACATTGGTGGTGGGCGAGTACGCTTCGTAAGTTTGGTTGAACACATAATCGTCCCCCATCGAAAACCAAAGCAGCGTTTGATGCGCGGGCATCAAGCCCCTCTTCGAGTTGGACCACCGCCGATACGTCCAGATGATCTCTGCTCGAAAATGTTCTGGTCCCAGGAGTTCTTCGAGCAGCCGTCTTGCGTGGTGACTGGTGCGCCAATCACAGTGATAAATGATAGACGCGGACGAACTCGCAACGGATATGGCCGCCTCAAGGCGCACTTTGATGTAGTCGAGATACGATGTTAGCGATGGCCACGAATCATCGTACGAATACTCGCTTATCCCGTCGCGCGTAACGGAACGCTGGACGCTCCCGGTGAAAAATGGCGGGTCGAGATAGATAAGAGAGAACGCTTCATCTCGCTTCGGCAACTGCGTTAAACAGTCGCCGTGAATCACTCGAATGACGGCGTTCACGACCCCTCCTCAGCCAGCTGTGTTAGGATTTCAAGCAGCCCAATGCCCGTCTTCTCCCTTACGTACCGCCATGCGTTGTCGCCAGCATGGTACTCACCTCCGGCTTCTTGATACAGGCTCTCGAGAACCCGCTGAATTCGCATCGCTTGGTCGCGGTTGGGATAATAAAACATAACGCGCACGGGGATAAATCCAGCGTCTTTGACCGCAAGAAGACGTGTGTGCTCCTTTGTAATATGATCGCCGTCAGTGGTCGCATCACGCCACTTGATCTCTATGCCGAGATTTGTCGATTCATCCGCAATGTCGATCTCAAACGTCTTCGGCCGTTTACCGTAAGTGTTCGGCACCCTCGTGGACTGCGATTTGGGAAAAGCGGTTCGAAAACAAAGCTTTGTAACGTCCTCAAGAAATGCACCCGCGTAGCGGTACAAAAAACGACCTTTGTTTTGGTACACGTCGATTAGGCGCCCCTCTTCTTCTGTCACACCGAGCACGCGGTAGATTAGGAAGTGTGAGGTATCGTCCGCATCCATGTCTTGGACTCGTTGATCAATTTGTTTTGCCAGCTTCGAGGCATGTTGATTTGCAATCGCGTGGATTTGTTCTTTGATGGACATCGTCATCGCCCAATGCTCACAACGACATGCAGGTTGCATGCGCGACAGCAGGAACGTAAAGCCATTTGTTCTGTGTTCGGAAGACCTTGTTTGTCATCTGTTCGCCTCGTTTTTTCCCACATGAACGATATCGTATCGCCCTTTAAACGAAATCAGCAAGCCAGACAGCCCAAAACCTCTTCCGCCAAGTCGGGAATATCCAACCATCGTTGCGGAATGCGCAAGCCCCATCGCGAATATCCAAACCTCCTGCGAAAGACTGTGGAAAGCTGTTGTCGGCACTGTAACGAATTGGATTAGGGCTGGCAGGCGGTGAGGGCTTTGCGGGCCTGGTCGGCTTCGGCGCCCGCGGGGGCGAGCTCGAGAAAACGTTGAAAGTGCTGGGCGGCTTCTGCGCAGTTTTTGAGGCGCCCCAGGGCGTTGCCCATCAGGAGGTGGGCCGAGGCGAACGCTTCGTCGCGCACAATGGCGGTGCGGTACAAGGTGATGGCGTCGGCGTCCATGTCGGCGCGGGAGAGCAGGAAGCCACCGGTGGTCAGCACCTCGGCGTCGGCCTCCGCGTAATCGACCAGGGAGAGCAGCATGGAGCGCGCCTCGCTGGTCTTTTTGAGATCGAAGAGCACCTGCCCCTCCTGCAGGGGCGCCAGGGGATCCTCGGGGTCGGCCTGGCGGGCGCTGCGGCAAAACTGCAACGCCTCGTCGAGTTGCCCGCTCTTTTTGGCGAGGGCCGACAGGGCCAACCAGGGCGCGGCGTCGCTGTCGTTGAGGGCGATGGCGCGTTGCCAGGCTTCCTTGGCACCGGCGGGATCGGCGAGGTCCTCCTTGGCGAGGCCCAGGTTGTACCAGGCGTCGGCGTCGTTGGGGTCGGCGGCGATCACCGCGTTCAACTCGTCGGCGGCGCGCTGGGGCTCCCCCATCTCCAGGTAGAGCAGCGCCAGGTTGTTGCGGGCCACCAGCAGGGTGTCGTCGCACTGCAGGGCTTGTTCGTAATGCGCCTTGGCGCCGTCGTTGTCGCCGAAGTGCGCCAGGAGAAAGCCCAGGTAGTAATGCGCCCGGGCGTTGCGGGGATCGCCTTTTACGATGTCGGCGAAGAGGGCGCGCGCAGCGTCGTAGTCGTTGTTTTCGATGAGGTGCTCGCCGTCTTCAACGGTGGCGAGGGAGGGCGGGGCGGCGCTCGGCTTGGGCGCGGCGCATCCCAACGCGAGCAGACAGAGCGGAACAAAAACCCAAAGGTGGCGCATCGATGACATGGCATGACTCCTGTGGTGCGGGTTCATTTTCGTGCGATGCCCTGCTAGTTATCACGTCGGCGCGTGGGGCAACAACCCCTAGTCGCGGCGCAGCACCCCGGACCGGCAAAAAAGCCACGACAAAGTTTTCGAAAAATTAAACCGGCTCCACCACGAAGTTGTAGGCGTCGGCGCGCACGATGCGCCCTTGGACGATGCTCCCCGGAGGCGCCTGGCAGGAGAGCACCCAAGTGACGCCGTCGATCTCCGGCGCCTGTCCTATGCAGCGCCCCTCCAGGACAAAGCCGTCGTCGTCGCCTAGGCCCTCGATGAGCACCGGCACCACTTGCCCTTTGCGCTGCCGTTTTTGGGCGGCGGCGATGCGGCGCTGGGCGGCCATTACCTTGCGCCAGCGGCGGTAGGAATCGACGGGGCGCACCTGGCCGGGCATGTCGCAGGCCGCGGTGTCCGCTTCGGGGCTGTAGCGAAACGCCCCCAGGTGATCGAAGCGCGCCTCTTGCATGAAGGCGATGAGCGCGTCGATGTCGGCGTCGGTCTCCCCGGGATGCCCGACCAGCACCGTCGTGCGCAGCCACGCGTGGGGCAGGTGGCGGCGGATGCGGCGGAGCATCTGGTGCAGGGCCTCGGGTTGGTGGCCGCGGCGCATGGCCTTGAGCACGCCGGGTGCAGCGTGCTGAATGGGGATGTCGAGATAGGGCAGGATGCGCTGGGCACGGGCCATTGTCGCGAGCAGCGCCGACGAGACCTCGGTGGGGTAGAGGTACATCGGGCGAATCCAGTCGACGGTGTCCACCGCGTCGAGGGCCGACAACAAGGCGCACAGATCGGTGCCGTCGCGGCGGTCGCGCCCGTAGGCTGCGGTGTCTTGCGAGACCAGCACCACCTCGCGGATGCCGCGCTCGCCGAGCTGCCGCACTTCGGAGACGATATCCGCAACGGAGCGACTGCCCTGCTTGCCGCGAATGCCGGGGATGGCGCAGAAGGCGCAGCGGCGCGAACAGCCGTCGGCGATTTTGACATAAGCGCTCACCTGTCCGGGGCTTAAGAAACGCGGCGTTGCGGCGCTGGGCAGGAAGTGTCCGGGCTGGGACAGGTGGGAGAGCCGCCGGGGCTGCTGAATGGCGCGGACGATTTCGTCGGGGTTCACCGTGCCGATGAGGGCGTCGAGTTCGGGCATGGCCGCGCGGAGCTCCGCCGCCGAGCGCTGGGACAAACACCCCGCCGCCACCAACGTGTGGCACCGGCCCGTCGCCTTGTACTGGGCCATCTCGAGCAGCGCGTTCACCGACTCCTCGCGGGCATCGCCGATGAAGGCGCAGGTGTTGACCACGATGATGTCGGCCTCCGCGGGGTCGGCGGCAATGCCAAAGCCCGCGCGCAGGGCCAGGCCCACCATCACCTCGGTGTCGACGCGGTTTTTGGGGCAGCCCAGCGAAACAAAGTAGATGTCTTGGGCGGGGTCGTTGGTACGGGGGCGTTTGGCGGTCACGGGGTCACCCTTCTAGCTCCTGCTTCTTGTTGATGAAAAAGACGACGAGGATGGACAGCAAGTAGAGCACGACCAGCGGCACGGCCAGCATCGTCTGCGTGAAGACGTCCGGGGGCGTGAGCATGGCGCCCACGATGAACGAGAGCAGCACAAACCAGCGGCTGAACGAGACCAGTTGTCGCCAATTCACCACGCCCGCCAGCGCCAGGAAGACGATGAGCACGGGCAGTTCGAATATCAAGCCGAAGGCGAGCAGCAGCTTGATCGCGAAGTTGAGGTAGTCGGAGACCATGAGCATGGGCGAGAGCTTGCCCTGGCTCTGCGGCGTTTGCAGCACAGTGAACGCGTATTGAAACGCGCCGGAGCCAGGTGCGTCGCGGGTTGAGGTGACGTCGCCGTCTTGCGTTAGGGGCAGCGTGAGCGCGGTGTCGTCGCGCTGTATCGCCACCACGCGTATCTCCCCGCAGGCGGGATCTTGTTGCCGAAACGACAAGGCGACGCGGCCGTCGTCATCTACTGTTGCGGACAATTCGCCGCAATCGGGCGTGTCGAACCAACCCGCCACCGCGCTTCGCAGGCGCGCCGCCAAGCTCGGGTTGGGCGCGTGAGATACCGCCGGCGAGGTGCTGGCCTCCGGGACCGCTGCAACCCCCGTGTCTGTGTCCGTGTCCGTGTTCGTGTCGGTGCCTGTATCCGCACGGACCGCAACGGCTGTGTCCGCCGCAGTGTTCGTGTCCGTGTTCGTGTCCGTGTTCGCGTCGGTGTCAGTGCTCGCGCCGGTATCAGTGCCCGTGTCGGTGTCTGCGCCTGCGCCAGTGTCGGTGCCCGTGTCGGTGCCCGTGTCGGTTGCGCGCTGCGGGGGAGGCAGCGGGGCCTGCGGGGCCTGCGGGGCTTGCGCGGCTGGCACGGTGACGTCGGCGGTGAACACTGTGTGCTGACCGCCCGCCGAGAACTCGAGGAAGAACGCAAAGCCCGCCGGGAAGACAAATTTGTACGCGCCCAGCGCCCCCAGGACAAACAGGAGCGAGGAGGAGATGACAAAGGGAAACACGTAGCGGCGCTCGCGGGGGTACAGGCCCGGCGCGATGAATTTCCAGAGCTGGTAGAACACCACGGGGCTGGCGAGGAAGAGCCCGCCGATGCCCGCGAGTTTGAGGTAGATGATGAAGGGCTCGATGAGGCTGGTGAAGCGCAGCGGCTCCGGGGGCGGCAGGCCGGGCACTGTGGACCACACTTCGTAGAGCGGGGCTTCGAGAAAGGCGCGGATGGACTCGCGAAAGAACCAGCAGACGCCGATGCCCACCAACACCGCCAGGGCGCTGTAAACGATGCGGGTGCGCAGTTCTTCGAGGTGCTCCAGGAAGGTCATCTGCGGCGCAGCGCTGGGGTCGGTGTTTTGGGTCGACATTACGAGGGCTCCGTTTCGCCCGCAGGCGCGGCGGCGTTTGCTGCGTTTGCTCCCGGTGTCTCCGGGGGATCCGGTGTCGCATCGCTGCTGGGTGCTTCGTCGCTGCTGGGTGCTTCGTCGCCGCTGGGTGCTTCGTCGCCGCCAGCATCCCGCACGTCGGCTTCGAGGGAGGCCAACTCTTGGCGGAGCTCTCGGTCGGCCTGCGCCGCTTCGCGGTAGGGCGCCTCGGCTTTCTCCAGCACCTCTTTTGAGAGGGTTTGCAGGGCCTCGCGGGGGGTGGTGAACGCCTCGTCGATTTCGAGTTGTTCGCGCAATTCGCGGCCCGCGTTTTTGAGCTCTGTGGTGATGCGCCCGATTTTTCGCATCAGGGGCGGCAGGTTTTTTGGCCCGACAAAGATCAAGAAGACCAGGGCGATTACGACGAGCTCTGTCCCACCGATGCCAAACACTCGCTCTCCTAGTTGGTCGTGGACGCGCGCACGGGGTTCAACGGACGATGCGCTCCAGGGTTTGCCGAACACTCGCGAGGGTTTCCTCTTGCGTGTGGGTGTTGTCGGCGACCTTGGCCGCCAGCGCAGAGAGGCGCTCGGCGTTTTTTTGCTGCTGGTGCTGCGCGAGGTTGATGTGCTGCACCATTTTGGACATGGACTCGATGGCCCCGGTGATTTGGTGGCCGCCCTTGGTTTGCTCGGCGGTGGAGCGCTCCACGTGCTGCGTAATGGAGCGCATTTTTTCGGCGCCGCTGATGATGAGTTCGGAGCCGCGCGCCTGTTCGGCGGTGGCCTTGGCGATTTGCTGCACCGACTCGGCGATGCGGCTGATGGTGTCCGTGACCTGCTTGGAGCTGCGGGCTTGCTCCACCGTGGCGCGGGCAATGGAGCGCATCATGCTGGTGGACTTTTGCGAGCTCTCGAGGATTTGCCGCAGGGCGCGCTCGGCTTCGTCGGAGACCTGCACGCCCTTGTCGACGTTCATGTTGCCGCGCTCCACCGCGTCGATGGCGTTGCGCGTCTCGGCCTGAATCGACTTGATGAGGTTGGCGATCTCCTTGGTGGAGACCCCGGAGCGTTCGGCGAGGTCTTTGATTTCGTCGGCCACCACGGCGAAGCCCTTGCCGTGCTCACCGGCCTGCGCCGCGATGATGGCCGCGTTGAGGGCCAGCAGGTTGGTTTGCTCGGCCACGTCGTCGATGACGTTGAGAATTTCTCCGATGGCTTCGATTTTTTGCCCGAGGTTTAAAATGACATCGACCGCTTGTTGCGAGGAGTTTTTCGCCTCTTTGATGGCGTCGACGGTGTTGCCCACGGCGGCGGCGGCGCGCTCGGCGTCCTGCACCACGCCCTCGGTGATTTGGGCGTTCTCGTTGGCATTGGTTTGCACCTGGTCGATGGAGACGTCCATCTCGTGCATGGCCGACGAGGTTTCTTCGGCCTTGGTGGACAGGGCGTCGACGTTGTTGGCCACCTCGCGCACCGAGTAGGCCATCTCGCCGATGGAGCTCACGGTGTCGCGCACCGAGTTGCCCATGGCCGACATGTTTTCGGCGACCTCTTCGTTGGTGGCGGTGAGCTGCGAGATCGATGTGGCGCTCTCTGCCGTCGCTGCGTCCAAGGCTTCGACGTTGCGTACGATGTCGGTGAGCGCCGCCGAGATGTCGGTCACGGCCTCTGCGGTGGAGGAGATGTCTTGTTGCTCCTGCAGCAGTTGGCGCTCGAAAGAAGAGAGCCAGCCCGAGACTTTTTCGAGGGCGCTTTGCGTGCTCAGGCTGCGGTACAGCAACACGCCAATGGGCAGAGCGGCCACCACGGCCAACCACGAGAGTTCGGGCAGCAGCACGCCGAGCAACACCAATCCGAAGGCTGCGATGCCCACCAACAAATCCACCGTGCCGCGCTTCATTTTTGGGTTTGACCTTTCTGTTTGGGATTGCCCCTCGCCGCATTTTTGGGGCGTCGACAACCGGGCGTTGACGATACCCGAGCGTCTCCGCTATCGTCAAGCGATCTCAAATGTGCCGCGCGGGATCAAGGGCGCGCTTTTTCGCGTGCCAAACGAAAGCGTCGCGCGGTAAAACACAGCGCAATCGAAAGGGGTGTCGCGATGAATCCAAAAGTATTGGTACCGTTTTCCAAGGGCGTCGAAGAAATCGAATTCACCACCATCGTAGACGTCTTGCGCCGGGCCGGGGCCCACGTCACCACCGCCAGCCTGGAGGGCGCCCTGGTCGAAGGCCGCTCGGGCATCCGCATACAAGCCGACACCACCCTGGACGTCGCCCTGTCCCCCGCGGTGACCTACGACATGGTGGTTCTGCCCGGCGGGCTGCCCAACGCCCACATCCTGCGCGACGACCCCCGCATCATCGCCCTGCTGCAGTCCACCGCCAAGGCCGAGCGCCCCGTGGCGGCCATCTGCGCGGCCCCTTCAGCCCTCTTCAAGGCCGGGCTCCTCGAAGGCCACACCGCCACCGCCTACCCGGGTTGCTTGCCCGACCTGCCCAGCGAACAACAGAGCGACGACGCCGTGGTCATCAGCGGCAACATCACCACCAGCCGCGGTCCCGCCACCGCCTTGGCCTTTGCCCTGTCCCTGGTGGCCACCCTCTTTGGCGACGCCAAGGCCAGCGAAGTCGCCGGAGAGCTCCTCGCGTAAACGCCGCGCCTGCCGCTGCTGAGGCAACCGAAACCACCATGCTGTCGCACCTGCAAATCCGAGACCTGCTCCTCATCGAAGACCTGTCGGTGGATTTCTCACCGGGCTTCAACGCGCTCACCGGCGAGACCGGCGCGGGGAAATCCCTGGTCGTCACATCATTAGATCTCCTGCTCGGCAAGCGCGGCACCAGCGACTTGGTGCGCCGCGGGGCCGACTCCGCCGAGGTCGAGGGGCTCTTCCTCATCGCCGACGACAGCGCCCTGCAACAGCGCCTAGACGAAGCCGGCTTCCCCGCCGACGACGAGCTCCTCATCCGCCGGGTCATCCCCGCCGACGGCCGCCACCGCTGCTACATCAACGGGCGCCTGGCCTCCTTGGGGGTGCTCGCCCAGCTCGCCGCGGATCTCGCCAACGTGATGGGACAGCACGAGCACCACTCGCTCTCCGTGCCCGAAGTGCAGATGAACGTGCTCGACGACTACGGCCACCACGCCGCCCTGCGCGCCGATATGCACGCCGCCTGGCAGCTCCGCAAAGACGCCGAGACCGCCCTGGCCGACCTGATCGACAAAGCCGAGGGGCGCGCCGCCAAGCTCGACTACATCGCCTGGCAGCTCCGCGAACTCGAAGATCTCGCCCCCACCAGCGGCGAATTCGAAACCCTCACCGCCACCTTGCAACGCCTGCGCCACCAGTCGCTGCTCCTCGAAACCGCCGAGCGCAGCGCCGACCAACTCTACGAAAGCGACAATTCCGCCTTCGCCCAGCTCGGGCGCGTGCAGCGCTCCCTCGAGGAGGCCAGCCGCTACGACCCCGACTTGCACGCGGTGGCCAGCCAAGTCGACGAGGCCGCCATCCTCATTGAGGAAGCCTCGCGCACCCTCTCGGCCTACGCCCGGCGCATCGACGCGGATCCCGCCCAGCTCGAAACCCTGGAGGCGCGCAGCGAGGCCCTCAAGCGCCTGATGCACAAACACGCCACCGACGAGGCGGGGCTGCTGGCGCTCCAAGCTTCTCTGCAGCGCGAACAGCACACCCTCGAGAGCTACTCCGCGTCCCTCGAAGGCGCACAACAAGCCGTGGAGGCCGCCGCCCAAAAGGCGCAAGCCGCCGCCCACAAGCTCACAACAGCCCGGCGCACCGCTGCACAAAAGATGGGGCGCGCGGTCAAAAAAGAGCTGGCCGCCCTGTCCTTTGCCAAGGCCGACTTCCTCGTCGACGTGCAGCCCGCACCGGGACCGCCGGGCATTCACGGCGCCGACCAGGTCGAGTTTCGCGTGGCCCTCAACCCCGGCGAGGGGGTGCACAACCTGCGCCGGGTGGCCTCTGGGGGCGAGCTGAGCCGCTTAATGTTGGCCCTCAAGCGCGTGCTGGCCGGCATGGGTCCCGTGGGCACCTACGTCTTCGACGAAGTGGACGCGGGCATCGGCGGCGCCGTGGCGGTGGCCGTTGGGCAAAAGCTCAAGGAGGTCGCCCGCCACCACCAGGTGATCTGCATTACGCACTTGCCGCAAATCGCCGCCCTGGCCGACAGTCATTTTCACGTGGCCAAGCACGAAAAAGACGGGCGCACCCGCTCGGCGGTGGCCAAGCTCGACGACGAACAACGCGTACAAGAGATCGCCCGCATGCTCGGCGGGGATGCCGCCAACGACCGCATCCGCGCCGCGGCCGAAGAGTTAATTCGCGCGACATGAGACAACGGTCGCGGCAGTGTTTACAGTGAACGAGATGAACGAACGAACCGAAAGAGAGGCCCCCCATGACACACCCCGTGCCCCGTATTTTGCTGGCCCTTGGCCTGCTATCCCTGCTGCTCGGCTGCGGCGGCGCACCCAAAACCACCACCGCCGAAACCGCGGCGCCCACCCCAGCGAGCGAGAGCGCCGTGTGTAATCCGCCGGCCTGCCTCCTGCCCCAAGCCGCTCCCCCCGGCGGTCTCGACCCCGCGTCGGTGCCGATGTTCGTGGCCCTGGGCTTCGACGACAACGGCGTCGTGGGCGACAAAACGCCGGGCGCCGAAGAGGCCATGTCCTGGGCCCTCGCCATGTTTGGCGCGCGCAAAAACCCCGACGGTACATCCACGGCGGCCACGTTTTACCTCACCACTTCGTATGGCGCAGGCGGCGAAACCGGCTACGGCGACGGCGATGCGCAGGCCAACCCCGCCGTGATCCGCATGTGGCGCGACCTCCACGCAGCGGGTCACGAGATCGGCAACCACACCCACACCCATCCCCACGGCACCGAGATGACCGTGGCGCAGTGGCGGTCCGAAATGCAGCGCGCCGCCGCCGTGCTCACCGGGGCCGTAGGCAGCGAAGACGCCCTGGCGGTGGGCCTCGACCCCAACCAGCCCGTGGGCTTTCGCACGCCCTTTCTCGAGTACAACGACAACACCTTCACCGCGGTGCGCCAGGAGGGCTTCGCCTACGACTGCAGCATCGAAGAGGGCTACCAGTCAGGCCAGGACGGCACCAACTTCCTGTGGCCCTACACGCTGGACGAAGGCAGCCCCGGTCACGATGTCCAGGTCTCCTGGGGCTCCCGGGCGCCCCTCACCCGCCACCCCGGTCTCTACGAGATGCCGGTCTACGTCTTCATTGCGCCCCCCGACGAGCTGTGCGAACAGTACGGGGTGCCCCAAGGATTGCGCGACCGCCTGAAGCAGCGCCAAGACTATCTCGACGCCGCCGACGGCAAGATTACGGGCTTCGACTACAACCTGTGGGCCCTGTTTCAGATGAGCGGCGACGAAGTGCTCGCCACCCTCAAGTACACCTTTGACATGCGCATGAAGGGCAATCGCGCGCCTTTCTTGCTCGGCATGCACAGCGACATGTACGCCGCCGAATACGCCGAGTCCTTGGCCGCCACGCCCCAAGAGCGCCGCGCCGCCATCGAAAAATTCCTCGACTACGCCCTCTCGCATCCGCAGGTGCGCGTGGTGCCCGTCCGCGACGTCCTCGACTGGATCAAATCCCCCGCCCCGCTCTAGTCCGTCGACATGGCCCCGCACAAGCCCATCCGCCCGCGGCTCGTCATCATTACGGGCCTCCTCTTGCTCGCGGTGGCCCTGCCCACGGGCCTCATGAGCTACCGCTACCGAGAGCACCGCACCATTAACGTCGACCACCACCTGCCGGGGTACGCCTACGCGAAGCTGCCCACGGGCCTCACCCACTACGCCCTGCAGGGACCGCGCCGGGGTGCCACCGCAGTCTTGATTCACGGCACCAGCATCGCTTCGTGGACCTTCGACGACCTGTCCGACACGCTGCACGCGCAGCAGTACCGCACCCTGCGCTACGACGCCCTGGGACGCGGCCACTCCGAGCGCCCCGCGACGCCGCTGTCGCGCCAGCTCCTGCGCGACCAACTGCACCAACTCCTGCAAGCGCTGAACATCACCCCGCCCGTAATCCTCGTCGGGCACTCCCTGGGCGGTGCCTTGGCCGTGGACTTCGCCGTCCACCACCCCAACACGGTCTCCAGCGTCGTCCTCATCGCCCCGGTGGTCAACCACGTCACTGCGGGCGCCCCCTACCTCATCTGTGGGCTCCCCCTGGTGTCGCGCCCGTTTGCCCGCATCTCTTTGATTCCCGCCCTGCGCAAGCGCAACCAAGCGCAGTGGAACGCCGCCCACCCCGCCGTGGATACCGCGCACTACGACAAGCTCTTCATGATGCAGGCGTCCTTCATCGGCTTTGCCGACGCCATCTGTTCGCTCTTCCAAGGCGACGCGGTCACCGACTACCGCGACACCTACGCCCAGCTCGGCCGCACCGACATCCCGGTCTTGCTGGTGTGGGGCGACGGCGACACCAGCATCTCGCGCGAAAACATCACCGACGCCCTGGCGCACCTCCCCGCGTCTCAATACATCGAGATGCCGGGCATCGGACACGCCCCGCACGCCGAAAGCCAAGAGAGCTTCAACGCGCTGCTGCTCGATTTTTTGCGCCAACACCCCGCACCCACAGCACCCGAGGCGCTCGGCGAGACCGGCGAATAACACCTGGCGCCGGCGGCGTTCCACAAGACTTCAGCGAGGCGTTAGCGAGATTTTAACGAGGCGTTAGCGAGGCGTTAGCGAGACCAGCGAATCGTGTCGGCCTCACCGGGCAGCACCTGGATGTGGTTGAGGCCCTCGGGGTTGGAGACGTAGATGCCGCCGCGCGACGAGCTAAACGCCACCTGGCGGCAGTCCGGCGAGAACGCGGGATCGGAGTTGCGCCCCTGCTTTTGCGTCAGGCGCCGCACCTGCCCGGAGCCGACATCCACGGTGAACACGTCGAACACCCCGCCGTCGCGACCGGTAAAGGCCACCAGGTTGGAGCCGGGCCGCGGGCACCAGTTGGGGGTTTGGTTGTAGGAGCCCTGGAAGGTAACGCGCTTGGCCCCGCCGCCGGCCGCGCTCATGACGAAGATTTGCGGCGAACCGTGGCGGTCGGAGACGAAGGCGATTTGGGAGCCGTCCGGGCTGAAGGAGGGAGAGACGTCGATGGCGCCGCTGTTGGTCAGGCGCTTCAGGCCGGTGCCGTCCGCGTTGCCCACGTAGATCTCGGGGTTGCCGTCCTTGGAGAGCACCACCGCCATGCGGTTGCCGTGAAAGGTCGCGCCCATGTTGAGGCCGGGATGGGAGAGCACGGGCTTGCGCTGTCCGGTGCGGTACAGGAAGGGCTCGCCCTCCACAAAGGACGTGTAGTAAATGCCGCCGGGGCCAAAGGCCGGCAGGATGTTGATGGAGTCGTTGCGCGTGATGCGCGACACCGGGCCGCCGGTCCAGTCGGCGGTGTAGATGTGCTTGACGCCGGGGCCGTGCTTGCGCGCGAAGGCGAGCTGGGTGCCGAAGGCTCCGGGGGTGCCGGTGAAGTGGCGGATGACCTCGTTGACCCAGGTGTGCACCAGGCCGCGCAGCTCGGACGGGGTGCCCTTGTAGGTGCGGGCCAGCGCCGGGGCGTCGGGGCGCGTGGTTTCGAACAGGTGACAGCGCAGCTCGACGGCGTCGCCGGCACGGGTAATGCGGCATTTGACCACGCCCTGGGCCCCCACCTGCACCCACGGTTCTTTTTGA
This sequence comes from Myxococcales bacterium, assembly GCA_012522445.1. GTDB lineage: Bacteria > Myxococcota_A > Polyangia > JAAYKL01 > JAAYKL01 > JAAYKL01. The sequence goes on along the minus strand of JAAYKL010000125.1, from coordinate 4,921 downwards.
ATCTCCATGCCCTCTGCCACCAGGTCGGCCAAGAAGGACTTGCTGTCGAGCACCTTGAACAGACTGGAGAGGCGGTAGTCGTTCTCCTGGATGTCTTTGACCTCGGCGGCCAGGGCTGGATCGCCCAAGGGCAGGGGCGCGGCGATTTTGTACAGGTCGCGGATGCCGCCCCACACCTCTACCTCAAGGGGGGCGTTGTCGGACACCGACGGCAGCGGCGCTTCTTCGGCGCTCTTGGTGTCGCCTTGGGAGGTCGCGTCGCGGGGGTTGGCCAAAAACAAGACGAGGGGCAAGAGCAGTAAGGGGGACAGAGTGGTCATCCATTTCATAACAATAAGTCCTTTCCCGGTTATTTCCCTTCGGCGTCGACGCCGTGCAACCGGATGGAGAGTCCGCCGCCAAAGACGCGCGGTGCCACGGCCTCGGGCGGGTCGGGCAGGCGGCGCACCTCGGTTTGCAGGCGCTCAATGGCGTGCAGCACCGAGTCGTCGAAGAGGGCGTTACCGGATTTGTGTGTGATTTGAAACGCGGAGATGCCCATGGAGGCGTTGAAGCGCAACAGCACAGTTACGCGGAGTTTTTTGCGCTCGGCGTCGGAGATGAGGGTGGAGATGACCCAGCGCTCCGAGATGAGCTGCGAGATTTCGCGGGCGTACATGTCGCCGGCGGAGGCCAGGGCCGGGTCGGAGACATCGCCGTCGGGCACGCCGTCGGGGTGGCCTTCGGGCACGTAGTCGTCTTGGATTTCGGCGAAGGCCCGCGCCCGGTCAAAGACTTGGCGGAGCTTGTCGTCGTCCACGGCGTCGCGCTGCTTCTTTTCGACTGGCTTGGCTTCGACTTGGGGCTTGCGCTCCTGGCGGTCGAGGGGCAGCACCTCTTCGGGGGCCGTGGGCAACTGCGGGACGATGCGGTCGGGCAGGCGGTCGGGCTCTTTGATTTCGCCCTTGCGCAGCAGCCGGGCCTCCACGTAGGAGAAGGGATCCTGGGCGGGGGCTTGGGGATGCGTCGCCACGGTGACCGCGCCCAGCACCGAGGGCAAGAGCAGCATGCCGACCAGGGTGGCAAACAGACCGGTGAACCCGCCCACCAGCGCCACGGGATCGGCGTTGCGCGCCAAGGGCGCCACGGTGTCGATGTCGATTTTGGTAAAGTCTTGGTCCATGTTTCAATTGTCGTCTTCGTCGCGAGCGTTCATCTACTTCGATACGAAGATAGGAGCCCCGACGAAAAAAAATCAATTAAACAGGCTTTTTATTCCAGGCCAATCGAATAAGAGAGGGACATGAGCGACGCCAATTTTTTTGACAACGGAATTTGTTTTGCCTGTACGGGCTGTGCCGAATGCTGCCGCACCCACGGCGAGTACGCCTACGTCTACCTCTCTGCCGTCGACGTGGACCGCATCTCGCAATACCTGGGCATGTCGCGCCTCGACTTCCTCAACGCGCACTGCATCACCACGCCCTACGGCGACACCCACTTCTCCATGCTCGAAGACGCGTGCAATTTCCTCGGCCCGGACGGCCGGTGCCGCATCTATCCCGTGCGCCCCAAACAGTGTTCCACCTGGCCCTTCTGGACCGAGAACCTCCACCCCGTGGTGTGGCGCGAGCAGATCGCCTCGTTTTGTCCGGGCATCGGCCAGGGACCGCGCTTCTCCAAGAGCGAAATCCTGGCCATCGCCCAAGAGCGCGACGACTGGTACGACGAAGACGACTAGGCGCCGATAAAGCCCAAATCGCGAAACGACGTGTAGCTGGAAATGCCGACGACGATGTGGTCGAGGAGCGGGATGCCCACCAGGTCGCCCACCTCGGCGATGCGCCGCGTCAGGGCGATGTCCTGGATGCTGGGGGTGGGGTCCCCGGAGGGGTGATTGTGCAGCGCCGCCATTTTCGCGCACGCCGCCATAATCAGGGGCCGGAAAATCTCTCGCGGGGAGACGTGGCACTCGCTCACCGTGCCGCGCGCCACGATGTGCTCGCATTGCACCTGGTGGCGGATGTTGAGCCCCACCACCAAGAAGACCTCCTGGGCCAGGCCGGACAAGCGCGTGCGGTAGGCTTGGAAGATGTCGTCGCTGCAGGTGAAGCGGTTGTCTTGGGCGCGGTTGTGTTGTGTGAGCTGGACGCGCCGGCCGATTTCCACGGCCGCCAGCAGTCGATTGGCCTGGGCCTCTCCGACGCCGCGCATGCCGCTGAGGGACCCCTGTCCGTGAAAGCGCAGCCGGTGTAAGCCGCCGCTCTGTTGCAACAGGCGCTGGGCCGTGGACACGAGCTTTTTGCCCCCGGTGCCGCGCCCCAAGAGCAGGGCCAGCAGCTCGGCATCCGACAGGTGCTCCGCGCCAAAGCGGGTGAGCTTTTCGCAGGGGTGTTCGGGCGGTGAATGGGTTGTGTTGGGCGTGTGCATGTCCGGTTGCAAAAGCAAGGTCTGTGCCAAAGGGCCTTTCGCCGCGCCAAGCCTTGCAAATAGGGCTGCGGGCGATTGTCGGGGGCCGCGCCGCCAAATCTTGTGCCACTTGTGCCCGCTGCGGTCGCGGGCCAAAGAAGGCCACAAAAAGCGGGGTGGGGGAGCGGGAGATTCGCTGGGGGGAGAGATGCGCAGTGTCTGGGGAGACGCGAACGGTCAGGGGTGAAACTCGATCCAGTCGATGTTGCCGTTGCCCACGTTGGCGCGCCTGGCGACGATGTAGACGTCGTACACGCCCGGGACAAAGGACTGCAAGTACCAGGTTTGCGGCCAGTAGTCGTCCCAGCCCGCAGTGACGAACACCACCGCGTCGGCGAGTAGCGGGCCGTCCGGGGCATTTAAGCGCACGTCGAAACCGATGGGATCGTCGGTGGACCACTTAACGCCGATGGACATAGTGAGCTGGGTGTAATCCGATAGGTCTAGTCCGAAGAAGGCGATCCAGGTGCCACCGTTGAAGTAGCCCACGGCCTTGTCGTCATCCTGCAATGCCGGAAAAGAGGTGATGGATGAGGGAGGTCCCCAGTCTGCGACGATGGGGGAGTGGGAGTCCATCCCGACGATGCTTTGGCACGCCGGAATGGGCAGGTTGAAGGCGCACTCGGCCTCGATGTGCAGGGGCTGGGGGGTGGTGTCGGTGTCAGTCCCGGTGTCGGTGTCGGTGTCGGTTCCGGTGTCGGTGTCGGTTCCGGTGTCGGTGTCGGTTCCGGTGTCGGTGTCAGTCCCGGTGTCGGTGTCGGTTCCGGTGTCGGTGTCGGTTCCGGTGTCAGTCCCGGTGTCGGTGTCGGTTCCGGTGTTCGTGTCGGTTCCGGTGTCGGTGTCAGTTCCGGTGTCGGTGTCAGTCCCGGTGTCTGTGTCAGTCCCGGTGTCGCTGCCCGTGTCAGTGGACGGCGGGATGCTGCTGGTGTCTGTGGACGGCGGGATGCTGCCCGTGTCAGTGGACGGCGGGATGCTGCCCGTGTCAGTGGAAGGCACACAGGGCGTCGCGGTCCCGTCGCAGAGCGGCGGTGCCGGGCAGGGCGAGGTGTCGCAGAGACAGTCGTAGTTGACCGGCAGATCACCGCAGGCCGTTTGCCAAAGCAGCGCCAGTGCCCCCACCACCACCATGCGCCAAGTTCAAAAACGATTCATATACACCTCCGCATTCACAGGCCTTTATTCGCGAAACTCGATCCAGTCGATGTTGCCGTTGCCCACGTCTTGTTGCTTGGCAATGATGTAGACATCGCGCAGGCCGTGGACTTCGTCTAGCATGGGATATTTCGCGGGCTGGTAATCGTGCCAATCGCCGTTGGGGGTCACAACAGCATTGACGATCCGGTCACCGCTCGGGGAATCCAGGCGCACGTCAAATCCGATGGTCCCATCGTTGGGTTCCTTGGCCGCCACCGCCACCACCATCTCGTTGTACCGCGTCAAGTCCAACTGCTTAAAGCCTATCCAGGAGCCGCCGCTGAAATAGCCCACGGCCATTCCGCCATCCTCCAGGGCCGGAAAGGACGTGACGACGGATGGATCGAAACCCCAGCCGTCGATGATGGGCGACTTGGAGTCCATGCCGACGATGCCCTGACACGCCGGGATGTCGAGGTTGAAGGCGCACTCGGCCTCGATGCGCAGCGCGCCCGTGTCCGGTGTCTCGCCCGTGTCTTCACCGGTGTGGCTGTCGGCGGGCGTGGTGGCGGTGTCCGGAGACGCGGTGTCCGGCGGCGTGGTGGCGGTGTCCGGAGACGCGGTGTCCGGCGGCGTGGTGGCGGTGTCCGGCGCGGCGGTGTCGCCGTTGGCGGTATCCGATGATGCCGGAGGGGTGCTGTCTGTGTCGTCGATGACCGTGATGGGTATTTCGCCGCAGCCCATCGCCAACCCCAAGGCGACAAACGCTGCCCAATATGGAAATGCAAAAGAACGTGAAAGAGAATTAGGTAAGAGACGCATCGTAAAAACCTCCCTACAAAACGCACGAAAATGCGTGCCCCAGTGTAGCATCAGTTCGCGGACCGGATCATCATTTTCCATGAATGACGCCCGACAAGTCCGTTGTTTCGCCCGTTGTTTCCGCTCTTTTCGCACAAATACAGCCACGCTTTGCAGAGGGTTATTTGCGTGGTCTTGCCCTGAATTTGTGGACAGTTGACTTAATGGGGATAATCCCCGGAGGAGGCAGTGATGTCCAAACGAAAAAGAAGAACATATACGAAAGAGCAGAAGGCTGACGCGGTGCGGCTTGTACGGACGAGCGGAGCGACGATCGGGACGGTAGCTCGTGACCTCGACATCGGTGAGAACTCGCTGCGGCAGTGGGTTGCGCAGGCCAACATCGATGAAGGCAAGGGCCCCGAGGGCGCCTGGACAACGTCGGAGAAAGCAGAATTGCGGCGGCTGAAGCGCGAGAATAAGCGTCTGACCATGGAGCGCGATTTCTTAAAAAAAGCCGCGGCCTACTTCGCCAAGG
>JAAYKL010000124.1 GCA_012522445.1 Myxococcales bacterium | reverse complement strand
TGCACGCGTGCGACGAGGTCGAGACGTGCGACGGCGTGGGCCTGGCTTGTCCCGACGACAAAATCGCCGCAGAGGGCAAGCAGTGCGCGTTTGCCGATAACAATTGCCTCGTGGGCGGCCAGTGCGATGCCGATGGCGCGTGCCTGCTGTATTACAGGCCCAAAGGGTACGCGTGCGGCGATACGAGCGAATCCGAGTGCGACAAGCCCGACGCCTGCGATGAAAACGGCGAGTGCCAGCCCAACTACGTGGCTGTAGGCACCTCCTGCTCCTCCGATCCGAGCAACTCGTGTCTCTTGGCCGGAGCGTGCGACGGCGCGGGCGCCTGCGTGGGCAACCAGTTCAAAGACCCCGGCGCCTCCTGCGGAGATGCCACGACGAATACGGATTGCGACAAGCCCGACACCTGCGACGAAAACGGCCAGTGCCAGTCCAACTACGCGGCCCTTGGTGACCCCTGCGGCGGCGCGGACTCGGGCAATCCCTGCAAGGCGCCTGGGCAGTGCGACGGTGCTGGCGGATGCGTCTCGGAGAACCTGCAAGATGGCACCCCCTGCGGCGACGACGCCAACACCGATTGCGACAAGCCGGACTCCTGCTTGGACGGCGACTGCAAACCCAACTACGTGGGCGCGGGCACGTCCTGCAACGCCGGCAAGGTCCTGGACGCTTGCGAGACCGGCGACAAGTGCGATGGCGCGGGCGCTTGCCAGCCCACCTATCGCGCCTCGACTCATGTGTGCCGCGAGGCGGTGCCCGGCGGCTGCGACATCGAAGAGAAGTGCACGGGCGCTGACGTCGGCTGCCCCGCCGACAAATACGAGGCGGCGGGCGTGGTGTGTCGTCCCAAGGATGACGTGTGCGACGCGGCGGAGGTGTGCACGGGGACGTCGAACACTTGTCCTGCGGACATCGCTGCGGGCGCTGGCCAAGAGTGCGGCACGCCGCTGGCAGAGTACCGCTGCAGCGAAGACGCTTGTGGTGCCGAGAGGCAAACCCGCATGACGCCGAGCTTCTGCGATGGCACAGGCAAGACCATGGCGGCTTGCAAACCGATTGAGAACCCCGCCTGGGCGACGCTGGGGCAGTGCGATGCCGCGAACGAAATTTGCGTTCCCGGCGCCACGCCGACCGAGTTCGCCACCTGCGTCCCCTGCGACGACGCCTTTGCCCCGGATAACACCTGCAAAGACGATGACGTGCTGTACGACTACGACGGGACCACGGGCACCTGCGTGGCCAACCAGTGCGTGGGCTACACACCCGCCGAAGAGGCCTGCGGCAACGGCTGTCTCGACGGCAAGTGCGTTGTGGTGGTTTGTCCCAGCGGCGGTGTGGAGCACGCCGGATATTGCTGGCACAAGGCCGCGAACGACAAGACCAACTGCATCGAAACGTGCAACAGCAAGGGCGACGGCGAGGGCGGCATTTTGTACTACGACGACGCCACCCGCACCTATGCCGGCGCGCCCACAAATGGCAACAGCGGCAATCGAGCGAACTGCGGCGCGGTGACCCAGGCCTTGGGCTTTGGTGGTGGCACGGCGGAGCCATTTACGCCGTCTCCCCAGGTGGGCTCGGGGTGCAGCCTGCACAACGGCAACAATCCGCACTTTACCTCGGCGTTGGCGACCAACGGCTGGGAGGTGGCGAATTTCCACCACCGGGTTTGCGCCTGCCGCCGCGGCGTAGCCACTGAAGAGCACTGCCTCAACAACTGGCGCAGCACGCCGCAGGGGGCCAACTGCACCAGCCAAACCCAGGGTGACCGGGCCGTCTGCAAGTCCATTCTCGACTGCCTCATCGAAAACAACTGCCCGTCGGTGGGGGCGTGCGTTAATCAAAACGGCGGCAGCACCTGCCTTAAAACCGGGGTGGGCACCGCTTTCGTGAGCTACGTCAACAACGTCTGGAACGCCATGTGCCAGTAGCCCCGGCCGCGCCGACTACGACAATCCCAACAATTGCTGTGCGTTTTGCGCGGTGATGCGCGCCATCTCCTTAGCATCTGTGTTGCGCAACTGCGCCAGCTCGCGGGCCACCAAGGCGGTGTGGGCGGGCTCGGTGTGGGGCGCTAATGGGCCTTGGGCCACGGCGGTCGGGGCGTCGGTCTCCAGGAGGAGGCGCGAGAGGGGCGCGGTGGCAGCGGTGCGCCGGGCGTTTTGGTGCGATGCTGTTAAGATCGAGAGCCCCAGTCCCAGGTGCAGTCCTAGGCGCAGGTAGCGCTCGGCGAGCTCCGGGCTGCGGGTCCATCCGTGGATGACGCCGCGCAGTGCCGGGGCGAAGGGGGCGAGCAGGGCGAGTAGCTCGTCATGGGCGCGGTGCACGTGCAGGATGACCGGGAGGCCCAAGTCGCATGCCAGGACGAGCTGGGCGCGGCACAGGGCGATTTGACGCGGGCGGGGCGGTCGCTCGTCGCCGAAGTCGAGGCCGATCTCCCCCAGGGCCACGGTCCCCGGTGCTTGCAGGTGTTGGGCCAGGGCGTCGCGGTCGCGGTCGTCGTCGCCATCGGTGTCGCGGACTGCCCAGGGGTGCGTGCCAAAGGCGGCAAAAATCTGCCCGGGATGCGCCTTGGGGAGCGCGGCCACCGCGGGCCAGTCGCTCGGTTGGTAGGCCGGGACGACGATGCGGGAGACACCGGCGTCGCGGGCGCGTTGCAGCACGGCGTCGCGGTTCGCGG
>JAAYKL010000123.1 GCA_012522445.1 Myxococcales bacterium | reverse complement strand
CCAATGCCCAACCGACACGTGGGACTCATCGCATTTGACTGCAACACCAAATCGCCTCGCACGGGATTCGCCGAAATCTACTATCTCTCCGACATGGGCAATCTGCGCGAAGCGGCCACGCGCCTCTATCCCGCCCTGCACCACATGGACAAAGCGGGGCTGGACGCCTGGACTTACGAGCCCATTCCCCAAACGGGTCTGGGCCTCGCCATCAACGATCGCCTGCAACGCGCCGCAACGCGAAACGACGACGACCGCTCCTGAGCGCCGACGCGCCCTCCGGGACCACGGCCTCGGGGGCAAAACCAACCGGTTGATAAAAAGAAGTGCGTGGAGGCGAGGGGATTAGGTGAGCTCTTCGAATTCGTCCTTGCCGACGCCGCAGAGGGGGCAAGTCCAATCTTCGGGGATGTCTTCAAAGCGGGTGCCCGGCGCCACACCGGAGTCCGGATGTCCTTTTTCCTCGTCGTAAACCCAACCACAGGCAATGCATTCCCAGCGTTTCATTGTTTTTCTCCTTTGTTGTCAAAAGTATTTGGGTGGAAAGATTGTAGTGCTGTTTTTGGAGAAGACAACTCTTTGCCGCCACGGCGTTCAAAAACAAGCGCTACGCGGCGAGATCGGAGAGTTGTTGCTGTAATTTGGCCATGGCGCGTTTTTCGAGTTGGGCGACGCGCTGCTTGGAGACCCCCATCTGATCGCCAATTTCTTTGAGCTGTTTGGGAGACTCGCTCAAGTAGCGCTGCGCGATGATGCTCTGCTCGCGGGGATCAAGGTGCGTCAGGGCCTCGTGCAAGCGCGCGCTCAGTTCGGCTTCCGCCTCCATGTCCGCCAACAAGTCCTCTTGGTTTTTCTCTGGGCTCGGCATCACTTCGGCCAGCGAAAGTCCGGTGGCGCCTGCCGGTGCGTCCAGCGAGGCATCGGGAATGCCGAGGTGCGCGCTCATCTCCTGGGCTTCGTTGCGGGTGACGCCAAACTCTTCGGCGGCGGCATCCAGGGCCTCATCTGCGCTGATGCCCGTGCTGGCGATGAGGCGGCTCGTGTACTGGCGCAATTTGAAAAACAATTTGCGGTGCGCCCGCGAAGTGCCGACGCGGATCATGCGCGTGGTGCTCATGAGAAAGTTGTGAATGTACGAGCGAATCCAAAACACCGAATAAGAGATAAGGCGATAGCCTTTGTCGGGATCGAAGCGCTTCACCGCCTGCATGAGGCCGATGCTGCCTTCTTGAATGAGGTCGAGGATGCGCGCGCCATATCCGCCGTATTCCGAGGCAACTTTCACCACGAAACGCAAATTGGACGTCACCAGTGTGTGTGCGGCGTTCACGTCTCCTTCGTCGCGCCACTTCCGCGCCAATCGCAATTCTTCCTCCTGGGTGAGCAGGGGATACTGGCGAATTTGCGCGAGGTAGCGGTCTAGGTCAGTGGTAACCGAAAGTGTTCTAGTGTAGGTCATTTCCTTATACACCTCCCATAAATCGTTACCAAAGTAAGCATCGAGAAAGCAAAGTCAAGTTGGCGGCTTTTGTCAGGACAAATGCGGGGAGAAGAGGGGACCTGGCGGGGGCTCGGTCGCTGGATGCGCCGAATGATGCAAGGGCAACTCGATGACGAAACGCGCGCCGCTGTCAACAGGCTCGACAGAGAAGCGTCCCCGGTGTTTGTCGACGATGATGAAGTAGGAAATGGCCAGCCCAAGCCCCGTGCCCTGCCCCACGGGTTTGGTGGTAAAAAAGGGCTCGAAAATGCGGTTTTGCAGTGTCTCGGGAATGCCGGGGCCGTCGTCCTCAACTTCGATGCGCGCGCCGAAATCCGTCTGGCGCAGCCGCAGGGTGATGCTGCCGGAGCCGTGGGCTTTGGCGATGGCATAGGCGGCGTTTTTGAGCAAGTTGAGCACGACCACCTGCACGTCACCTGCGCGACAGGGCACCAGCGGCATGTCGGGCGCAAAGTCACGGACGATTTCGTACTTTTTAAAATCGTACTGCATGTCGGTGCTGAAATCGGTGGAGAGCAACAGCAACGTGTCTTCGAGTAGGGTTGCGAGATCCGCGTCTTCGAAGGCCTCGGTGCCTTGGCGGGCAAAGCCCAAAATTTGTTTCACCAAGGCGGCGGCGCGTTTTCCCGACGAAACGATCGCCTCAAGCAAGACGTCGATTTTGCGCGATGCGAGCCACTTTTGCACCAGATCGAGATCGAGTTGCATCGCCGCAGCGCTTTGGCGCTCTTTGTCATCGGGGTGCAACAAGCGATTTTCCATCACCTGCGCCCCCTGCAAAATGCCCGCCAGCGGATTGTTGATCTCGTGGGCCATGCCCGCTGCCAAGCTGCCGACGGACATCATTTTTTCGGTTTGCACCAGCATGGCTTCGAGGCGCGCATATTCGGTGACATCATCGATTTTGACGACGGTGCCCGGGGCGCGCTCGTCGAGCAATGGAAACACCCACAGGTCGACGAGCTGTTCGTCGTTGTTCACGATGAGGCGCTGCTTCCGCTCGATGAGGGCGCGGTTTTCGTGGCGTGCCCGTTCGGCCATGGGCTGCCAATCCACCCAAGTCGGCAATACGTCGGAGAGCTGTCGCCCCACCAACTGTGCGATGGGTTCGCCCAGGGCCGCGGCGGCAGCGGTGTTGCCACCGGTGATACGGTGGTCGACATCGAGGGTGACCAAAATGGAGGGGATGGCATCGATGATGCTGCGCAGGTGATTGCGCAAAGAAGAGAGTTCGTGCTCCATTCGCTTGCGTTCGGTGATGTCGCGCCCTTCGCTGATGAGCATCGTGATGGTGCCGCGGTGATCCCTGACTGGTTTGATGGAGAAGTCGATGTCGAGCTGCGTACCGATGGACTGCGGGTAAACATTTTCGAAACGGATGAACTCGCCCTTTGCGGCCCGTCCTGTCGCATCGCGGATGTGCGCTTGCATCTCTTTGGTGTGATCCCACCACGGGGTGTCCCAGAACGGGCGGCCGACAATCTCGTTTTTGGAGAGCGTGAGAAAGCGCATGGCCGCTTCGTTGGCGTCGATCACGCGCCCCTGCGTGTCGAGGATGGCCATCAACTGAAAGGCTTGGTTAAAGACGGCTTCGATTTTGAGGGCGCTCTGGTGTTGGGCGCTTTGGTCGGCAGCGCGGCGCCGAACGGCCACGATGGCCCCGAACAGCAGCGTGATCAGGGAAACCGAGACCGCGACAAAACCCGTCAGGCTGGTGCGCTGAAAGGAGCGAAGGGGCACGAGCTGCTCGGCGGGATACATCACCACCAGCTTCCATCCCAATTGCGGCATGTTGCGCACGGCGACACGGCGCAGAGAGCCCTCAATGTTTTGGATGCTGTTTTCGAAGGAGAGCGGGAGCTTGGACAGTGGCTCGTCGGCGAATTGCCGGCTCTCCCGCAACAGCTCAACTGGCAGCATGCGCCCCTTGTCGACAACGCGAAACAACCACTCCGGCTGGTTGCTGGCAAACACGGCCCCCTCGGGCGTAATGAGAAAAATCGGACTGTCCAGCAATTGCTGCATTTCCGCTTCGATGGGCGCGATGGACATTTTGATGACAGCCACCCCCTCCGGGGCTTGGGTTTGAATGCCCTTAATCGGATGACTGAAATACAGGCCACGCTCCAAAGTCGTCACCCCCAAGGCCGGGTACAGCGCCGCCACGCCGCGCAGGGCTTCTTTGAAATAGGAGCGAAAGGCATAGTTGTGGCCAAACAGCGTTTGGTCGCCGTCGTAGACGCTGGATTCGATGACCGTGCCTTCTTTGTTCATCAAGTAAACCACCGAGGCATCGGAGATCGCGCGGATGGTGTCGACGATGTGGCCCGCAGAGCGATCGATCATTGCGGTGTCGCTGGTGATGATGCGTCGCACCCCCCAGTTGCGGCTCAGTATCTCGACCGATTTTTGGTTGGCGCCGATGTAGTGATTGATTTTTAAGTGGATTTTATCGAGCTCGGACTGCTGTTGTAGGCGCGTATTTTCCTCGCGCATCTGATGGGCAAAAGACGCGGTGGACAGCGCGATGGCGCCTAGGGCCAACAGCCAAAGACCGAACAATAACCACAGGGTACGTTTTTTGATCTGTGAGAACATGGGGTGCTTCGCGTCCTTTGAAACCGGTGCGTACAAAGATAGCCTCATTCACATGTGGCTTCAACGCCCAACGCGTAAAGACGGGCGCGAAAAGTCCGTGCACTGCTGCGCAAAAACGGGTATCTCCCACAGGGCGAGTTGACTGTATATAGATAAGATCAATACGAGAGGGCCCATGCCATTCAATTTTACGACGCCAAATGTTGTCTTGTTGCGCCGCGCTACCATTGCCGCAGCGCTCTTTTGCATCGCTGTTCTGCTGACCGCCTGCCTCCACCAAGCCAACCGCTGGACGGGCAGCCCCGGAATCCTCCTCGACCCCACGCCCGACGGCATCCAAATTTACCGGATCGTCCCCCAACAACAGCGCGGCACCGGCACCCTGCAAGAGGGCGATATGCTCATCGCGGTCAACGGCACCCCAGTGGCCAATCTCTCCATTAGCGAAGTGCACCAATTGCTCCGGGGCCCGGTGGGCGGCACCGTCGATGTCGCCATCCAGCGCGGCGACACCTGGCTGGCCCTGCGCCTGGAGCGCATCATGCTCGAAAACCCGCAGCGACGCACCCTCTGGGTCACCGCGTTGCCCTCGCCCGATCCGGCGGCCTTTGCCCCCCAAATTGACGCGCCCGCCGACACCGATAACGCCGAAGCCGATAACGCCGACACCGATAACGCCGACACCAATAGCGACGACACCGATAGCGACGACACCGATAGCGACGACACCGATAGCGACGCAGGTGAAGACACGGACACGGCCTCATGAAATCCACATCGCACATCACGCGCATCAGCCTCTTTGTCATCGTGGGGGCGCTGTCCATTGCCCTGGCGGTCTTCTTCATCCGCGGTGCTGCCACGGGGTTGACGCGACGGCCCCAACCCGACGTCTCGCTCCTGCTCGCTCCCGGTGCCCTGCCCGGCATCCCGGACGCCACCTTGCCCACCCTGCGGCGCACCCTGCAGTTCGTCGACAAGAGCTATCTCGACGCCTCGCGCATCCAGCCGCGGGCCATGCTCCTGGGCGCGGTCATGGGCCTGCAACAACAGGTCTCGCAACTGGTGGCCGAAGAACAAGGCGACAGCCTGCTCATCCGCGTGGGTGCCACACAAAAGCGCTACGCCTTAGGCGATGTGCGCACCACCAAAATGCTGCAGCAGCGGCTCCAAGACGTCTTCGCGTTTTTGTACGACACGTTGCCGGACACCGAAATCAAACCGCTCAACCTCGAGTACGTCGCCATCAACGGCCTGCTGGCCACACTGGACCCCCACTCGGTGCTCATGCCGCCCGAGGACTACCGCAGCATGAAGGACAAAACCCACGGCAACTTCGGCGGCCTGGGCATCGTCATCTCCATCCGCGATGGCGAACTCACCGTCATCTCTCCCATCGAAGACACCCCCGCCGCGCGGGCCGGGCTCCAAGCCGGCGACAAGATCCAACGCATCGAAGACATCTCCACCGTCAACCTGCCCCTCAATGACGCGGTCGATTTAATGCGCGGAAAGCCCGGAACAGTTTGTCGCCTGCAGGTCATGCGCAAGGACTGGCAAGACTCCAAGTCCATCCGCATCACGCGGGCCATCATCGAGGTCAAGAGCGTCGACTCCGAGGCCATGGCCGGGGGCGTGGGCTACATCCGCATCCGCGATTTTCAATCCAACACCGCAAAGGACGTCCTCGAACACCTGGCGCGTCTCGACAAAAAGGCGCCCCTCAAAGGCCTGGTGCTCGACCTGCGCTCCAACCCCGGCGGTCTGCTCGACGCGGCCATCTCCGTGTCCGATCTCTTTCTCAAAAAGGGCGTCATCGTCACCACCGCTGGCAAAGAGCTCGACATGCGCTCGGTCACCTCGGCGCGTGATGACGGCTTCGAGCCCGCGTGGCCCATCGCCGTGTTGGTCAACTCCGGCAGCGCCAGCGCTTCCGAAATCGTGGCAGGCGCCCTGCGCAACAATGACCGCGCCGTCATCATCGGCGAGCAAACCTTTGGCAAGGGATCGGTGCAAGTACTCCACGAGCTCCCCGGCGGCGCCGCGCTCAAAATCACCTCGGCCCAATACCTCACCCCCGGCGACATCTCCATTCAATCGGTGGGCATCTCTCCCCATATCAGCACGCGCCCCATCCGCGCCGACAGCGAAATCATCGATCTCAAAGAGCAAATCAAGTACCGCGAGAGCGACTTGTCGCACCACCTGGGCGAGGGCGATGCGCCGTCTACCGCAGCCACGCCGAGCGCACCTCCCGAAGTCCTCCTCACCTACTTGGTGGAGCCCAAAAAAGACAAAAAGAGCGCCGACGCCAAGACAACCCGCACCCCCGAAGAGATTGAATTTGACGACGACGAAATCGACGGCGATGACGGCGACGAAGACGCCACCAAGGACAGCGTCAACTTCGTGTTTCAAAGCGATTTCAACATCGACCTGGCCCGCGACATCGTGCTGCGCATGGGCGCGAAAAAAACAACCCACTTCGATCCCGCCCAAATCTCCGGGCTCCTCGACGCCAAGCAGCGCAAGGAGTCCGAGCGCCTCATGGCGGCCTTCAAACGCCTGGGCATCGACTGGAGTCCGGCCAAGGCCAACGCCGCTGCGCCCCACGACCTGCGCGTCACCGCCCACATCGCCGAGGGCACCGTGCAAGCAGATGCCGCGAGCGAGCTCACCGTAACCGTGACCAACCACGGCCGCGAACCGATACACCGCCTCCTGGCCCTGACGCGCTCCGACTTCACCCCCCTCGACCAACGCGAGCTGGCCTTTGGCCGCGTGGCGCCGGGACAAACCCTGGTGCGCACCCTGAGCTTCAAAGCCCCCAAGGCGGCTTGGTCCGCGGTGCACGATGTCCGGGTGACCCTCGAAGCCGAAGACGGCCAAGAACTGGTAGCCACCGCACAGCGCTTTGCCGTGGTGGCGCTGCCCACGCCCCGCTTTTCTCACGCCCTGTTGCTGGACGACCGCGAACACGGCAACGGCGACGGCCTGCTGCAAACCGGAGAGCGCGCCTCCATCCTCTGCCATGTGCGCAACGAGGGGCCCGGCGATGCCTTGTCCGCCTTTGCCCTGCTGAGCAACAAATCGGGCAGCCTCATTTTTCTGACCCGCGGCCGCGAAGAACTCAAAACGCTGGCGGTAGGGGAGACCGCCGTGGCTCAATTCGACTTCGAGGTGAAGACCGGCTTTCCCGAAGACGCGGTGCAATTCGATCTCTCCCTCATGGACGCCGAGCTGCGCTACAGCGTCTCCGACAAACTGCACTACCCGCTCACCCAAACCACGGGTCAGCCCGGAGCGAACGACTTTGCGCCGCCCAAAGCTTTCAACACACCGCCCGTCATCACCCTAGATGCTGTGCCGCCGCCCGTGGTAACGAAGAGCACGCTCCGCCTCAAAGGCGTGGCGCAAGACGACGACCACATCCGCAGCGTGTACATCTTCGTCGGCGACCAAAAGGTTTACTTCCAGGCCGCATCCGACCCGGCAAACCGCACCCTCGCCTTCAACGCCGAAGTGCCCTTGCGGCTGGGCATGAATTACATCACCATTGTGGCCGAAGAGCACGATCGACGCGATGCGCGCGCGGTATACTTGGTGCGCCGCGACGCTGACGACGGCATGCCGTGGGTGGCCGCTTATACTGTGGAGCGAAAAACGGAGCCCCTGGGGATCATTCCCCAACGCCCCGAGACGCCGTCGCCCGAAGACGCCAAGCCAAGCGACGCCGCCGACGCGGTCCCAACAACCGAAGCGCCGTAGCGCCTTGCAGCGCCCGGCCCGCAACCCAAGGGGAGGCAATATGAAGTTTCCGGTGTTAGAGCGCGATGTCAAACTGACCGAAGCCCGCCGCGCCTTTTTTGACGCCATCATGCACGAGCACGAGAGACCGGGCATCTTCAAGCGCTACTACAACCAACGGCTCACCAAGCTCATCGGCTTTAACGTGCCCCCGGGCGCCAGCGTGCTCGAGTTGGGCTGCGGCCTGGGCGACCTACTCGCATCGCTCTCCCCCGAGCGCGGCGTGGGCGTCGACTTCAGCGCCGAGGCCATCCAGCGCGCCGAACAACGGCACCCCCACCTCACGTTTGTGCTGGCCAACGCGCAAGAGCTCAAACTCGACGAGACCTTCGACTTCATCATCCTCTCCAACTTGGTGGGCGACCTGGTCGACATCCAGCGTGTCTTCGCGCGCCTCGAGGCCTTCTGCCACCCCCGCACCCGCATCATCATCACCTCCTTCAATTACCTGTGGGGCCCGTGGGTGAAAGTCGCCGAGCGCCTGCGCATCAAACCCCGGCAGCGCGAACAAAACTGGCTCGAGCTGCCCGACCTCAAAAACCTGATGCGGCTGGCCAACCTCGACCCCGTGAAGACCGGGCACGACATGCTCATGCCCGTGCGCATCCCGCTGGTCTCCGACTTCATCAACGACATCGTCGGTTCGCTGCCGGTGCTGCCCTGGCTCGCCGCCAACGAAATCATCGTGGCCCGGCCCGACCCCGCCTGCGCCTGCACCGAGCGCCAGGAGCACCGCGTGTCGGTGGTGGTGGCCTGCAAGGACGAGCGCGGCAACATCGAAGAAATTTTCCGCACCGTGCCCAAGATGGGGCTGGGCACCGAACTCATCTTTGTCGACGGGCACTCCACCGATGGCACCGTCGAAGAAATTGAGCGCTGCATCGCCGAACTCGACACCTTAAATCCCCACCTCGACAGCGCCCGCGTCATGGTGCAGCCGGGCAAGGGCAAAGGCGACGCGGTGCGCATGGGCTTTGACGCCGCCACGGGCGATGTGCTGATGATCCTCGACGCCGACATCACGGTGCGCTCCGAAGACCTGCCGAAGTTTTACGAGGCCCTGGTCAGCGGCAAGGGCGAGTTCATCAACGGCTCGCGCCTGGTGTACCCCATGGAGTCGCAGGCCATGCGCTTCCTCAACATGCTGGGCAACCACTTCTTCGGAATGGTGTTCACCTACCTGCTCGACCAGCGCCTCACCGACACGCTGTGCGGCACCAAGGTGCTCTTTCGCAGCGACTACGAGGCCATCAAACGCGGGCGCACCTTCTTCGGCGACTTCGATCCCTTCGGCGACTTCGACCTCCTGTTTGGCGCCGCCAAGCTCAACCTCAAGATCCTCGAAGTCCCCATCCGCTACCGAAACCGCGAATACGGCGACATCAAAATCGATCGCTTCAAACACGGCCTGCTCCTATTAAAGATGTCGGCCCTGGCCTACAGCCGCTTCAAGCTCTTTCGCCGCGACACCTCGGGCACCGCACCCGAAGCCTCCCCGGTCATCGCGACGACACCGGTCACGGCCCAACTCCCGGACACCGCGCCGGCCAAAACCGCGGCCAAGGCAAAGGCAAAGACACAGTCAAAAAACAAGACCAAAGCCACGGCAAAGGCAAAGACGCCGACCCGGGCCAAAGTTCCCGCGAAGCAGCGCACATGACCCTCGCGCCACACGTCCACCCCGACAGCCCTCACTTTCCCGGCGACAACTCGCCCCAACCGGCCTTTGGCGCAGCAGACGCGCTGCGCTCCTTGGGCATCTGGGCCATCGGCGCTCCGCACCTTCTAGGCTGGGCGGCCTTTGTCGCCCTGGCGGCCAAACTCGGGGCAACGCGGCGCATCGACCCCGCCCTCAAGCTCATGTCCCGCACCGTGCCCGCCCTTTGCGGCGTGCGCATCCGCGTTGAAAACCAAGCGCGCATCCCCGCGAACGCGCCCGTGGTCTACGTCGCCAATCACGTCAACATCTTCGATATGTTTGCGCTGTACCGCACCATTCCGGGCTACGCGCGCTCACTGGAGCTGGCCGAGCATTTCTCGTGGCCCATCTTCGGCGCTTTCATCACCGCCGCCGGGCAAATCCCCATCGACCCGAGCGACGCACGCCTCACGGCCAAGGGCCTGAAGCGCGCCGCCGACATGTTGCGACAGGGCGATTCGGTGGTGGTGCTGCCCGAGGGAGAGCGCACCTTGGACGGCAGCGTGGGACCGTTTTTCCCCGGGGCCTTTCGGCTGGCCATCGGCGCCGAGGTGCCGGTGGTGCCCCTAGGCATTTTCGGTGGGCGGGCGATCTCGCGTCGGGGCGACTGGCGCATCCGTCCGGGGACCATGACCGTGCGGGTGGGCGAGCCCGTGCCCACATCGAAGCTCACCCTGCGCGATGCCGGGGCGCTGGCCCAAACTTGCCGCCAACGCATCATCGCGCTGCTGCAGGGCGAAACCTCCCAAAGCTCAGGCGAGGATGCGCGACACCCCCTGTGACGCGATGAGCACCTCGGCGACGCCCTGCGCGGCATCACCGCCCAAGGCGCACATGTAGAGACAACCAAACGAAGTGGCGATGGGCGAGATGGTGACCTTTTCGCTGCCCCCGCACTCGGTCGGGAGCGTGCCCTGCCACATGCGCCGGCCATTGGCGAGCAACGGAGCGCGCACGGCGAACTCCTCGGCGGCCACCACATCTCCGGCAGCGGCCACCGGGATTCCCTGGGCCTCGGTGAGCACCACCGCGCTGAACTTTCCGCGCTGGCGTGTGGCCTTGAGCTGCAGCTCCAGGGCCTCGTGCATGTGATGGCTTCGGCGTTTTCGGCGTTCGTTTTCCATGGGGACCTCCATGTTGCGAGTCTGTAAGCCACAGTAGCATAAACACCTACATCCGCCAAGAAATTTACGACGCTATTGAGAGCGGGCCGGGGATGGGCGGAAGGGTGGCAGGCGCCTTGGGGGAGAGTCGCTTACGGGCAGTTGCAATCGCCGTTGTTGCAAGTCAACTTCACCGTTAGATTAAAGTCTCGGTACGTGCCGTTGCGGTTATCGATCTTGAAAGTGTGCCAGCCCACCCGGGTCGCGGTTATGGTCAATGTAACCGTGGCATTGTTGGCGTTGGGATTGTGGCAACCCACCTGGCTGCTGCAGGCGCCGTCATCACAGGTCGCGCCCGGTGCAGTGGCGCGCAGGGAGAGTCGCTGATTTTGACGCGGTGTCGGCACAGCAGTGGCCGTAACGGTTTCGCCCGGCAACAGGTAGATCTTAAAGTGCACGTCAAAATAAGAGCCCCCGCAAGTGCTGTTTTCGTTGCTGGCGCCGTCAAAATTATATTTTCCTGTGAAGGTGTTTTGGGCGTTGGTGCGCCCGATGATCGCGGCGTCCGTGCACCGGTTGCCCAGGGCTGTGGGAGCGCTTGCGCACTTGCCCGCATCGACAGCGCAGCAATAAGAGGTCGTGCCATGATTCTCACACATGCCATTGCATGGTTCGCAGTTCTGGCCGCAGAAGGCGTCGGTGGCGCAGAAGGTGCAACCCTGCAACGAACCCGCGCAGCGGTGGTAATTGGCGCAGGATTGGCCCGGGGCCGTGCAATTGGTGCGGGTGTTGGCTTCTTCACAAAAGCCGGTGCCCGTGTTG
>JAAYKL010000122.1 GCA_012522445.1 Myxococcales bacterium | reverse complement strand
TTTTGCCAAATTTTCTTCTGCATCACCCGCCGAACACCCGCCGAACGCGCACTCGGTCTATTTTCTCGTCCCATTTTCGCCCTTTAGCGCTTCTTTTGAGGCCCACATAGAAAGTCATAGAAAGTCTTTGGATAGAAAGTCTCTCAGAGTCGTTTGGAACTCACTTAGAGAGACTTGAACTGCACTCTGAGTGGTTTGAGTTCGGAGTGGTTTTATACGTGGGGCAAGGACGGGGACGTTCGGGTCTCGCGTTTGCAACGGTTTTGGGGTATGCGAAGCGCCATGTCGACGTGCGCGCTTTTATCCTTTAAATGGACACCCACCAGCATCTGGACCGCCAACCGCTGGACCGCCAAGCATTGCCCCACCAAGCATTGCCCCACCAAGCATTGCCCCACCAGCATCTGGACCGCCAAACGTTCCTTCTCCGCCCGGCGTCCCTGCTTCGACGGGTGGACACTGTGATGTCCCAGTTCGGGCAGTTCGCGCTGCTCCTATCGCTGTGCCTGTCCCTGGTGGCCGCCCTGGTCCTCGGCGCGATGCGCAAAGGGGAGCGGACCCAACGCGTCGGAGCCAACTTCATGGGCGCGGCCGCCCTCAGCGCGCTGCTCTCCTTGCTGGCCCTGGCCCTGCTGCTTCTCTCCCACGACTACCGCGTGCAATACGTCTTCGAGTACGCCGACCACACGATGTCCGCGGGCTACCTGCTCGCCGCCGTCTGGGGCGGACAACACGGCTCCTTGCTCTTCTGGGCAGCGCTACAAGCTCTCTTTGGTGCCGCCGCCGCCGCTTGGACCCAGCGCCGCGAACCCGACCTGGGACAGCGCGCCTCCTGCCTCCTGGCCCTCTACCAGGCGGCCTTCCTCCTGCTGGTCCTGACCCAATCCAACCCATTTGCGCCCCTCGAACTCCCCGCCGTCCCCGCCGACGGCCACGGCATGAACCCCCTCTTGCGCAACCCCTTCATGCTCGCCCACCCGCCCGCGCTCTTCCTGGGCTTCGCCGCTTTCTCCGTGCCCATGGCCTTCGGCACCGCCGCCCTCCTGCGCCCCACCCGCGACGACGCCTGGCTCTCCCGCCAGCGCCCCTGGATTCTCGGCGCCTGGGGCCTACTCACCGCCGGCAACCTCCTGGGCATGGTCTGGGCCTACGCCGAGCTCGGCTGGGGCGGCTACTGGGGCTGGGACCCCGTGGAAAACGCCTCCCTCATGCCCTGGCTCACCGCCACCGCGCTCCTGCACGCGGCCCTCTCCAACCGCCGACGCGCCCAATCCCTGCGCTGGGCCCACCTGCTCATCATCCTCACCTTCGCCCTCATCCTCTTCGGCACCTTCCTGACGCGCTCGGCCATCGTCCAGTCGGTCCACGCCTTTGCCGGCGCCACCATCGGACCCTGGCTCCTCGCCCTCCTCACCGCCACCACCGCCGCGCCTGCGGCCCTGCTCATCTACCGCCGCCGCGCCTTAGCCCCGCACTACACCGCGGCCTTCGGCTCCCGCGACTGGATGTTCGGCCTCACCCACGCCTTCTTCCTCTTCTCGGCGCTGCTCGTGGGCCTCGCCACCCTGTGGCCCGTCATCGCCGCGTGGCTCTACCAGCAGCAAACCGCCATCCCCGCGAGCCTGTACAATCGCTGGATGACCCCCATCGGCCTCGCCATCCTCGCCCTCATGGCCATCTGCACCGCCATCCCCTTTCGCCCCAAGCCCCACCAGCCGCCGCGCCTCTTTTGGCTCGCCCTGCTGGCCGCCCTCGGCCTCGGTGCGTTTTGGGCCCACCGCACCCTCTCGCCCCACCTCGAGACCCCCAGCCTCCTGCCCGCCGCCGCCGTCGGACTCGTGGCCGCCGCGACCCTCTCCTTGCTGCGCGGGCTGCGCCGCTGGGTGCGCCGCCCGTCCCAAGACCGCATCGCCGCCTGGGTGGCCCACGCCGCTGTGGTCTCCCTGTTCGCTGGCTTTGCGGGCAACGCCTACGCGCGCGACACCACGGTGCTCGTCTCCCCCGGCGACACCGCCTACTTCGAGGCCTACCGCCTGCGCTTCTTGGGGCTGCGCGCCGACGAAACCGCCGACCGCCAGCGCATCGCCGCCGACCTCCACGTGCGTCTTGACCACACCGACCGAGGCGTCCTGTCGCCCTCGCGGGATTACTACCGGGCCCATCCCAGCCAACCCCGCAGCGAGGTGGGGGTGCTGCGCAGCCTCGGCGAAGACCTCTTCGTCGTGCTGGGCGACGTGGAGCCCGACACCGGCCGCGCCGTACTCAAGGTGCAGATCAATCCCATGGTGACTTGGGTGTGGGTGGGCGGCGTGTTGCTCGTCCTGTCCGCCCTGCTGGCCCTGGTGCCCGTCCGCGCCTTTCGCAGCTTGCTGATGCTGTCACCCCGCACCGCCCTGCGCGCGCCCGCCGTCGCCTGGGGCGCCCTGGTGCTCGCTACGGGCATCCTCCTCTTCGCCCTGTACGGACTGCCCTCGGCCCTCGCCGGCACCGGCATGTGGGCCGTGGTGGGGATGGGCGTCTACACCGTGCGCGCCCTCTTGGCCCTCGCCGAGGAGCGCTCCCCGTGACCGCCTCCGCGCGCGACCTGCGCCTGGAGGACATCGGGCACGTCTTCGGCGCGGTGCGGGCCCTCTCCCGCGTGTCGGCCACCCTGCGCGGCGGCGATGTGGTCGCGGTCATGGGACCCAACGGCGCGGGCAAGTCCACGCTGCTCAGCATTCTCAGCGGCGCGCGTTCCCCCACGGCAGGAGCGCTGCACGCCAGCGGTGCTCCGGTGGCGCGCGACCTCCAGGCCTGGCGCGACCAACAGGGCTTCTTGGGCCACGACACGGGCCTCTACGGCGACCTCACCGCCCGCGAAAATCTCGCCTTTTACCGCGACCTGCACGCGGGGCATCCGGGCATCGGGGCGGCGCCTCTCGACGATCTGTCCGCGCGCTTCGGCCTCGCCGACTTTTGGGACGCCCAGCCGGTGCGCCAGCTCTCGCGGGGCCAGCTCCAGCGGACAGCCCTGGCCAAATCCCTGCTGACGTCGCCCTGGCTCTGGCTCCTCGACGAACCCACCGCCGGCCTCGATCTCGCCCACGCAGCGCTGCTGGCCTGCGCCCTGACCCAGCACCGCGCCCAAGACGGCATCGCCGTGGTCGCCACCCACGAGCCCGCCTTTGCCGCCGCGGTGGCCACCCGCCTGTGGGTGCTGCACCGGGGACGCCTGGCCCTCGACGCGCCCTGTCCCGCCGACGAAACCCAACTGCGCGCGCAACTGCAAGACGCCTGCGCAGGAGGTGTGTCGTGAGCCTCTGGTCCACCGCCCGCGCCGTGCTGGGCAAGGAGTGGCGCCTCGAATGGCGCACCCGCCAGGTGCTGCCCGGGGTCTTCCTCTTCGCGCTGATGACGGTGCTGCTGTGCGCCTTTGCCCTCGACCTCCACCACATCGCGCCACCGGTGGCCGCGGCCGGAACCCTGTGGCTCGCCGTGACCTTCTCGGGCATGTTGGCCATCTCCCGGTCCTGGCACAGCGAGCGCGAATCCGGCGCCTGGCCCCACGTGGTGCGCGCGGCCCGGTCTTCGGCGGGGCTCTTCTTGGGCAAGGCCCTGGCCACGGCGGGCTTCATGTTGCTGGCCCAGGTGCTGCTCCTGCCCTTGTTGGCCCTGTTCTTCCCCGTAAATCCCTGGTCCCACCTGCCGCTGCTCCTGCCCCTACTGGCGGTGAGCACCTTGGCCTTTGCCGCCTCGGGGACCCTGTTCGGTGCGCTCACCCTGCGCGGCGGTGCCGTGGAATTGCTCTTCGCCGCGGCCTGGCTTCCCTTGGCGGCACCGGTGCTGGTACTGGCCGCCAAAGCCACCGCCCTCATCTTCGCGGGCACCCCCCCCGACGCCCCCTTGGCCCTGTTGCGCCTCAACGCCGCCCTGGCCATTCTCAACACCGCTCTGGGCGCGGCCCTTTTCGGCTTCGTCTCGTCTCCCCACGCCGACTGAACGCGCGCGAATTTTCGCTGCGAAGCGCCCGGGGCCTGTGCTATTATCGATGGATAGCGACAACGACAACAGCGGCGACAACGCCAACAACAACGGAGGACGCAGATGAAAACACAGCGGAAAAACGCGGCGTGGCAGTGGCTGGGCGCGGCGGGGTTACTTGGCGCGGCGGTGCTATTTGGCGCGCCGGCATCCGCGGCGATCCTGTACGTCACCCCCGACGACGGCCCCGAGATCATCGAATCGGCGCAGGCGGGCGACACGGTGGAAATCGCGCCGGGCACCTACCAGTACCGGGTCTACCTCAACAACGCCGGTACCCCGGAGAATCCCATCGTCATCCGCGCTGCCGACCCATTGAACCGACCCGTCTGGGACTTGGTGGGCGACGAGGACCACCGCGTGAGCACCTGGCCGGGTACTTACAACGCCGGAGACCGCGGGCGCGGGGCGTGGCAGGCCGGTCCCAATGCGGCCTGGGTCGAGGTGTCGGGTATCGTCTTTCGCAATTGCCGCGACAGTTCGTCGGCGGGGTTTCGCGCCATCAACTCCGGTCCCGTGCTCCTGCGCGACTGCCTGTTCGAGCACAACACCAACGGCCTCACCGGCACCTCTGAGCACCTGCAAGTGGAGTTCTGCGAATTCCGGCACAACGGCCAAGTGTGGGAGGGCGGCGCCATGACCCACAACATCTACATCTACGGCGGCCGGTTCACCATGCGCTACAGCTTTTCCCACGATTCGCACGAGGGGCAGCTCTTCCACCTGCGCTCGGTCCAAACCCTGCTGGCCTACAACTGGTTTGCCCGGCCGTCGAGCTACGTGGGCGACCTCATGACCTGCAACTACCTCTGTGGCGGCGATCCCTACGAGCAGTACATGACCCTGATGGGCAACGTGATTCTCCAGGGAGCGCCCCTCAACGCCAGCCAGCTACTGGTGCTCTACCACGACGAAGCCGACCCGCCGTCGGCCATGCACCTCAACCTCTACCACAACACCATCATCGGCACGCCGCGCGAAGCGGGACGCACCCACGCCCTGGTCAACATGCGAAACGACTCCGTGGCCACCCACGTCACCATCCGCAACAATCTCATTTACCAGGTGGGCAGCGCCACGCGCCAGGAGAGCCCCGCCACCGACAACTGGACGGTTACCGGCGCGAACAACTGGGCCTCCACCGGCGCCAACACCGACGGGCTCAGCGCCACCACCTGGGGCGACGACCCCGGCTTTCGCGGCCCCGTCCAGGGAGACTTTCGCCTGGCCGACGACAGCCCCGCCCGGGGCCTGGCCGTCTCCAGCACCGCAACACTGCCCGCGCAGGAGTACTACCGCGACGAGGACTTCGCCATGCATTACCGCCAGCGCACCGCCGCCAACGACCTGGGCGCCTTCGAGTGGGGCACCGCGGGTACGGTGTACGGTCCCTATGGCCCGTTGTCCCCCGGTGACGACACGGATGTCCCCGGTGACGACACGGATGCCCCCGGTGCCGACACGGATGCCCCCGGTGACGACACGGATGTCCCCGGTGCCGACACGGATGCCCCCGGTGACGACACGGATGTCCCCGGTGCCGACGCGGATGTCCCCGGTGACGACACCGACGACGACGGCGATGAGGGGAACGCGTCCGGCGATGGCTGCGGGTGTCAGGTGGGGTCGGCGCCCCGGGGCGTTACGCTTCTTCGCCTGTTGCTGGGGGGCTGGGGATGACGCTGGGATGCAAAATGCCCTCCATGCGGCGGAGCGCCATGTCGTCGGCCATCGAGAGATGGAGCCACTTGAGCTGCCCCTCAAACGCCCCCTCTGTGAGCCGCATAATCCGGTAGGCGTCAAAGGCCTTTTCGCGCAGGGGCAACACCCGCACGGGCACGAGCCGCTCCGAGTCGCGCTTGGCCGCATACTCGATGTTGACCTGGCACAGGGCGTTGTCGACTGCGGCGGCGAACTGCGCGGTGCGCGCGTCGGTGGGGTCGCCGTGAAGCTCGATGTACAGCGTGTAGCCCGGTAACTCGGGGTCGGCCACGGCGGTGAAGAAGTCGTGACCGATGCCCGTGTCGCGCGCGGCCTGGGCCACGGCCTCAATGAGCTGGTGCTCGGAGAGCTTCTCGCCCTGGAGGCTGGTGACGCCCTTGCCCTTGAACAAAAACTTGAGGATGGGCGCCTGGTGAAAGTGCCCCACCACCTCGACCACGTCGTTCATGTCGTAGCGGTAGAGCCCCGAGTAGGTGGTGACATAAATGAAGTAGCGCCGGCCGACCTCGAGCTCGTGGGCCATGTAAAAACGCGTGGGCTGGTCGTCCTCCTCGAAGGCGCTGAACTCGTAAAACGCGCTGCGCACCGAGAGATGCGAGCCGTTGGAGCCCGGCTCAATGACGTCGGAGGCGTTGATCTCCGAGGCGATGTAGCCGAAGTCGAGGATGGGGGTCTCGTCGTGGAACCAGTCGCGCAGCTTGGGGATGACCAGGGCGCAGTTGCCGTTGGTCCAGGTGTGGACCAGGCGCAGGTCGGGCCAGTAGTCCGCCGGGCGAAAGGTGGGGTGGCTTTGGGCGATGGCCGCGAGCTCGTCGGCGCGCTCCGGGGCGGGTTCGAGCATGGCCTCCAGCGTGGCGCGCAGTTCGTCGGTGAAGGCGAAGTCGTGCGACAGGGTGCCCGCGCGGATGTCTTCGATGAGGGTGTCCTTCCAGAGGTCGGCTTTTTGGGCCAGGTTGAGCAGGGTGCCCGGGTTGCCCGTCAGGATGCAGGTGACGTGGCTGGGCACGCCGAAGCGCAGCAGGGCGTAGGCCTTGGCGTCGTAGTCCGGGATGCACAGCACCTCGTAGGGGATGGTGTGGACGAGCTTCATGAACGCGGGGATGTTTTGGTAGACGATGCCCGACAGGGAGCCAAAGGGGATGCCGCCTTCGGTTTCGCCGTCGAAGGCCGGGGAGACCAGCGTGAAGTCCTTGCCGGCGTAGATGCCCGGAAAGTGGCGCGACAGGTTGTGGAGCCACAGCTTGCCCCGGTTGCGGATGGTGCGGTTGAAGTTGAACTGGGTGATGGGGATGAGCTTGGGCTTGGCGGTGGTGCCGCTGGTGCGCGTAAACACCATGGGACGGCCGGGAAAGAGCACATTTTCTTCGCCCTGGGCGTGGCGCTCGATCCACGGGCGGTGCTGCTCGTAGTCCATTACTGGCACGCGCTGGCGGTAATCGGCGTGGGTGCGGATGTCGGCAAAACCGAACTGACGGCCCACCTCGGTGTCCTGCGACCAGGTGAGGATTTCGCGCAGCACGCGGAGCTGCTCGGCTTCAACGCGTTGGCAGGCGCGGACGTGGCGCCGGTAGAGGCGGCCGCCGGGAATGGAGAGAATGAATTCGAGCCGGTTGGCCATCCAGCGGTGGATGGCGCCCTTGAGGCCCGGTGTGTGGGTGTTGATGCCGCTTTTGATGCCGTGTTTCATAACGCTGAAATCAAACCCGAAAAGCCCGCGTCGCGCAAGGGCTCAGTCTTTGCGGATGGGCCCCAGGTGGGTGACGTACCAGTCGTCGCCCCAATTGATGAGCACGCGGATCTCAAAGCGGCGGGTGTCGTCGCCTTCCTGGGCGGTGACGCGGCTGCCGATGCACGACCAGTAGGGCAGCTTGTTGGCCTCGGTGCCGGGTTCTTTCCAGCGGCAGCGCCCGAGTGCTACCTCGGAGACCTGCCACTTGCGGCCGCGAAAGCGCGCGCCTTCGGTTTCGATGTCCTCGCGGTACCACTGGACGAGTCTCTTGTGGTAGCGGGCCGGCGAGATGAGGTCTTTGAGCGCGTCGAATTCCCCGGCGGGAAAGAAGAAGGGCAGGGCCACATCCGGGGTGTTGTCGGCAAAGGCGTCGAGGAGGAGTTGGGCGCCCCGGCGCAGGCTTTTGTCGTCGGGCGGCGTGCCTTTTTCGCGGTTTTGCAGCGGGACGGCGGGTGTCGCTTCGGCCGCGTCCTCCGGGGATTGCGGGGCGTCCTCCGGTGATGGCGGTGCGGCCTCTGGGGATTCCGGGGCGTCCTCTGGGGATTCCGGGGCGTCCTCCGGGGACTCCGGGGCGGCTTCCGGGGACTCCGGGGTGTCTCCGGGGATGGCGTCGGGCGCGCTGGTTTTTTCCGGGTGCGGCCCGATCATGAAGGGCACGGCGAAGCCGCGGAAGCAGGCGCGAAAGCGCGGCAGCGGGGCCTTGTGAATGTTGGCCTGCAGGCGGTCGACCACGCAGCTTTCGGTGCGGGTGCCGGCAAACTGATCTTTGGCCTGGGCGCGCAGGAGCTGGCCGTCGCCGGTGATGTACAGGCGCATCTGGATGGGCTCGATGCGCTTGGGGCTGCCGCAGGGCGCGACCAGCGGGGTGAGCTGGCGCAGGGCCTCCTGCACGGCGGTGACATCGGGGAAGTAGGGCAGGGCGGCGTCCTGAGGGGGCGTCTCGGGTTCGGCGCAGGTGCGGCGCAGGCGCGTGAGGCTTTTCAGCAGGGCTTCGCGCTCTTGGATGCCCGCGAGCAGTCCCTGGGCCTTGGGGTCGGGCGCGGCAATGGCGGCGGCCTGGCGAAAGAGTGTGGCGGCCTCTTCGGTGCGACCGAGGCGCAGCAGCACCGAGGCCCGGTCGTCCAGGCACGAGGCGAAGGGCGTGGAGCGGCCCATGTTTCGGGCGCGCAGGGCGTCGCAGGCGGCTTCGAGTTTGGCGAGCGCCGGGCCGTTGGAACCGTCTTGTTTCAAGGTGTAGGCCGCGTCGATGAGCGCCTGGATGTCCTTGGGGGCGGCGATGACCGCGCTGAGCTCGGCGGCGGGCGGGGCAGGGGTCTCGCGGCAGGCGGCGGCCAGGGCACAGGTGACAAGCAACAGCAACGCGGGCAACAGCAAGTGTGATTTCATGGGATATCCCCTCGTTCTACGGGTTTGCCGCGCCAATATACGCCATTGGGCGACCTTGCCAACCGCCCTTTTTCGCCGTCCCAAATCACTCTGATCGCCACAATTTCCCGCCGTCCCAAACGGGACAATATCTGTCTCGAAACGGGACAGTATTTGGCCGAATTTCAAAAACGCAAAATAATATGTAATGATTTCAATGAGTTGCGCAGTGCACATATGTGCAGACCTGTTTTCTCCCGCGCATCGAACTGCGCCCAGACGGGTTTTGTGGCTACAGAATCTCCTCAAGGGTGGTGGCGGTTAGGATGCGGGCAGAGGCGCGTTTGATTTGCTCGTGGTTGAGCTGCGAAAGGCGCTCTTTGTCGTCGTCAGAAATGGCGCCGAATTTGATTTCAACCTGCCGCAACAGGAGCGCCAATGCGCCCTCTACACGGCCTTCCTCACGGCCCTCTTGCAGGCCCTTCTCGTGTCTTTCGTCCAGGATGTTTCCTAAGGTTTCGGCCAACATGGTCTGCTCTCCCTCCAA
>JAAYKL010000121.1 GCA_012522445.1 Myxococcales bacterium | reverse complement strand
AAACCCCGGGCGTCGACGTCATCATCATTGGGCGCGGCGGCGGCAGCACCGAGGAGCTCGACGCGTTCAACGACGAAGCGTTGGTGCGGGCCGTGGCGGCGTGTCCAGTGCCGGTGATCAGCGCCGTGGGCCACCAGATCGACATCACGCTCTGCGATCGCGCCGCAGACAAGCGCGCGGCGACGCCCTCCGAAGCCGCGGAGCTGGCGATCCCCGACAAGGTGGAGCAGTTGCGCCACCTGCAGAGCCAGCGCGAGCGGTTGGTGCGCATCGCCGAGCATTTTGTGTTGCAGGGTCAGCAGCGCCACACTTACCAATTTTCTCGCCTGCAAACCGCTGACCCGCGCCACCGCCTCGACTTGCAATGCGCCGCCCTGCAGCGCCACCGCGACAAATTGGAACACTGGGCCCAGCAGGCCACTCCCCAGCGCCAAGAGCGGCTCAACGCCCTGCGCATGAGGCTGCATCATTGGGGCCAGCAGGCCACACCCCAGCGCCAAGAGCGGCTCAACGCCCTGCGCATGGGGCTGCACGCTTTGCATCCCCAACACACCCTGAAGCGCGGATTCGCCGCAGTGAGTACGAAAACGCAGCGGGTGGTGACCCGCGCCGCCGACCTGCGACCAGATGATATAGTGCGCGTACAATTGGCCGAAGGCCATTTCGACGCCGTGGTGGTCGACACGTATACCGCCACCGACGCGGCCCCCAAACGACGAGGCATTTCATGACAACGGCATCAGCATCCACACCCACCCGCACCCGCGACGAGATCATCGCCCTCGACAAGCGCCTCATCTGGCGCCCCTACACCCGCATGGACACCTACATCCGCGACACGCAACCCGTGGTGGCCCGCGCGGCGTCCGGCATCTACATCGACGACATGGACGGCACGCGCTACATCGACGGCAACGGCAGTTGGTGGACGAACATCGTGGGGCACAACCACCCGCACCTGATGGCGGCCTTGGTCGAGAGCTCTCGCCGCCTGACCCACTGCACCTTTGCGGGCATCACCCACGAGGGCGCCGTGGCCCTGGCCGAAAAGCTGCTGCCGCTCTTGGGACCGTCGTTCGCGCGGCTCTTCTTCTCCGACAACGGCTCCACAGCGGTGGAGGTGGCCGTCCGCATGGCCTACCAGTATTGGCGCAACGTCGGCCGCCCGCAAAAATGCCGCTTCGTCACCTTTGAGGGCGCCTTTCACGGCGAAACCCTGGGGTGCGCGTCGGTCTCCGGGGTGCCGGTCTTTCACGCGGCCTTGGGCGATCTCGTCTTCGACGCGGTGCGCCTGCCCAGCCCTGCGCGGTGCGCCGAAGCCGAACACCCCGACGATGCCCTGGCCGAGACCTTTCGCGCCGCCGAACAACTGCTGCAAGAGCGCGCCGACGAAATTGCCGCCGTCATCATCGAGCCGTTAATCCAAGGGGCCGCGGGCATGCTCATGTACCCGCCGCATTATCTAAAGCGCTTGGCGGCGCTCTGCCGACAGCAAGACGTGTTGCTCATCGTCGATGAAGTGTTCACGGGCTACGGCCGCACGGGCGCGTTTTTGGCCCAGCACCAGGCCGAGATCAACGCCGACATCACGTGCCTCGCCAAGGGCTTTTCGGGGGGCGTGCTCCCCATGGCGGCCACGGCAGTCTCGCAGCGCGTGTTCGACGCCTTCTTGGGCTCCGCCGAAAAAACACTCTGGTACGGACATTCGTTTACGGGAAACCCCCTGGGCTGCGCGGTGTCCCTGGCCACACTGGAAGTCATTCAAGACCAAGACTTGGTCGCCAAATCCCACGCCGCGGGCCAGCGCTTGCAACAGCGCCTCGACGTCTTGGCGAAGCGCTTTTCTTTTGTGCGCGCGCCCCGGCGCTACGGTCTGGTGGGGGCGTTCACCCTGAGCTTCGGCGACGACGCCCGGAGCAACGATTACCTCGACGACGCGGGCTGGCGCTTTTACGCCGCGGCCAAACAACACGGTGCCCTGCTGCGCCCCCTGGGCAATGTCGTCTACTTCGTGCTGCCCCTGACCATCACCCCCGCCGAGGTCGACGCGCTTGGCGACATCGTCGAACGCGCCCTGGCCACCGCCTTTCCCCAAGCGATATGAGCGCCATCCAAGCCGAACTCATCGCGATTTCACGCCAACTGGCCGCCGACGCCGACGCGCTCTCCTTCGCCAACTCCGCCGCTGTGCACACCATTTACAACCCGCTGGTCTACGCCCGTGCCCCGCACGAAGACTACATCCAACGCCACGCCGACGCCGCGGCGCGCATCGTTTTGGTGGGCATGAATCCGGGGCCCTTTGGCATGGCGCAGACCGGTGTTCCCTTTGGCGACGTGGCCACGGTGCGCGACTTTTTGGGCGTCGAGCAACCGGTGAACGCGCCCCCCAACATGCATCCCAAGCGCCCGGTGTTGGGCTTCGCCTGTCCCCGCGGCGAGGTGAGCGGACAGCGGGTGTGGGGCTGGGTGGCCGCGCGATATCAACGGCCCGAAAATTTCTTTCGCCACTACTGGATCGCCAATTACTGTCCCTTGGTCTTCATGTCCCAAAGCGGCGCCAACCTCACCCCGGACAAACTCGCGCGCGACGATTTGCGCGCCCTCGAAGCGGTGTGCGACGCGGCGCTGCAGAACACGGTGCGCGCCTTGGGGGCTTCGCACCTCATCGGCATCGGGGCCTTTGCCGGACGGCGCTGTGCCGCGGTGGCCCCAACCCTCGGCGCGGTGGCGGGACAAATTTTGCACCCGAGCCCGGCCAGCCCCAAGGCCAACCGGGGGTGGGCGTCCCAGGCCGAGGCCGAGCTGCAGCAGCAAGGGGTGCTGCGCTGAGTCGTCGCGAATCAGCCGAATGAGACATTTTTTGTCTCTTCGGTGCGGTAGGAGCGTTCTATGTTGTTCGTGCACACATCACATCAACTCGGGCATCTCTTTCGCGATTTGACCGACGTGCTGAACGCGCCCCTCCCGTCGGCGCGCGGTCCCATGTCCTTTCTCAAAGACGACTGGGTGGGCGTGCAGAGCCTGGAGATGCGCACCTGGCTGACGGCGCAGCTCACCCGGGAGTTCGGCGTATTCTCGGCGACGCACATGCCCCTGCCGGCCACCGTCGTCGAGGCGCTGATGCGCAGCGTCGTTCCCCAGGTGGTGCAAGCGCCGCGCTTTGCCGGGCGCCGCGCCATGGCCCTGGAGATGTTTGCGCAATTGCCCGACTGGCTGGGACAACCGGTGTTTGCGCCGGTGCAGTCTTTTTTGCAGGGCGACGACGACGGCAGCGCGCGCATGTCCCTGGCGGTGCGCATGGCGAATCTCTTCGACGAGTACTTGCTGTACCGCCCCCAAATGCTGTGCCGTTGGCAGCAGCAGCGCGACGGGCAAGCGGATTGGCAGGCCGCGTTGTGGCAGCACCTCATCGGCGACGCGCCCACCACCTTCGCAGGCGACACCCTGGACGCATTCGCGCAGCGCTTGCAAGCCGAACCCGGGGCGTTGCCCTTTGCGCGCCTTTGCCTCTTTGGCATCACGCACCTGCCGCCGGTCTTTGTGCGCGTCTTGGCGATGGCCGCCCAGCACTGCGACGTGCACCTGTTCACGGTGCGTCCCTTGGCGAACATGCGCAGCGCGCGCCATCCCCTGGTGTGTACCTTGGGCGCCGGGGCCGCCGATTTCCAACAGGTCGTCGAGAAGAGCACACAGGACATGCCGCGCCGAGACGTGCCCCGCTTCGACGTTGCCGCCGCGCCGCCGGGCAGCAGCATGTTGCGCCACTTGCAGTCCGACATCTGGTTGGATGTGACGCGCGGTGTTTCGGATGCAGCCCCGCCCATCGCCTTGGCAGCGCCCGACGGTTCGATTGAAGTGCACAACTGCCGCTCGTCCCTGCGCGAGGTGGAGGTGCTGTACCAACGCCTGCTGGACACCCTCGAGCGCGACCCCACACTGCAACCCGGCGACATCGCGGTCTTGGCCCCCAACATGGCCGACTACGCGCCCTACATCGACACGGTCTTCGGCCGTCCGGCTGCGCACTTGCCGCGCATTCCCTACCGCCTCTGCGCGCCGCCACCCGTCGACACCGCCGGCGTCTTTGCGGCCTTCGACGCGCTGCTGCAGTTGCCCGACACCCGCATGACGCTGAGCGATCTCATCGACTTTCTGGCCATCCCCACCATCGCCGAGCGGGCCGGGCTGCGCCTCGAAGATGTGGTGGCAACCGGGGAACTCGCGTCGTCGGCGCAGATCCGCTTTGGCATCGATGCGGCGCACCGCGCGTCCTTGGGGCTGCCCGCGTTTGCCGACAACACCTGGCAGGCGGGGCTCGACCGCATGATGCTGGGCTTCGCCATGCAGGGCGACGGGCGTCACGTCTTTGCGGACACGCTGCCCCTAGATGGCTTGGGCGGCGAGCGAGAGCGCTACTTCAAGACGCTGGCGATGCTGGGCGACACCCTGTTTACCGCCGTGGCGCAGATGCGCGCACCGCACACCTTCGCGCAGTGGGAGGAACTGTTGCAGGGGCTCTTGTCCCAGTTGTTCGGTGACGGCGACGCGAGCCTCCCGGACGTGCAACTGCTGCGCCAGGCCCTGCGGAGCGCGACCGAGGATGCGGAGGCGGCGCAACAGACAGCGCCGGTGTCGCGCGAGGCGTGGCGACAAGCCCTGCAGATGAAATGGCCCAACCCATCGGGGCGCACCTACTACGGCGGCGGTGGCGTGACCTTTTGCGCCCTGCTGCCCCAGCGCAACATCCCCTTCCGCGTCGTGGCGCTCTTGGGCATGAACTCCGGCAGCTTCCCCGGTGCGCGCACGCCGTCGAGTTTCGACAAAATGGAAGAGACGCCCCTGAGCGGCGACCGCAATCCCCGCAGCGACGACCGCCTGCTCTTTCTGGAGAGCCTGCTGGCGGCCCAAGACAAGGTCTTGATTTTCTATGTGGGGGGCACGGTGCACGACAACGCGCCGCTGCCGCCGTCTCCGGTGTTGTCCGAGCTGCTCGATGTGCTGGACGATTCGTTTGCGCTGCCCGATGGCGCGTCGGTGGCCGCGTCGGCGACGCTGGCGCAGCCCCTCAAGCCCTGGTCGCCGCAGTGCTTTCAAGCGGCGCATCCCCAGTTGGCGAGCTACGATACGCAGATGTGCCAAGCGGCCCAGGCCCTGCTGGACGGCGCCCACCATTCTGCAAAGCCCTTCTTGGCGGCGCTGCCAAAGACGCCTTCTCCCGATGTCGATGATGCGGTGTTAGAGGTTTCGCTGAGCGAACTCGAAGACTTCTTCAGGGCGCCCCTGGTGTATTTTTTGCGACGCCGATTGCAACTGGGCTTTGTGGCACCTGAAGATGCGCTGCCGCGGGACTTGCCCGGCAAATTGGGCAGCCTCGATCGCTATGGGGCGGGGACGCAACTGTTCGACGAATACCTAAAGACCGGCGATGCCCAAAACTTGTATCCGGCCCTGCGCGCTTCGGGGGTGCTGCCCCCGGGAGTCGCCAGAGAGCTGGCGCTGCGCGATCTCGACGGCGAAGTCGCGCAACTCGTAGAAGCGGTGCGGCACAGCGCGTTGCGGCCCAGCGAGACCCACAAAACGGTGCTGTTGCCGCTGACGGTGGGCGAACACCGCGTACAACTCTTCGGCCGCGTGGCCTGGCCCGACGCCGCGGAAGGCCGCCTGGAGGCGCGCTTTGTCCGGGTGCACGGCTTCTCCCGGCTGCGCGCGTGGCTGCGGCACTTGCTCGTCCTGTGTCACACCGGCGATGCCGCGCTGCAAACAACGCTCATCGGCCGAACCGCCAAAGGCAAGGGCGCGGAGACCTGCGTCCTTGGCGCCCCCAAGAACCCCGCTGGCATCTTGTCGGACCTCGTGGCCATCTACTTGCGGGGTCGCGCGCAACCCCTGCCCATCGACATGGGGCACTCGTGGGCGTACGCCCAAAAACCCGAGAAAGGATTTTCGCCCGAGGCCTTGTTGGGCGGGCATTCTTCGTCGCAGCCATCGCGTGAACTCCCCACTGAGGCGCTGTTAAAACAGTGGCTGTACGAGGTCTGTCTGTCGCTGCAGGGCGATCCCGATTGGCGCTTTGAGGCCCTGGCGCAGCGCATCTTTCGGCCGCTCTTGGCCGCCCACCTCGCGCCCTCTGCATCTCAGGAGGCCCCATGAACGCCGCCTCTTTTTCCCCGGCGACGGTGTCCCTCGTGGGGCGCCATCTCATCGAGGCCAGCGCCGGCACCGGCAAGACGCACAACATCACCTTCTTGGTGGTGCGCCTCATCGTCGAACAAAACCTCTCCATTGACCGCATCCTGGTGGTCACCTTTACCAATGCCGCCACCGCCGAGCTGCGCCTCAAAGTGCGCCAGCGCATCGCCAACGCCCTCGACCTCCTCGCGGGGAAGCCCTGCGGCGACAGCGACTTGCAAATCTATGTCGATGGCCTGGCCGACAAGAACGCCGCCACCCAGCGTTTGGCACACGCCCTGCGGCACTTCGACGAGGCCGCGGTGTACACCATCCATAGCTTTTGCCAGCGCATGCTGCAGCTCTACGCCTTTGAGGCCGGCACCTCGATGCAGGCAACGGCCGCTGGTGACGCCCCGCACTTCGCCACGGATCTCGCCAGCGATTTTTGGACGCGCCTCACCTGGCCCTTGAACGAATTCGAACTGCGCGCTTTGCAGCAGAGTGGCTTGTCGCCCAGCACCTTCGCGGCGTTGTACCACACGCACTTGTCCCATCCGCACCTGCGCGTGTTGCCGGCGCACCCCGTTCCGTTTGCGGATGCCGTCGCACAACACCACGAGGTGGCGCAGCGGGCCCGCCAGTGCTTTGTCGCGGATCGCGGCGCTGTCCAAGACTTGCTGGAGACGCACCCGGGCCTGAACCACAGGGTTTACTCCAAGCGCCATGTGCCCAACTGGCTGGCGACGACGGCGCATTATCTCGCAGAAGATGCCGACACCCATCCCTTGTCCTACGGTGTGTCCCAGGCGGCATTCGCAACAAACAAGCCCACCAGCGCTGTGGTGCGCCTGGCCGCGAGCACAATTCGCACCAACGCCAAGGCGGGTGAAACGGCGCCCGAGCACCCCTTCTTCGATGCGTGCGAAGCGCTGTTGGGTGCGGCAACACATTTGGCCCACGCGGCACGCCAACAGCAGCGCGTCTTTTTGGACTGGATGCGCGAGACCGACGCGCGGCGCAAAAAGCAATTGGGGCTGCGCACCTTCGACGATCTCATCTCGCTCATGCACGAGGCCCTCGTCGACCCGCTGCGCAAGGGCCAGTTGATCGCGGCGGTGCAGGGCACCTTTGGGGCCGTGCTCATCGACGAATTTCAGGACACCGACCAGCAGCAATACGACATCTTCGCCGCGTTGTTCGCCGACGAGCGGGTGCCGTTTTTCATGATCGGCGATCCCAAGCAGAGCATCTACCGCTTCCGCGGCGGCGACATCTTCGCCTACCTGGGCGCGGCGCAGCAGGCGGCGCACCGACACAGCTTGGGCACCAACTGGCGCTCGGATCCCGGGCTCATCTGCGCTGTAAACGCGTTGTTTGCGCGCGTCTCCGATCCCTTTCAACATGCGCTGATCTCCTTTGCGCCGGTGGCCCCCAGACCCAGTGCGCGCGACAGCTTCCACCCCGGCGACACCGCCGAAAAACCGCTGCACCTGTGGCACCTGTGCGGGGCGGACGACAGCGATGCAAACGAGAACGCGATTGATGCATCGGACGGCAGCGCGGACGACCTGACCTTCGCACCGGCCGAATTGGACAAGGCACACATTTTGTCGGTGGTGGCGGCAGATGTCGTGCGCCTGCTGCAAGACGGCACCCGCATCGGCGATCCGCTGCGGCCCATTGCGCCCAAGGACATCGCCGTTCTCCTCCGCACCAATGCCCAGGTGGCGAAATGCTGCCAAGAGCTCTCGCGGGTGGGGGTGCCGGCGGTGGACGCGTCCAGCCAAAGCGTCTGGCATTCGGCAGCGGCCGACGAGCTCTACCGCGTGCTCTTGGCGGTGGTGCAGCCCTTGCGCGCGATGCACTTGGGCGCGGCATTGGCCACGCAGTTGTGGGACAAAGACGCCGCGGAGATCGCCGCCATCGTCGACGACGAAGCGCAGCGCAGCGCTTGGATTGAGTCGTTTTTTCGCCTGCGCGATTTGTGGCGCACCGAGGGCTTTTTGGCCATGACCCACGCGTTGCTGCACCAAGCCGACGATGCGGTGCCGCGCATCTTGGGCCGCGCCTCGGGCGAGCGCTACGTAACGGACTTGCACCACGTCATCGAGTTGTTGCACCAGCAGAGCGCGCCGCGGCAACGCGATCCCCAAGCCCTGTTGCGCTTCATGGCCCAGGCGATGAACGGCGAGGCGGACGCGGGAGACGAATCCGTGCTGCGCCTGGAGTCCGAGCGCAACGCGGTGCAGGTGTCCACCATTCACCGCAGCAAGGGCCTGCAGTATCCGGTGGTGCTGCTGCCGTACCTGTGGCACCCGCGCTTCCAAAACAACGCCGCGCCCTTTGCCGTATTTCACGACACCCAGCAACAAGACGCCGCCTGTCTCGACTTGGGTTCCGCGCAATTTTCCCAGTCCCTAAGCGCCCAGCAAGACGAAGAGGAACAAGAGGACATGCGCCTCCTCTACGTGGCGTTGACGCGGGCCCAGCACCACATGCGCATCTACTGGTACACCAAAAAGAAAGGCGCCAGCACCCCCTTCGCCCGGCTCCTTTACGGCAGCGATCCGATCCCGGAGAGGGGCGATGTCCTGCGGGATCGCGCTCACATCGCCGATTTTTGCCAGTCGATGAGCGGGTGTGCGTCCTGGGGGTTGTTGTCGCCGCCGCCGGGAACCGCGCCCCGCTACGCGCCCGTTGAAGCGCCCCCGCAGTTGGTGTCCCGCCACGCCGCCCGGCAGTTTTCGCGGCCCTTGGGCCTGGGCAGTTTTTCGCAGTTGATCTCCGGAGAGAAGTACGACGCCTCGGCCGCAGAGGATGGGTCGGCCGCCGATGAAGCCACGGTTTCGCCCGCGATTCCGCCGCTGTCCGTCTCTGTCTCCGACACCGCTGCGGCGCTCTTTGCCGCGCTGCCGCCCGGCGCCCACACGGGCAACTGCCTGCACCAAATCTTCGAAGAGGCCCCCTTCGCCGACGCGCAGCGGGAGGCGCGCTGGCAGGTCGTGGCGCGCGTCTTGCCGCAGTACCAATTCGACGCGGCGTTGACCGACGCGGTGCTCGCCGACATCGAGGCGGTGCTCGCGACACCGGTGTCCTTGCCCCACGGCGCCCTCTGTTTGCGCGACCTCGACGACGCCCACCGCGTGAGCGAACAGCGCTTCTCCCTGCGCGCCGACGCCAAAGGAAAACTGCAAGGCAAGGATGTGGCCGACGCCCTGCGCATCGACGCCGACGCGGTGCTGCAACAGTACGCTGCGGCGCTCGACGAGATGGCGCTGAAAGACTTTGGCGACATCTTTGCGGGCATCATCGACTTGATCTTTGTGTGGCGCGACCGCTGGTACGTCGCCGACTACAAGTCCAATTACCTGGGCGACCAAGTGGGGCATTACACCCCGGCGCGCATCGCCGACGCCATGCACCACCACCACTATTACTTGCAATACCACCTGTACAGCGCGGTGCTGGACGCGCTGCTCGAGAGGCGCCTGCCCGGCTACCAACACGCGCAGCACTTCGGCGGGGTTTGTTACTTCTTTCTCCGCGGCATGACGCCGAACGCCACCGGCGGCGTCTTCTTCGAACGCCCCAGCGCACGTCGCCTGGCAGCCCTGCGCGCCCTCTTCGACGCGCCGCATCTCCGCAAGGAAACGCCATGACCACATTGATCCAAAATTGGCGCGACGCCGGACTGGAACCCTTTCACGCACACCTGGCGCAACACCTGTGCCGCATGGCGGGCGAAGGCGATCCGAGCGTGCGCCTCGCGGTGGCCCTGACGAGTCATTTCCTGTCCGAGGGGCACACCTGTTTCGACTTGCGCCGCCCCCTGGTCTCGCTGCTGGGCACCCGCGTCACCGCGCTGTTGTCGCCCCCTAACACCGACGCCTGGCTGGCGCGCCTCGGTGAGAGTGCCCTGGTGCAGCGCCCCCGCGATGCGCAGCGCCGTCCCTTGGTGCTCGACGCGCACGGCCGCCTGTACCTGCAGCGCTACCACGCGGCCCAAGAGGCGTTGGCCGACCAACTGCGGCGCATGGGCGACAAGCTGCACATCGTCTCGGGGGGACCGGGCTCGGGCAAGACCACGCAGATCGCGCGCCAACTGCTGCACTGGATCGAGAGGTGGCAACCCGCGCAGCACCCGCTGCAATTGCCGTCGCCGCGCATCTTGGCCCTGGCGCCCACGGGCAAGGCCGCCTCGCGACTCAAAGAATCTCTGGACGCCGCGCGCAGTGGTCACAACCCCGCCACCCGCGACGCGCCTCCTGGGTTGCGCGCGCTGTTGCCCAGCGACACCGCCACGGTGCACCGGGCCTTGGGCCTCAATCCCCTGCGCCCGGAGCGCATCTTTCGCCACGCCGACAACCCGCTGAACGCCGACATTGTGGTGGTCGACGAGTGCTCCATGGTCGACCTCCTAACGATGCTGCGCCTGCTCGAAGCCCTGGCCCCGGACACCCGCTTGCTCCTGGTGGGCGACCGTCACCAACTGTCGAGCGTGGAGGCGGGCGCGGTGTTCGGCGACATCTGCCTCGCCGCGCTGCAGTCCGGTGAGGCCTTTGCCCACGCCGAGGAGCTCGTGCAGCAGTTTCGCTTCTCGAAGACGAGCGTCATCGCCGCGCTGGCCCGGTGCATCAAGGCGGGCGATGCCCCAGGCGCCCTGGCGGTGCTGCACGCCGCGCCGCCCGAGGAGGTGCGCTGGGTGTCCCCGAGAGCCCCGCGGGATTGGCATGCGCTGGTGGATGATGCCGTCGGCGTTTATGCCGGACTGGCCGCGGTCGATCCGCTGCAGGCCCTGGCGGTGTTGGACGAACAGCGCCTGCTCACCCCCTTGCGAGAAGGGCCCTTGAGCGTCGCGTCGCTCAACCAATACGTCGCGCGCAGGTTGCTGGCGCGCGGGGCGCTGGGCGATGTGCGCGGCATGTATCCCGGGCGCCCGGTGATGGTGGTGGCCAACGATTACGCCACCCAGTTGTTCAACGGCGACACCGGGGTGGTGCACCGGGGCGAAGACGGCCATGTGCGCGCGGTGTTCGCCGCCGACGAGGCAGGCGCCGTGCGCGCGGTGTCGCTGGGACAGATGCCCGCCCACGAAACGGTCTACGCCATGACCGTGCACAAGTCCCAGGGCTCCGAGATGAACCACGTGCTCTTGCTGCTGCCCGAGACCGACAACCGCCTGCTGTCGCGCGAGCTGCTCTACACCGCGGTGACCCGGGCGCGCCAACGCCTCACCCTGTATGCGGACGCCGCGACGATTGCGGCCTGCATTCAAAACGAACAGCGGCGCATGAGCGGATTGGTGGACGCGCTGGTGGCGCCGTAAGGCTGCTGCGCTACTGCCCGGCGCGCGGCGTAATTTCCAGCACGACGTCGATGGCGGCGGTCTTGGAGAGCATGGCGGAGACGCCGCAGAACTGGTTTTTGGAGAGCTCGATGGCGCGGTCGAAGTGCACGCGGTCGGCTTCGTCGCCCACAAAGCGGTAGGTGATGCGGATGCTCTTGAACACCTTGGGGTGCACGTTGGTTTGCTCGGCCTCCACCGAGATGGCGAAGTCGTCGTAGCTCACCTTCTTTTTTTCGAGGATGGCCACCACGTCGAGCCCGGTGCAGGACGCGAGTCCGTACAGCAGCATGGACTTGGGGGAGGGGGCCACGCCAGCACCGCCGGTGTCTGGAGGGGCATCCATAATGACGCGGGCATCGCCGCTGCCCGACGCAAAGCGTTTGTTTCCGGTGTAGTGGGTTTCGATTTTCATGGAGGACCTCCTCAAGCAATGTCGCGCGACGCAAAGGTGACGCGAAATGTTTCGGCAAAGGCGTCGATGACGGCGGACCGCGCGGTGGCCACATCGACGGGTTGTGAGCGCTGCTGCTGCACCGAGGTGACCGGGATGTCGCTGGCGCCGCAGGGCACGATGAGGCGGTAGTGCGACAGGTCGGGGCAGGCGTTGAAGGCGAAGCCGTGCCAGGTGACGCCCAGGGAGACGCGCACGCCGATGGCGCCGATTTTTCCGTGGGGGGACGCGCTGGCGTACACACCGGTGAGGCCCGTGCGCCGCATGGCGGGAACGCCCAACAGGTCGCTGGCGCGCATCATCATGTCTTCGAGGGTGGCGATGTACCGCGCGACGCCCAGCTTGCGGTGGTGCAGGTTGAAGATGGGATAGCCGACGATTTGCCCGGGACCGTGCCAGGTGGCCTGTCCGCCGCGCTCGGTTTGGTGTACCGCGATGCCCTGTTGGGCCAGCGCTTCGCGCGAAGCGACGATGGCCGAGTCGGGCGCCGAGACGCCCAAGGTGATGACCGGCGGGTGCTCGAGCAGCAGCAGGGTGTCGGGGCAGGCGTCGCGTTGTCGCTGCTGCAAAATGTTGCGCTGCAATGCGAGGCCCTGGTCGTAGGGCGTCAGGCCTTCGAGGACGCGCAGTTGCACGGGGTGGCTCATGCGGGATGCCGGGCGAAGCGCCGCTGCACGTAGGCCTCGGCCGCGCGGTAGGAGGTGCGTACCAGCGGTCCCGCGGCGACGTACTCGAAGCCCATCTCTTTGCCGGTGGCGGCCAGGGCGTCGAAGGTCTCGGGCGGGATGAATGAGCGGACCGGGGCGTGCTGCTGGGTGGGTTGCAGGTACTGGCCCAGGACGAGAATTTGCACGCCGCTGTCTCGCAGGTCGCGCATGGTTTGCCGCACTTCGTCCAGGGTTTCTCCGGCGCCCAGCATGATGGAGGATTTGACCGCGTGGTCTCCGGGGTGCCGCGCGGCCTGCTGCAGGGTGTGCAGGGAGCGGGCGTAGGTAAAGGCCGGGTGGCGCAGCGCGGGCGCGAGCCGCTCGACCACCTCGACGTTGTGGGCAAAGACCGCCGGACGCGCGTCGAGGACGCAGCGCAGGTCGTCGTCCTGGTAGTCGGGGGTGAGCACTTCGACCAGGGGCTTCGCCGGGAGCTCGGCCAGCGCCGAGATGCAGCCGGCGAAGATGCCAGCGCCGCCGTCGGGCAGGTCGTCGCGGGTCACGGAGGTGATCACCACGTAGTCGAGTCCCATGGCGGTGGCGGCCTCGGCGAGCCGCGCGGGTTCATCGGGGGGCAGGGCGCCCTTGGGGTTGCCGCGGGTCACGGCGCAAAAGGCGCAGCCGCGGGTGCAGGTGTCGCCCAGGATGAGGAAGGTCGCGGTGCCGCAGTTCCAGCACTCGCCGATGTTGGGGCAGCGCGCTTCCTCGCACACGGTGTGGAGTTGTTGCCCCGAGACGACCCGGCGCACCGCCTGGTAGCGTTCGCCCGTGGGCAGGGGGGCCTTGAGCCATGTGGGTTTTCGCGGTTGCATGTCGCCAGCCTTTCGCCTGCAACATATCGCCCTTTGTCGACATGTCAACGCACGGCAAAAATACCGCCCAAAAATGCCGCTGGCGTCGGGGTGCCCCTTGCGGGCACCCGCTTTTCTAGCGCAAAGCGATTGACGGACGCGCGGAAAAGGCAGCACTCTTTGGCCATGACCGACAATTGAAAACGCCGATACCGGTTGCTTTCTGTCTCGCATTGGAACGGATGCGAAAACCACCGAAAGGGAGATGCCATGGCAAAGAAAATGACTCTGTTGGGCGCCTTGTTCGCGGCACTGCTGCTATCTGCAGGCTGCGACAGCGATTCGAAGGGCGATGAGAACGTCGCGGGCGACACGGCGAGCGACCCCACGGGCGACACGGCGAGCGATGCCCCAGGCGATACCGCGAGTGATGCCCCAGGCGACACCGCCAGCGATGACCCGGGCGACACCGCCAGCGATGACCCAGGCGACACGGAGATCGATGACCCGGTCGACACGGCAACCGATGACCCGGGCGACACGGCAACCGATGACCCGGGCGACACCGCCAGCGATGACCCAGGCGATACCGCCAGCGATGCCCCAGGCGACACCGCCAGTGATGACCCAGGCGACACCGACACCGGCACCGACCCCGACCCCGACCCGGAAACCCCGCCCCTGGTCTGCGACTCCGACGCCGACTGCACCGAACCCGGCCTGGGCATTTGCCTCGTCGCCACCGGCGAATGCGTGGCCTGCATCGACGACGAAGACTGCCCCAGCTCCGATGTTT
>JAAYKL010000120.1 GCA_012522445.1 Myxococcales bacterium | reverse complement strand
CGCACGAGGGGCGAATCGAGTGGAGCTCGCGCAGGGCCCATTTGCCGTCGCGCACGGCGGCGTTGAGGTACTCGGAGAGCATCTGGTCGGCGCCCTTGTCCATGTGGCGGGAGGCCCACTTGGTGTCCTCGTTGTAGGCGTCAAAGGTGATGCGGAAATCGGCCAGCGGGTCGTTGAGGTCGACGTCCCAGCTATTGAGGGTGCCCACCATGTCGCGGTCGCCACCGCGGGCGCCCCAGTAGTTTTGGCCCTTGAGAATTTGGAACATGTTGTCGTCGGCCACGTCGAGGGGGAAGACGTAGAAGTTGAGGTCGATGCCGGATTCGGCCTTGGTGTCAGCGCCGGAATCGATTAGCTCGACATTCACTTGGTTTGCCGACGCGTTGTTGAGCACGCTGATGTCATAGGAGACCAAGTCGCCGCCGATGTCGCGCATGGCGGAGGGACAAACCTCGTTGCAGTGGTCTACGCTGGTGCACTTGGCGCACTGGGAGAGCCCACGGATGTCTGGGTGGGTGTAGGAGTGATTGGCGATCTCCTGGCCGCCGGCTTGCATGTCTTTGACCAAGTTCCAGTAAGGCGTGGTGTTGGTGCCAGCGGGGTCGCCAAAGCCCAGGCGCTGGCAGCGGCTGACGATGATGCCCCAGCCCACGGGCAGGCTGCGGTCGCGGGCGAGTTTCCAGCCCTCTTCGGTGCCAGTCATCTGGTAGTCGCAGATGTCGTCGTGGACGATGGAGTAGGCCGCGCGGGAACCGTAGCGCCAGTCGGTGGTGCCTTCGACTTCAACGGCTGAGGTGGGGGTGGGCATGACCATGGTGCCATCCACGCTGATCGCGCCGTTGTTCAGTTGTTCTTGAATGTTCATGACCTTGCTGTCGGGATCCGGGGGGATGCCGATGTCGGGGTTGTCGTTGTTGTTATTCCCGGAGTTGTTGTTGTTCTCGGAGTTGTTGTTGTTGTTATCCCCGGAGTTGTTGTTGTTATCCCCGGAGTTGTTGTTGTTGTCCCCGGAGTTGTTGTTGTTGTCCCCGGAGTTGTTGTTGTTGTCCCAAGGGTTGTTGTTGTTGTCCCCGGAGTTGTTGTTGTTGCTGTCGGAGCCGGTGGGCGTGCGGGCCGAGTCATCGCCGCAAGCCAAGGGCAGCGCGCTCAATAGCATTGCGGCTGCCAGCCATATCCAAGTTTTTTGAATGCCCATCATGAAGGTTTCCTCCTTGGGATAATGACAACCGCTGCGCTGCGCAGGGCTGTGGTTAAACGATGTGATTTTGGGTTGTGATGCACGACGTACCTCTGGGTGCTCCGGCCGCCGCTGGGAATGCGGGGACACAACAGTCGCTATCATAACCACAATTCGCCGATTAAAAAGGGCAAAAGTATTGATTAAAAATGAACATTCGCCTTGGTGACGCTGGTGACGAAAAAATGTGTGCCCAGTGGAAACGGCATTGGCTCGCGAGGGGTGCTGGCGTGTCGCGACTGGCGAATGGTGGCGGTTTACGGAGTGTGGGGATTGGGGATTTCCAGGGCTTCGTAAATGAGATCGGGAATGCGGGGGGCGCTGCGGAAGGTTTGGCGGTCCACCACGGCGTGGATGGTGGTGGCGGTGCAGCGCACGTCTTCGGGATCGCCGGTGCCGGTGATGCGGTAATGGACCCGGTAGCTCGACTTGCCCGCCGAGGCCCCGGTGATGGCGACGGTTACGGCGTCTCCAAAGCGCATGGGGCTTTTGAAGTCGGCCTCGCAGTGCACCAGGGGCATGATGTGGGCGCCGTGGGCCAGCTCGTGGGGCAGGTCGATGCCGCGGTCCGCCAGCAGCGCGAAGTATGTGTCGTGGCAGTACTCAAAGACCTGGGCAAAAAACAAAATGCCCGCCGCGTCGATGTCCTGCAATCTTACGTGAATGTTTCGACTGTAAATGCACATGGCAGGCCCATAACCGCTTTGCCGTGTCTTTGTCCAGCGGTGAAGGCAATTTGTGGGGTGACTCGGCGGACGCGGTGGTGTTTCTCGCAGTGCACCATAGGGGTTTTGGTTGCATTTTGGCGGTGGCCCAAGGCATGTTTGGGGCGCCGATTGGTGCTGCTATTTGGCGGTTAGGTTAGGAGAGATCGATATGAAGTTG
Organism: Myxococcales bacterium; assembly: GCA_012522445.1. GTDB lineage: Bacteria > Myxococcota_A > Polyangia > JAAYKL01 > JAAYKL01 > JAAYKL01. The sequence continues at coordinate 11,907 of JAAYKL010000120.1, read as the reverse complement.
TGGCATTGGTGGTTGTGCGCGGGGCTCTGGGTGGCGGGATGTCAGCATCCGGCCTGGGCCCCCATGCAACAAGGGGCGCTGTTTCGCGGGCAGATGACCCCGGCCTTTGGGCCCTCCGCACATTGGCGCGGCGGTGACGCAGATGCCCCCTCCGCCTCCGCTCGGCCTTCGTCGACGGTGCGCGAGAAGATGGTAGCGGCGGCACAACAGTGGTCTGCGCAAACCGGTGCCGTGGCCGACTTTGGCGAGAGCGACGTGCGGCGCATTGCCCATGAGTCTGCAAACCGCGCCTTTTGGCAGGCCGGTGCCCCGGTGTCCCAGTGGGTTGAGGGCGCGCGCCAGTGCCATGCGTATGAAACAAAACGCCTGCCCAGTCCGGGAGACGTGGTGCTCTTTCACAACCAGTACGACCAAAACGTCAACTCTCACAGCGACGACTGGTACACGGGTTGCGCCATTGTCACCTCGGTGCGCGGCGCCCACATCGAGGCCGTGACCCGCACGGGAAACGAACCCCGCCGCATTCACCTGTGGCTCGACGGTCCGGCGGTGCACACCCACAAGGGGCGCGTGGTCAACAGCTTTGTGCGCACGCCGAGGCGCAGCGATCCCGCCGACGCCGAGTACCTGGCCGCGCGGCTCTACGCGGGCTTCATCGACATCGATCGCCAGGTGGACTGCACCGCCAGTGCCCCATGAGTCTCCCATGAACCGCCCCCGGCGCGAGCGCATCGACGTATTGCTGGTGTCGCAGGGCTTGTGCCCCTCGCGGGAGCGGGCCCAGGCCCTCATCATGGCGGGCCGGGTGCTGGTAAACGACGTGGTGGTGAGCAAGGCCGGGACCCGCGTAGATGCCGCGGCGGCCATCCGGTTGCGGGGCGCGGACATGCCCTTTGTCTCCCGGGGTGGCATCAAGCTCGACGGGGCGCTGCGCGATCTCGGGGTAAACATTGCGGACAAGGTCGTCCTCGATGTGGGGGCCTCCACCGGCGGGTTTACCGACTGCTGTTTGCAGCGCGGGGCACGCCGGGTGCTGGCCGTGGACGTGGGCACCAACCAGCTCGACTTCCGGCTGCGCAGCGACGCGCGGGTCCTGAGCTTCGAAAACGTCAACGCGCGCCACATGACCCCCGACCTCTTTCCCGAGCCGGCAGATGTCGCGGTCATGGACGTCTCGTTCATCTCGCTCACCCTGGTGCTGCCAGCCACCGCGGCCTGCCTGCGCGCAGACGGCGAAATCGTGGCCATGGTGAAGCCCCAGTTCGAAGCGGGGCGCGCCCACGTGGGCAAGGGCGGCGTGGTGCGCGATGAGGCAGCCCGCGAGGCAGCGGTGCAGCGCGTGATCGACTGGGCGAAGGACAACGGCTTTGCGGTGCTGGGCCGCGCGGATTCCCAGCTCCCCGGTCCTCACGGCAACCGCGAGGTTTTCCTGCATATGCGCCGTGTCGCAGCGGTGTCGCCGTGATCGTCGTGGGCGTCGATGAGAACGGTCTGGGTCCCCTGCTGGGTCCCATGGTGGTGACGGTCTGCGCCTTTCGCACCCCCAACGCCGACCCCGAATACCTGTGGCGCCTGCGCACTCCCGACTTGCCTGCCGACGACTCGAAGGTGGTGTTCGACCGCAACCGCCTGGCCCGGGGCGAAACTGCCACGCTGCGTTGGCTCTCCCTCTTTGGCGTGCGACCGGCGCATTACGCTGCCTTGGCCGCGGCCCTGTGCGCTCCGCCCCTGGTGTCCTTGCCCTGCGCGGGAGCGGGACACGCGAGCTGCACGCCCGTCCCAGATGTGTCCTTGCCCCTCTGGGCTGACCCGCAAACCGCGGTGCTCCCCGACGAGGCGGCCCGCGCGGTGGCGCGCAACCTGAACGACCTGGGCGTTGTCCCCTTGGCGCTGCGCCTGCACGCCCTGTGTCCCGGCGAATTCAACGCGGTGCTGGCGTCGGGCGACATCAATAAGTTTCGCCTCGACCTCTCGCTGATGGTGGGACTGGTCTTGCACATCGCGTCACGGGATCCCGGGGTGCCGGTGCTGGCGATCTGCGGCAAGGTGGGGGGCATGAAGTCCTACTTGCCGTGGCTTTCGGCCTGCGTCACTGGAGACTGGGAAGTGCTGCAGGAGCACCCGCAGGAGAGCGCCTACCGCCTAGACCACCGCGTGACTTTTCGCTTCATTAAAGACGGCGACGCCGCGCATCTCCCGGTGGCGGTGGCCTCCATGGTGGGCAAGTACTTCCGCGAACTCGCCATGCACCAGCTCAACCGCACCTGGCGCCCCGAGGGCCGTCCCGTGAGCGGCTACCGCGATCGCCTCACCGCGGCCTTTGTCGACGAAACCGCGCCCCAGCGCGCCCGCGCCCAATTTCCCGATGCCTGCTTTTTGCGCCGCCGTTGAGGGGGCATCCCAGGGCATTTCTAAGACATGGCTTGTGTTGCATAAAATGCATGTATCGCACCTAAGGTGTTTTTGTTTCGCGATCGGCAAGCGCTTGTAAGGCGCGGCGAAACGTGTAATCTCAGCCCATCGGACACGGGGTGTCCGGCATCGATTTCAAGGAGAAACGCATGACGCTGTCTTACGATAAAAAGGACAAAGCCCACGACGGCACCACCCTGGATGTCGTCGTCGACGAAAAAGAAGTGCTGCCCCACGGACTGGTGCGCCTGCGCTCCGGGGCCATCGCCCTGACGCACGTGTACTGCCCCAACGGCCACAACCTCGTCGACCCCAACTCCGGAGCGCGCTTCAACGGCTATCCGGGCATTACGGTGAAAGTGAAAGGCAAAAACCGCGAGGGGCTGGTGGTGATTAGCCCCATCCACGGCGATGACACGCGTTTTGGCGAATCGCATTTCGAGCCCGGAGAGATCACCGAGATCCGCTGTCCGGTGTGCGACGTGGAGCTGCCGCGCCTGCACGAATGCGGCTGCACCCCCGATGCCCGCTTGGTGGGATTGTATCTCGACGACAGCCTCACCGAGGGCAACCAAGTGGTGTTTTGCAATTCCTGGGGATGCCTCCGCTCCCGGATCACCGACCGGTTTCAAATCATCTCCAAGCTCGATTGATATATTTCCCCACGTGTGCGTCGGCAGCGCGCAGGTTTTTTGCCGCGGTTGGCGCCTATGCCCTTTGAGGGAGCGCCGCAAGGCAGGCGTTGTGGGTAGGCGGGTGGACACCGCGATATAAGGACAATGGAAGAGACAATACGAAATATCATTCTGCTGCTGGTGCCGATGATCCTGTCCCTCTCGGTGCACGAGTGGGCCCACGCCTGGGTGGCCTACCGCCTGGGAGATGACACCGCGGCGCGGCGGGGACGGCTAACCCTCAACCCGGCGTCCCACATCGACCCCATCGGCACGCTGCTCATCCCGGTGGTGGGGGCGCTGACACCGGGGGGCTTTAGTTTGATCGGCTGGGCCAAGCCGGTGCCGGTGAGCCCGCATCGCTTTCGCCGGGGCATCACCATGCACAAGGGCATGATCCTCACGGCCCTGGCCGGCCCCCTCTCCAACGTCATCATCGCCCTGGTGGTGGGGCTCTTGGCGGTGCTAATTATGGGGGACGTCATCGCCATCATTCAGCGCAGCTTGCCCATCGGTCCGGCCCAGGCGTTCTTCATGCTGGGCAACACCGACTTTTTGTCGCAAAACAGCGCGGCCCTGGCCACTGTGGGCTTTGGCTCGAAACTGCAGGTGGTGTCCGCGGTGCTGCTGAGCCGCATGTTCTTGCTCAACATCGGCCTGGCGGTGTTCAACATGTTGCCCTTGCCGCCCCTGGACGGCAGCCGCCTGCTCCCCGCCTCTGTGCAACAAAGGGCCGTGCAATACCACATGTTCATCTTCATCGGCTTGCTGGTCCTCATCAATACGGCGGGGCGCTACTTGTCGATGATCGTATTTGGTGCGGGCGATTTCTTGCTCAACATTTGGTTGCTGCTGTTTGGCGGGGGCATCGGTGGATAGACAACAAACACTGAACATCGACAACCGCTACCGGGTGCAACTCGACGTCTTCGAAGGCCCCCTCGATCTCTTGCTGCACCTCATCGGCAAGCACGAAATCGACATCTTCGACATCCCCATCGCCTTCGTCACGCAAAAGTACATCGAGTACCTCGACGTCATGCAGCAGCTCAACCTCGACCTGGCCTCCGAGTACCTGGAGATGGCCGCGCAACTCGCCCTGATCAAGTCGCGGATGATGTTGCCGAAGGATGCGTCCCAGTCCGATGACGACGCTCTGGACGACGACGTCGACCCGCGCGAGGAGCTGGTGCGCCAATTGCTCGAATACCAAAAGTACCGCACCGCCGCCGAATCCCTGTCCGAGCGGCCACAGGCTGGGCGCGACGTCTTTTACCGCCCGCCCGATCCCGGAGAGGTCGCCCCCGAACGCCCCCTGGATCCCCCTGGGCTCTTTGCCCTCATGGACGCGCTGCGCCAGGTCTTTGAGCGCCTCGAACTCGACGAGAACGCCTCGGAGCGCGAGATATCCATTACGCGCATTTCGGTGACGGCGCGGATTCACCAAATCCTCGACCACTTGCGCGTTGTGAAGCACGTGCCCTTTATGGAACTCTTTGTCGACCACGTGCGGCGCACCGATATCGTGACGACGTTCCTGGCCATCCTGGAGATGACGCGCCTGGGCCTCACGCGCATTCACCAGGCCGCGCCCGGCGCCGAAATTCACATCACGGCTGCCGCTGACATCGACGACGCCGACCGCGTGCTGTCCGAGAACCCCGTGGAGGAAGCATGATCCGCGACGACGAAAAACTGGAGATCGAAGACCCGAACGTGGAAGCGCCTGTCGCCGAAGCAGCGCCTGTCGTAGAAGCAGAGGCCGCCGCCGAAGCAGCGCCTGTCGTAGAAGAAGTGGCTGTTGTCGAAGAAGTGGCTGTCGATGATGACGACGATACCGACGATACCGACGCCGACGTGATCCCGTTTAACGACACCCCCGAGGATGTCCTGTTGCGCCGCATCGAGAGCCTGGTCTTTGTCCACGCCGAGGCCCTGACAGTGCGCCGCCTGGCCCAAATCCTCAGCCTTGAGCGGCGGCGGGTGCGCGAGCTCTTGCACGTCCTTGTGGCGCAGTACGCGGATCGCGGCATCCAGCTCATCGAGGTGGCCGGCGGCTTTCGCTTCGCCACCCATCCGGACTGCGCCGAGGTGGTGCGCCACATCACGGCGGTGCGCCCGCTGAAGATGAGCCGCCCCGCTCTGGAGACCCTGGCCATTGTGGCGTACAAGCAGCCCTGCACCCGCGCCGACATTGAGGACGTGCGCCGGGTGGACTGCGGCGCCACGCTGAAGTTTTTGTTCGAGCGAAATTTGATCCGCGTTCTGGGCCGCAAGGAAGAGCCGGGACGCCCCATGATTTACGGCACGTCGAGCGATTTTTTAACGCTGTTCAACCTCAAGTCGCTCTCGGAGTTGCCGTCGCTGCGCGAGTTCACCGAGCTGTGGGAGGAACACCAATTGCTCGTGGACGAAGAAACCGAATCGCCGGAGGAGATGCCGGCCCCCCATGGAGGAACAAGCGAATGACCCGATTGCACGTAAACATCGATCACGTAGCCACGGTGCGCCAAGCGCGTGGCACGTCCTATCCCGATCCCGTTCCCGCGGCTCCCATCTGCGAGATGGCGGGCGCTGCGGGCATCACGATTCACCTGCGCGAAGACCGCCGCCACATCATCGACCGCGACGTCGAGTTGATCCGGCAGGTGGTGACCACCGTGCTCAACCTGGAGATGGCCGCCACCGAGGAGATGCTGCAAATCGCCTGTCGCGTGCGCCCCGATATGTGCACCCTGGTGCCCGAGAAGCGCGAGGAGCGCACCACCGAGGGGGGAATGGCGGTGAGCGCCCACCAGGCGGAGATCGCTGCTGCCGTGAAAACATTGGTGGACGCGGGCATTTGCGTGAGCTTGTTCATCGACCCTGATCTGCGCGAGGTGGAGGCCGCCAAGGCGGTGGGGGCACAAATGGTGGAACTGCACACCGGGGATTACGCCGAGGCTCCTGCCAGTCAAGTGGCCGCCGAATTGGCGCGCCTGACCACCGCCGCACAGCACGCGGCCAAAATCGGATTGCGCGTGGCAGCGGGGCACGGGCTGCATTACCACAATGTCGCGCCGGTGAGCCGCATCCCCGAGGTCGAGGAGTTGAACATCGGCCACGCCATCATCGCACGGGCGATCTTCGTGGGCCTAGACGCCGCAGTGCGGCAAATGTTGGAGGCCATGGACCGGCCATGATCCTCGGCGTGGGCGTCGACATCTGTCCGGTACAGCGCATCGAGGACATCGTGGCGCGGCAGGGCGATGCCTTTGTCGACAAAGTGTTTACCGAGACCGAACGGCGTTACGCCACCGGACGCGCCCAAGGCGAGAGATTGGCGGCACGTTGGGCGGCCAAGGAGGCGGCCATCAAGGCGCTGGGGGCGCCCACGGGAATGAAGTGGCACGACATCTGGGTGCAAAATCGTCCGGACGGTGCACCGGAATTGCAACTGGCGGGAGCGGCGGCGGCGCGGTTCGCCCAACTGGGCGCGGTGCGCACTTGGCTCACCCTCTCCCACGCCGGTGGCATGGCGGTGGCCGTGGTGATCATCGAAGGAGCTCCATGACGACACATTGGCATTCGCATTATTTTATGAGCCGCCAGCAGATGCGCGAGTACGACCGCATCGCCATGGCGGAGGTGGGCATCGCGGGGGTGGTGCTCATGGAGAACGCCGGACGCGCGGTGGCCGAAATGGCAGCGCGCATGGCCGGTGGCGACCGAACGCGGCACATCTCCATTGTGGCGGGGCCGGGCAATAACGGCGGCGACGGCTTTGTGGCGGCGCGGCATCTGTTGAACGCCGGTTACGACGTGACGGTGCACCTGGCGGTAAACCCCGAGCGCATCGCTGGCGACGCGTTGCCCAATTACCAAGTTTTACGGCGCATGGGGGCTTGCTTCGAAGACATCACCCGCATTACGGCCCTCATCGATCTGAAGGACGAGCTGCGCCAGGCGTCGGTGGTGGTGGACGCGCTGCTGGGCACAGGGATCTCTCGTCCAGTGGAGGGACAGTTCGCCGACATCATCGACATCATGAACGACGCTGGGGTGCCCATCCTAGCGGTGGACGTGCCCTCGGGGCTCGACGCAGATCGCGGCGTGCCGGCCAACACCGCGGTGCGCGCAGCGGAAACGGTGACCTTCGGCCACTACAAAACCGGATTGGTCCTGCACCCTGGGTCCTCGCTGGCGGGGCGGTGCCACGTCGTTCCCATCGGTGTGCCCGGCGCGGTGTCCACCCAGGCGGGCATCAACGGCGAGGTGCTGCACGGCGAAATGATGCGCGCGCGGCTGCCCGGACGCCCCGCCGACGCTCACAAGGGCACCTGCGGTCACCTGCTGTTGCTGGCGGGCTCCCTGGGCAAGTCCGGGGCTGCGGTGATGGCGGGCAACGGCGCCCTGCGCGTGGGAACGGGATTGGCCACCATCGCCACGACGAGCTTGGCCCAGCCGGTCATCGAATCGCGCTGCACCGAGATCATGGTGGAGGGCGTGATGGAAAAGGTGGACGCCGCCATCAACGACCGCCACATGAAACGCTTAGAGGCTCTGCTGGACGGCAAGCGCGCGCTGGTGGTGGGGCCGGGGCTGACCACGGCGCCGGGCATCAGCAACCTGGTGATGCGCCTGCTGCAAATGATCGCGGTGCCCGCGGTGGTGGACGCCGACGGTCTCAACATGCTGGCGGCGGATCCCACGGCGGCTGGGCGCATTACTGCTCCCCTGGTGCTCACGCCCCATCCCGGCGAAATGGCGCGGCTGAGCGGCAAAACCGTCCTCGAAGTCCAGGCCGACCGCATCCAGGCGGCGCGTTCCTTGGCGGAGTGGCACAAGGCGGTGGTGGTGCTCAAGGGCGCGCGCACCGTCATCGCCGCACCGGACGGTCGCATCTTCATCAACCCCACCGGCAACCCGGGCATGGCCACCGCAGGAACCGGTGACGTGCTGGCGGGCATGATCGGTGGCTTCTTGGCCCAGGGCCTTTCCCCGCTGGACGCGGCCATCGTGGGCACCTATCTCCACGGTGTGGCCGGGGACGTCGCAGCGCTCCGGTTGTCGCGCGCCGCCATGTTGGCCGGCGATTTGCTCGACGAAATCCCCGTCATTTTGCGCGACTGGGAGTGCCAGCGCCCGCCGACGGAGCCCACCGCGTGAAGGCGATTCGCATCCACGGCGCCCGTACCCACAACCTCAAAGATATCGATGTGGTCATCCCCCGGGAGCGCCTGGTGGTCATCACCGGTCCCTCGGGCTCGGGCAAGTCCTCGTTGGCCTTTGACACGCTCTACGCCGAGGGGCAGCGCCGCTACGTCGAGTCGCTCTCGGTGAGCGCCCGCCACATGGTCGCTCGCCTGCCCCGGCCCGACGTGGATCGCATCGACGGCCTGCCGCCCACCGTGGCCATTGCCCAGCGCGTCGGCACCCATCACCCGCGCGCCACCGTGGGCACGGTCACCGAAATCCACGACTTCTTGCGCCTGCTCTTCGCCCGGGCCGGCACCCCGCATTGCGTGGCCTGCGGCGCCGAAATCGCGCCCTTCACCCTCGATCAAATGCTGGACGCGGCAGTGACACTCTTGCCCGAGGGTACGCGCTTCTCGGTGCTGGCGCCCGTGGCACGCGGTCTTACCGACAGCCCCAAGGCCCTGTTCCAGCGCCTGCAAAAAAACGGCTACGTCCGCGTGTTGGTCAACGGCGCCCCGCGCGACCTCGATGAACGCGCCGCCAAAATGCCCAAGGCCCCGTGGGACATCGACGTGGTGGTGGACCGCCTGGTGAGCGCTCCCAACATGCGCAACCGCCTGGCGGACAGCTTGGAACTCGCCCTGGAGGAATCCGGAGGACAGGTGCGCCTGGCCCAGGAAGATGGTTTGGTCCACGCGTTCACCTCGCAAACTGCATGCGCTGCCTGCGGTGCGGTCCAACCCGAATTTACGCCCGCCGATTTTTCGTTCAATGCACCCAAGGGAGCCTGTCCGCAATGCGCCGGGCTGGGCGAGGTGCGGCGCTTCGACGTCGACAAAATTATCCCCGACCCCGGTCTCTCGCTGCGGGACGGCGCCATCGCCCCGTGGACGCGGCGCAGCGCTCATTACTTTCGCGCGCTGCTCGACGCGGTGGCGGTTCAGTGGCACATCGACCCCTTTTCGCCTTGGCGGGATTTGTCCGGCGCGGCGCACCAACTGCTGCTCGAAGGGAGCGACGCCGAGGTGCGCTTTACCGTGACCGGGGCTGCGAGCACCCAAACCTTTCAGCGCGTCTTTGAGGGTGTCATTCCCAATCTTGAGCGCCGATACAAGGAATACCTGCGGCGCAATCGCGACGAATTCGATGTCGCCGACCACGGCGCTGCGGCCGACGAGTTCGCGCCTTACATGAGCGCCGCGATTTGCGACGCGTGCCAGGGACGCCGCCTGAAGCCCGAGTCTTTGTCGGTGCGCGTGGGGGGCGCGCACATCGCCGAACTCAGCGAGATGACGGTGTCGGCGTTGGCGTCGTTTTTTTCCGACCTCGCTCTGCCGTCGCGGCAACAGGCCATCGCGGCCCCATTGCGCACTGAAATACAGTCGCGCTTGGGGTTCTTATCGCGCATCGGTTTGGGCTACCTCAGTTTGTCGCGCCGGGCGAACACCCTCTCGGGGGGCGAGTCCCAACGCGTGCGCATCGCCACCCAACTGGGTGCGTCGCTGTGCGGCGTGTGTTACGTGCTGGACGAACCTTCGGCGGGATTGCACGCCCAGGACAACGCGCGCTTGCTCGATACCTTGCGGGCATTGGTGTCCCAGGAGAACACCGTGGTAGTGGTGGAGCACGACAGCGATACCCTGCGGGCTGCGGATCACCTCATCGATATGGGACCGGGTGCGGGCACGGCGGGCGGCGAAGTGGTGGCTACGGGCACCCCGGCGCAGGTGGCCAAAAATCGCGAATCGGTAACCGGTGATTACCTCAGCGGTCGCTTGCAGGTGGCGGCGGTGCGGCAGCGGCGTCCGGTAACCGATCGCGCAATCACCCTGAAAAACGCTTGTACCCACAATCTCAAAGACGTGACCGTGCGCTTTCCCCTGGGAGTTTTTGTGGCGGTGACTGGGGTGTCGGGCTCGGGCAAGAGCTCCCTGGTGATGGACACGCTGCTGCCGCGCTTGCAACAGTCCTGCCGCCATCCCAAGGGGCCGCAACGAAAGACTCTGATGGGGGCGCGTCACGTCGACCGGGTGGTGGCGGTGGACCAACGCCCCATCGGCCTGACGCACCGCTCGAATCCAGCCACGTACACCGGGGTGCTGCGGGACATCCGCGAGCTCTTTGCTGCGCTGCCCGAGAGCCGCGTGCGCGGTTGGGACGCCCGCCGTTTTTCCTTTAACCTAAAAGGCGGCCGCTGCGAGGCTTGCGGTGGCGAGGGTTGGCTGCGCATTGAGATGGCCTTCTTGCCCGATGCCGCCACTCTGTGCGAGGTGTGCCAGGGACGACGCTTTAACCGCGAAACCCTGGAGGTGGCCTACCGCGGTCTCAACATCGACGCGGTGCTCGCCCTCACCATTGCCGAGGCCGCGACCTTCTTCGAACATCATCCGCGCCTGCACGCCAAGCTCGACGTGCTGCGCCGCATCGGCCTGGGTTACCTTGCGTTGGGGCAGGGCGCTCACACGCTGTCGGGAGGCGAGGCCCAGCGCCTTAAGTTGTCCCGCGAGTTGATGGGGCGCGTTGGGAGCCGCACTTGTTACATCCTCGATGAGCCCACCTGCGGCCTGCACGCCAGCGATGTCCAGGTGCTGCTCGAAGTGCTCCATGCCCTGGTGGACGCCGGCAACACCGTGCTGGCGGTGGAGCATCATCTCGATGTCATCGCCGACGCCGATCACGTCATTGAGCTGGGACCGGGGCCGGGCGAGGCCGGAGGCGAAGTGGTGGCCTACGGTACCCCCGAAGAGGTGGCCCAGTGCGACACGCCGACGGGCGCGGTCTTGGGGGCGCACTTGGCCCGGCGTACAAAAGAGTAGGGGACGAGTTGTGGGGGGGGTGAGGGCTGGTTAGTCCTCGAGCAGTTGGCGAATGGTGTCGGTGAAGCGCGTGAGTCTGGCCACGGGTTTAAGGAGGACGTCGTCGGGGCGCATGCCGATGGCGCGCATGGCCGGGGAGAGTTCGTAGTTCACTGTTCCGGTGTGCAAAATGTACTTGAGGCGGGGGCAAATGCGGTGGGCTTCGAGGATGAAGTTTTCGCCGTCCATGCCGGGTAGGCGCACGTCGACAATGGCGATGTCGTAGGCGCAGTGGGTGAGTTTTTCAAGGGCCTCTTCGGCGTTGCCCGCGGTTTGGACCCGCAGGTTGGTATCCTCCAAGTAGCTGGCTAGGCTCTCGCGAATGGGGGCCTCATCGTCGAGAATAAGGACTCGGATGGGGCGCTCTTTTTGGGTCATGCTGCAGGTCCCTCCATTGGTGTCATTTTGTGCTGTGGTTTCAATTATACGGAAAAACAACACATTTGCCACGTTTTTGTCCGCGGGCGATATGTTTTCAGAGTGTTTTGCGGTGGATGTGATGCTGCGGCAGAGAAAACGCTCCTCGGGGCGTGTTGTGGAAGCCCAATCAACGAAAATAAGGTGTGGGCATGCGCTGTTGGCTCGGTTTGGTCGGCAAAAAGGCGCTGCGGATACACCGGGGCCTTTCGGGCAAGAAATCCGCTGTAAAAGCGCATGACCGAGTTGCCGTTGTGGCCGTTGTGAGTGCGTCTAGGCCGCGATGTCGGCAACGGGCCGCAGCACCGGAGGTCGCAATGACCCAACGGGAAACGCCACCAGCCAGTGTCCCTGCAAGTAACGGCGAGAGG
>JAAYKL010000018.1 GCA_012522445.1 Myxococcales bacterium | reverse complement strand
GTCCAGGCGCCCTCGGGGCCCTTGCCCTCATCGATGTTGGCCTGCGCAACCCACTGCCGCAGCGAGTTTTCACCGATGTCGAGGTTACGGGCGACCGTCCCGATCGACTCTCCGCTCGTCCGTACCAACCGCACCGCGTCAGCCTTCTGCTCTTTCGTAAATGTTCTTCTTTTTCGTTTGGACATCACTGCCCCCTCCGGGGATTATCCCCATTAAGTCAGCTGTCCACAAATTCAGGGCAAGACCAAACACACGGATATCTTTTACGGCTACTGTGGCAGACAAGGTGGACTGTCTGTGAGACTGAAAATCGCGTTGTTTTTGCAGGCTAGAATGCGGTGATTCATGTATAGTCTCGGCACCCGTTTGCGGGGTTCATGGGTTGTCTGCATCCACAACTGAAGGAAACACATCATGGAAGAAAAAATCATTAAGATCATCGACGAGCACATTCGCCCGGCACTGGAACGCGATGGCGGGGGCATTGAATACCGCGGCATGGATGGCAACAACGTGAAGGTGGCGCTTCAGGGCGCTTGTCGCGGTTGCCCGTCGGCCCAAATCACGCTGCAAATGGGCGTCTTGCGGGCCCTGCAGGCCGAAATCCCCGAAATCACAGGCATTATTCCGGAGTGATGCCACCTGGCGCTCCGGCGCTCCCGGCATTTTAAAAAGACATGACCAGAGATGAAAAACTCGCCCGTTTGACCAAGGCCTTTGAAGACGTGCTGCGCGCCGTCGATCGCTCTCCGGGGCGCTATCCCGAATTGCTCGACACGCCCGTGCGCACCGCCAACACCTGGCTCGACGATCTGCTCAACGGCTACGACGCCGATCCGGGCGTTATTTTGCAAAGCACGATGGAGGCCCGCAGCGATCACGGCATGGTCGTCATCCGCAACCTCACCTTTCAGTCGATGTGCCCGCACCACCTCATGCCCTGTCACGGTATCGCGCACATCGCCTATGTGCCCACCACGCGCATCGTCGGCTTTTCGCGCATCGCCGAGCTGCTCGACTGCTATTCGCGCCGCCTCACCCTCCAAGAGGACATCGTAAAAAACGTCTGCGACGCGCTGATGACGCACCTGGGCGCCGCGGGTGCGGCCTGCATCATCGACGCCGAACAGTTGTGCATGGTGATCCGCGGGGTGCGCAAACCCGGCAGCCGCGCCATCACCTCCGAGTACGCTGGTGCCTTTCGCACCGAGGCGGTGTTGCGCAACGAATTCCTCACTGTCATCGGCGCCGAAGAATAGCCGCACCGGCAACTGTGTCATCCGCAAATGGTGTTGGTCTGCCGCTGTTAACAGCGCGGCGGTGGCGTGCGTTATGGTGCGCTGGCGTCGGCGGTGGGCGGCCAGTCGGTTTGCATGGGGTCGGTGATCATGCCCAGCTTGGGGATGCCGGCTTTTTTGACGATGGCCATGACCTGCACCACGAAGCCGTAGGGGATGTTTTGATCGGCCTGCAGGTAGAGCTCGCCTTCGCGCTGTAGGCGTTCGTTGCTCAGGAGGGCCTCTTCGAGGCGCTCGTTGGGCACGAGGGTTTCGCCGAGGAAGACGCGGCGCTCGCTGTCGATGGTCATGACGAGCTTGGACTCGTCGACTTCCATGGGTTGGGCGTCGGCCTTGGGCAATTCGATGTCGACCCCCTTGCCCATCATGGGGGTGGTGATCATAAAAATGATGAGCAGCACCAGCATCACATCCACGAAGGGCGTGATGTTGATTTCGCTCATCACCGAGCCGGAGCGGCCGTTTGGCAGTTTGGGCATCCCGACCTCCTACTTGAGAAAATGGCGTTTCACGATGTTGAGAAAGTCGGCGGAGAAGTTGTCCATTTCGGCGGAGAGCACGTGGATGCGGCGCTGAAAGTAGTTGTAGGAGATGACGGCGGGAATGGCGGAGACGAGGCCCACCGCGGTGACGAGCAGGGCTTCGGAGATGCCTTTGGCGACGACGTCGAGGCCCGTGGATCCGCTGGCGCTGATGTCGAAGAAGGAGATCATGATGCCGATGACCGTGCCCAGGAGCCCGATGAACGGGGCGGTGGCGCCGTTGGTGGCCAAGATGGGGACCATGCTCTCGAGGTGCGTGATTTCGGTGGTGGCGGCGCGGCGCAGGGCGCGCTCGACGTTTCCGATGCCGCCGGCGCTGGTCTCTTCGTCTGTGGCAGCGGCGGTGTTTTCTTTGTGATCGCGCGGGCCTTTGAGCCGGGAGAGCTCGATGTATCCGGCCTTAAACAGTTGCGACACCGGGCTGCGGTGCTGCGCTTCGGCGGCTTGGTAGATGACCTCGAGGCGCTTGGCGCTCCAGAAGACGTTGAGAAAACGCCGGGTTTGTCGCTGCGCGCGTTGGATTTGGATGAACTTGTAAATCGTGATGAAGATGCACAGGAGAATGAAGGCCACCAAGATGAAGAAGATGGTGCGAACAATGGGGGAAGCGGTGGTGACGAGCTGCAGCAGTTGCGCGACGCTGCCAGAGGCAGGCGTGTCGGATGCGCCGGTGGCGCCAGCCAAAAAAACGCTAATTGGGTGATTCATTGCGATCTCCAGTGCGAGCAACACATGATTGCGTGTTCAGTATATTGAACAATTCACTATTACCTGATTTCGGAACGCGGAACAAAAAAAAGTTATTTCGATTTTCGGTGCTCCATGAAGGATTCGTACTTGGCCATGAAGTCGTTGGTGGCGCGGCGCGGGTCGATTTTTAAGTAGCGGGCGAACTCGTGCACAAAACCGCGGGTGAAGACGGCGGCGGGCAAGTCGTTGAAGCGCTCCTCTTCGATGGCCCTGAGATAGGCCACTGAGATTTTGGCCCGGTTGGAGATGTCGACGAGCTCGACATTGTGCTCTTTGCGGATGCGGCCGAGAAAGGCGCCATCGACAAACTGGTCGTCGCGCAGCACCACCTCGGGGAGGGTCTCCCGCGCGGCCAAGACAGCGCCGCCGATGGGCTCGCGGGCGGCATAAGGGCGTTCGGAGAGCGCTGAAAACCCGTCGGGGAAGTGGGTGCGGTCGTATTCGCGTCGCCGGAAGCGATCGACGAGCAGGGCGTGGGCGTCTTCGGCCAGTTGTTGAAAGTGCTGTCGTTCGGCCTCGGAGCAAACGCCTTGAACCGCGATGCTGTCGGGGGCAAACCAGGTGCGGATTTGCTTGAAGGCGCGGCGGATTTCCTCCTCGGAGGCGCCGGGATACACCTCGAGAACTTCGTAGAGGTTTTGGGCGTCCAGGGGCGGTGGCAGGGGGAGCGAGGCGTGCTCGCGGTGTTGCAATTGCAACAGGCGGCGCACGATTTGCTCGAGGTCGCGGCTGGCCCGGGTGTTGGTGAAATCGATGAGGAGCTGTTTGCTGCGGCGCAACGCCAACCACACGTTGTCGTCCCACCCGATGGAGCCCAGGACCTCGGGGATGAGGCCGAGCCAGCGCGTGGCCGCGGATCGCATGGCACCGGCGAGTTCTTCATCCTCTTTAATGCGCGTTTGGTTGACGATAATTAGGGGCCGGAAGGCGCTGAGTTCGGCTTCGAATTTCGGCAGCCACTCCGCAGACTCCGCGTGGGAGGCGATGTGGGCCATGGTGGCCCGCGGGGTGCGCAGTTGTGTGTTTCGCATCACCGCTTCGCGCAGGGTGCCGGCGGTGTCGTCATCGGTGTCGATGGCGGCGAGCGCGCGTTGTGCCCGGTGCCACCAGGCGGCGCTCATGAGGTGGTAGGCGGATTCGATGGCGTCACCGGTGGCTTGGGAGACGATGATGGGATAATCCGCTGCCCACAAAAGGGGGAGGACCGCGGGGCGGGTGCCGCTGGGCAGGTCGAGGATAATGTAGTCGGCTTCGATGGTGGCGAGGTGCTGCTGCAGGGTGGCGACCTCCTCGGGGCGCCAGTGGGTGGCGCGCATGGGGTTGGCGCTGCTGGCCAGGAGGTAGAGCCCGTTGATGCGGGTCTCTGCGGCGGCTTCGGAGGCGGTGCTGCATTGGCCCGATAAGAGGTCATCGAGGCCTTTTTCGGGGCGTTGGATGGCCAGCCAGGCATGGAGCCCAGCGCTATCGCGATGGCAGTCGACCAAGAGGACGCGCTTTCCGATTTGGGCCAGAAAGAACCCCAGGTTGGCCACCACCATGCTGGCGCCCACGCCGCCCTTGGAACCGGCCACCGCAATAATGCGTCGTTGGGTGATGGCCATGTTTCTTCTCCTGTGGGGTTCATGCCCCGAATGCGGTTGTGTTATGGTGCGTTGTTGCGACGGCAATAGATGATGCAGCCATGGATAGCCATACACAAAATGCGGGCTTCGTAAAGGCCTCACAAGAGTTCACCGAGACGCTCGGCGCATTGCAAACGCGCGGTCGTCGCCTCACCCTCACCAGCGGTTTGGCCTGGTGTTTGGGCACCGCGATCCTCATTTTTACGGCGCTTATTTTTGCCCTGGGTTGGTGGGGCGGGCTGGGGGTGCGCGTCGCGGGATGGAGCCTGTTGATCGCCGTGGTGGCTTTCGTGATCGCGGTGGCATTGTGGCGCCCGTGGCGGCGCATCCAAGCTGCCGACGGCATGGCGCGGATTTTGGGCAACGCGTTTCCGGACTTGGCATCGTCCATGCGTTCGGCCAGTGAGTTTAGCCGTCTGCCTTCTCCCGCGGCGTTTTCCGAAGATCTGCTCGCCGCTGCGCTGCAGGACGCCCGCAAGCACTTGTTGGGCATTTCTCCGGCAGCGGTGTTTCCACTGCGGATGCTCGCGCTGCCGATGCTCTTTCTGGCAGTGTCGATGATGGCCTTTGCGTCGATGGTGTGGGTGCGACCCGCCGTTGCATCTACCGGGTGGCGCTTGTTGTTCTCCGAACCGCAGGTGCCCGGGCTCATGGGGCGCGTCGACGAGGTCTCCCCGGTTGTCTCCGACATGGTGGTGACGTTGCGCTATCCGCATTATCTCCAGCGAGAAGCGCGTGTGCTGACAGGCGTATCGGGCGGGGTGCGGGCGCCGGCCGGGACCGAGATCGCCCTGCAGGCGCGTTCTCTTTTGCCCGACGCCGTGGACGGATTTGTCCTGCTGTCCACGGGGGCGCGCTTTGCCCTAAATGTGGCGCCCGATGGCAGCGTGTCGGGGCGCTTTGCCTTTATGGAGGGCGACTGGTTTTCGGTGTCGCTCTCCAGCCGAACCAAGGAAGTGCACGGACCGCGAACGCCGGTGAGCCTAGAGGCGGATCAGCATCCGTTTATCAAACTGCTCTCCCCGGTGGGGCGTGTCGAGATGGAGATGAACGGCGAAATTCTGCTGCAGTACGAAGCGATAGATGATCACAGCTTGAGCCGCATCGATTTGATCGTGAGGGGGGCAGAGCAAAACGAATCGCGCCGCACGATCAACGCGTTTCACACCGCCGCTGAGGAAAGCGTGTCCGGTAAGTATTTGTGGTCGTTGGGGGCGATTGCCACCGGAGAAAACGCGCAGGTGGAGTTGGTGTTGCAGGCCTTCGACAACGACACGGTGCACGGTCCCAAGTCGGGCAGCTCCGAGCCCCTGCTGGTGCGGGTGCGCACGCCGTTGAGCCAACGCGCAGATCTGGTGCGTCGGCAGGGAGAGCTGCTCGACAAGATGGTGGACTTGCTCGCCAAGCGCATGCGTCATCGCGATGCGGCCATGCAGGAACTGGAACACGTGAATTTGCGCAACAGCACCGAAGATGTGCTGTCGGGCATCGCCAAACTGATCGTGGACATGGAGGACAACGCGGGCATCTCTCCCCTGATGCGCGAGCTGTGGATTCGGGTGCGCCAAGACCTCTCCAACCAGTTGATTCACGAATCTCGCCTGATGCGCAATGCGGCGAAAAACAAACAGCGCTTAATCAGCGTCAACCGGGTGTTTGTGCGCCTGATTGAAACTGCCATCGTCCGGGTGGACGACATGATTCTCGAGCAGCAGTTCAAGTCGTTGGGCGCGCGGGGAGAGTGGCTCGAAAAGGAGCGCAATCACCTCGAAACATTGGTGCGCCAATACGATGACAATCGGTCTGAGCGCGTGCGAGGCGCCCTGCTGGACACCATCGCGCGCATGGAAGCGCAACTGGTGCAACTGCGCGAAAAACTCGAAGAAATCCGGGGCCAGGTCTCCTATCACCACGTGCAGCCATCGCTGTCCGGCGGACAAGACCTGCACGCGGCCCTGCAGCATTTGCGAGAGCTGTTGGCCGCGGGGGATGTCGCGAGCGCGGTCCATTTGGCGGAGCGCATCAAGCGGGATGTCGCCGCATTGATGGCGTCGCTTGAGAGCGGGCGGATGGCGTTTCGCACCGAGCGATTTGGCGAAGAAGAAAAGTTCATGGACAATCTGATGACGCGGACACAGGCCATCGAGGCGACGCAAGTCCAGGTGCGCCGCGACACGCTGGCCTTGGAGCGCCGCTACAAAGAGCAACTGATCTCGCTCATGCAAAAAAAGATCGACGACTGGGTCGTGCGTCAACTCGCGCGGGTGTCGCAGATGAAAAAAATCTCCGCGGCGATGCTCGCCGATGCGCAGTGGAAAAAAGAAGACAGCAAAGCCCTGTCGCGCATGTTGGGCGACTTGGAGTTTTCCATTGGACAAGGGGATTTGGAGCAGGCGCGTCAATCGGCGGCGAGTTTGGACGAATGGCTGCAGAGCGCCGGGAAGACCTCTTCGGACTCCCTGGAAAAAATCGTCAAGCTCAACGCGGAGCTACGCGCCGACATCGACGCGTCCTTTCCCAGGCCCGGGCAAATTTTTACCGCAGCCGATAAGCGGGCCGCCAAGATCAGGGCCGCGGAACAACGCCATTTGTTGGCCCGGACGCGAAAACTCATCAAATGGCTGCGCGAGCAAGAGGGCGATACGCGATACATTTCGCGGCGCGCGTCGCAAACCCTGGACGCGGTAGTCGAGGACATGAAGACCGGCGTGTCGTCCCTCGAAAACAAAGAGCTGCAACGCGCCCTCAACGCGCAGAGTCAGGTGATCGAGGCCTTGGCCAATTTGCGAAAGGAGCTGCGCACAGGGCAGGAGATCCCGCTGGTCGACACCCATCCGCTGCCGCGCGAGAGCGAGGTGATCATCCCGCTGCCCGCGGATTACCAGGTGCCCAAAAAGTTTCGCAAAGAGATCATTGAAGCCATGAAATCCAAAATGCCCGACACCTATCGCGAGGCCATACGGAAGTACTATGAAGCCCTGGTGCATTAAATTTGGCGGCGGCCTTTTTTTCGCCTTGTCGCTATGCCTGGGAGCGGCTGTTGCCCACGGACAGTCCCTCGCCGAGCCCTTTGCCGCCATCGACGCGGAGCTGGAGTCACTGCAGATGGCCATGGCTGAGCAGCATTTGTCGGCGCTGACCGCACCGGCCTCGGAGACCCCTGCTGCGATGTATCTGCGCGGAAAACTTGCCTTCTTTCAAGGCGACTACGCCACGGCCTACGCGCATTTTTTGGCGGCCATCGGCGCTTCCAAAACCGAGCTGGATTGGAAAAACTGGCGGGATCGCGCCCAGGCCACCATGGCGGTGCTCAGCGCACGGCAAGCCGAACAGGGGCGGCACGGGCATTTCCAGATTGCGTATACCGACCTGCGGGACGCCCTGCTGGCGGGACGCGCCGACGACATCCTCAACCGACAACTGGATGCGCTCCAGGCGGTCTTTGGGGACAAGCCCGACATGCCGGTGCGCGTCTATATCTTGGCATCGGTGTCGGACTTCGCCGCGATGAGTGGCCTGTCCATCGATCGCATCGAGACCACGGCGACGGTGGCCATGTCGCGCTACAACCGCATCATGATTTTGTCGCCGCGCATCATCAGTGGCGGCTACCCCTGGCTCGACACGCTGGCGCACGAACTCACGCATGTTTTCATTACGCGCTTGTCGCGAAACCGCGCGCCCATTTGGCTGCAGGAGGGCGTGGCCAAGTATTACGAAGCGGCCTGGCGCAACCTCATCCCCGGCGAGTTGAGCCCCGAAGAGGCCTTTTTGTTGGAACGCGCAGCGACGGAGCGACGCCTGATTCCCTTTCGCCGCTTTCACCCATCGGTGTCGTTCATGCCCAGCCAAGAAGACGCGGTGTTGGCCTATGCGCAGGCCTTGAGCTTCATGCAGTTTGTCAACACGCACGCCGCGGACGAAAACTGGATGGCCGCGCTGTTGCGAGAGATGGCGGATGGACACTCCCTGGAGTCGCTGCTGGCCAAAACGACGCGCGCCGATATGCGCAAGCTGCGGATGTGGTGGGAAAAGGAGGTGACCGCCAAACACCTGACCCCGCGCACCATCGCACCGTTTTTAAAGAAGCGCTTCGTCGCTGGCGCGCAATCCCGTGACATCCCCGACCGAGAGTTTTACGACACGGAGGTGCGGCGTCAGTTGCGCCTCGGCGACTTGCTGCGCCTGCGCGGTCATCTGCGCGAAGCCCTCGAAAAATACGAAGCCGCCGCCGAAGAGAACCGCGTCGCCGCGCCCGACATTGCGCAGCGGATTGCCGGTTGTTACATTGATCTGCATCAGCTCGATCACGCTGTGGATTTCTTGGCACCGCTGATTCGCCTGTATCCGTTTCAAGCGGTGTTGCACCTGCAGTTGGCCGAAGCCCGATTGCGACAGGACAAAGCACAGGAGGCCATTTTGTCGCTCTTGCAAACCATCGCCATCGACCCGTTTCAATCCCAGGTGCACTGTCGTTTGAGCGAGGCCTATCGGCGCATTGGCGATGTGAACAACGCCGCCACCGCCGAAGCCCATTGCCAGTTGTTGCAGCGCGCTCCGGGCAAGTAACGTCGTGGCAATGTGCGACAACGCGGCAGAAACCACCGCACGTAACCGCGCTTCTCAGCGCAGAAAGACAGGTAAAAAATGGCAAGGACCGCATCCACTATGTTGCCCCTGCAAACACCGGCACCTTCCTTTTCACTCCCCGATGTCGTTTCGGGCAGCGAGGTGCGCCTCGGCGATTTTGCCGACGCCCGCGGATTGCTGGTGATGTTTATCAGCGTGCATTGTCCTTATGTGCAGCACGTCGCCACCGCGCTGGCCGATCTGGGCCGCGATTACGCGCCGTCGGGGCTGGGCATTGTGGCGATCAGCGCCAATGACATCGCCGCCTATCCGCAGGACGCCCCGGAACACCTGCAGAAAATGGCCCGCGACTTGGGCTTCGTGTTTCCGGTGCTCTACGATGAGAGCCAAGCAGTGGCCAAGGCCTACACCGCCGCATGCACGCCCGACTTCTTTCTGTTCGATGCGCAACAGCGCCTGGTGTACCGCGGCCAGCTCGACGACAGCCGTCCGGGGAGCGACACGCCAGTTACCGGCGCAGACTTGCGCACCTCCATCGATGCCCTGCTCGCGGGCGACCCCATCGATGAAGCCGGACAGAAGCCCTCCATGGGATGCAACGTGAAGTGGAAACCCGGCAACGAACCCGATTATTTTCTGTGACATTTCGTTGGCGTTCTGCTGGTGCGCGGGGCGGCGAATCTGGATTTGCCCTTGACGCGAATCTTGTGAGCGTATTTAACCACGGGACTCGACACCGCACTGCACACCAGGTGGGCATTCTGCTGGCCGCACAACCTTAAGGATTACTTTATCGATGAAACGAGAATCGCATGTCGCGTCCTGGGCGCTCTTAATAACGACCCTGTTGGCGCTCGTGGCGGTATCGGTTGTCGAACTCTTTGAGGTCCCCGCTCGTATTTACAGCCAAACCCTGTGGCATGTGCCGCGGCTGTTCTTCCTCACCTGCGCGGGCAATGCCAAGCACTTGATGGTGCCGATGTGGTTTTTGTTTTGGCTGGGATTGCTGCGCGCGCATTTTCCGACCGGAACGCGGTGGCACCGCTGGGCGGTCGTCCTGGTCATCCTGCTGTCCGTGGCATTGGCGCTGGCGGGTTACCACACCCTTATCTCGTATGAGCGCTTCGAAGGCCATATTCCGCTCATGCTGCTGTTTGCCCTGTTGGGCATCGCGGTTGCTGGCATGGCCCTGTTTTTTATGTGGCCCCCCACGCGCCCCTTTCCCGGCTGGTCTGCCAAGCCCTACCAGTGGGCGTTTGCGTCCCTGTTTCTCGCGCTGGGCATTGTCATGCACGTGCTCAACAAGCTCTTGTTTCGGCAAACCTATCCCACTTTGCACCTGTCGGTCTTGCAGCTCTCCTTTGCGCTGATGAGCGGCGGACTGGCGGTTTTGTTGTACCGCTTGGTGCCGCGCAACGCATGGCCGCGGCAGTGGATTCGACGCCTCTTGGGGGTCGTGGCCGTTCATTTGCTCGTTTTGTGTTGGCTTCCCTTCTCGCCGGAATGGGCTGCCGCATCCCGCTCGCTTTATGCGCGCTTTACGCTGCCAGGGCAGGCCGACAGCCTCGCGGTTGATCAACTGGAAAAACTTACGCGATCTGCCGAAGCGAATGCTGCCGATCTTGCACCAGCATCTGATGGCGTCGACATCTTTAAAGAAATGTCGGGCATGCCCGAGCTGCCCCCCAATTTCCGCCTCAACAATTACAACGTTTTGTGGATCACGGTGGAGGCCCTGCGCTACGACCAAACGTCGCTCTTCGACCCCAAGCGCAACACCACGCCGCGTCTGCTGCAACTGTTGCACGACGAAGGGGCCTTTGTCTTTGACAGCGCCTGGTCGCCGAGCATAAGGACCATGGTGGTGGTGTCGAGCATGCTGGCCATGACCTATCCGGCGTTTACAAAAATCCACTTAAGCCGAAATACGATCTTCGGCACCCTCGACAAGTCTGAGTTGCGGGTTTCCGATTTGTTTCGCGGTGCGGGGTATAGAACCTTTCGCGTCACGCATAATATTTCTTCGGTCTTTGAGAAGCGCAATCACGGACTGGGCCAGGGCTTTGATGTCAACAAATTGGTTTGTCCTTCGACCCTCGACCCTGATTGCGACCTCGAGATTTCCCAGGAAGCCGCACAGGCCATCGATGGCGTAAGGGGTGACAAAAAACCCTTTTTTGGCTGGGTGTTTTTCTCAAGCCCACACGCACCTTATTTGGCGCACTATCCCGACATGCCCGACAAAACAGACATGGATCGGTTTCGCCAAGAGATTCGCTTTAGCGATGAGCAGATTGGGTTTTTGGTGGATCGCTTAAAGAGCACGGGGCAATGGAACAAAACCATTCTCATCGTTATGGGTGACCACGGCGATGAGTTTAAAGAACACGGGCGGCAGTATCACGACAGCTTGTACCAAGAGGTGGCGCGGGTGGCGATGCTCGTGCGCATTCCGAAAGTGGCCGGACATCGCGTGACCCGTCCGGTGTCTTCGCTGTACACCTTTCCCTGGCTCTTGGCGCAGGGATCTCCCACATTGTCCTGGGCGGCTCAGGAGCGCATGCGTTCGGATTTGGGGCCAGTAATGATGCTCACCGACGGCGCTGTGTTTAGTGAAATTTTGGGCACGAGTCGTTCTGAAGTGGCACTGGTACACGGCTCATATCGCTTGCATGCTAATTTGGTGTCTCAATCCTTCGAACTCTTTAATTTAGAAAAGGATATGGGCGAACAGCATGACATTTTTCACACCGATACAGCCGCTGCACAAAAACTGCAGAAGTTGTTAGACAATTATCTGCGCATTCGAGAGGCGCGTACACGCATTGTTTATGCGCCAACCCCAAAGCCTGCTGTCAAAGCAGGAGACAAAAAAAACACGGACGCGAAGGGCGCCAAGGCAGCTCAGAAACCGGCACCGCGCAAGACACCGCAGCGCAAAGACGGCTTGCCCAGCGGGTCGGCAACACCGGTTAATCCGCCACCTGCGCCCCAAGCTCCCTCGCCTGTTTCCAACGACACACCCCACCAGCACGGCGGCAAACCGTAATCAAAATTGCTATAAAGGGCGCTATTTTGTTCAGCTACGTCGATCAAAAAATCAAAGAAAAACTCCTGAAGAGCGGGCGCTTGGTCGCGTTGAATTTGCGCGGAGAAGTGCTGGACAGCGATGTCAGCAACGGCGATGTGATTTCATTGCTGGGGCCCATTCCCCTGCCGGTGTTGGTGGCCGGTAAAGAGCACCAACTGTATTGGTATGCCTTTGTGCGGCGCGTGGAGTTGCGCCAAGTTCAGCGCAGCGCAGCGAATGTACCCGACGGGGCGCCGGAGGCGTTTCGCACGCTGTTACAGCAGCACATGTCGGTGAACTCCATCCTCATGTCGCCGGGGTTTGCCAATCCATCAGCGCCCCCTCCCCTGGTGCGCGTGCATTCGTGTTGCATGACAGGCGACGTGTTTGGCTCCATGCGGTGCGAGTGCGGACCGCAGCTCGAAGCGGCCTTTGCGGCGATTGCGGCACAAGGCGGGGCTGTGGTGTACATGTCGAGTCACGAAGGGCGCGGCATCGGGTTGTGGGCCAAGGCCGTTACTTATCTGTTGCAGGATGAAGGCCAAGACACATACCAGGCCAATGTGTCATTGGGGCTCCCCGAAGATTCGCGGGACTTTTCGGATGCCGCTGCGGTGTTGCGCTATTTCTTAAAAGGCGCGCCGGTTCGGCTGATGTCCAACAACCCATCGAAACGACGCCAGCTCGAGGACAATGGCCAGCCCGTGGCCGAGGTGGTGTCGCACGTGACGGGGGTGGGGCAGCACAATTTGCGCTATTTGCGCGCCAAAAAACAAAAGGGCCACGCGTTGCCCGAGTTGTGATTGGCACCTCGGCGCGGCACGCAACAAAGCGCCATCCATTTTGGCTTTTTTGTACATCTCGCCATGAAAATCTGGCAATCCGCAGTGTTTTGTGTTCCAAACGAGTCGCTGTTTTTATAGTGCAGTGCGCTGTTTTGCCGATGAAGGAGGATGATAAATGCGTAAGAAAGCGGGTTGGCTATCCCTGTTGGCACTCCTGGCCATTGGGGCGTTTGTCGGGATGTTTTTGTTTTCCGAATCTCTTACGGTGAACTTGCACGAACAATCCGAAGCGTTGGGCAAACAACTCGGCGTGGTATGGGTCATCCCCTTTGTGTGCATGTTGCTGTCCATCGCCCTGTTGCCGCTCGTCACGCCCAATTTTTGGCACCACCACTACGGCAAAATCTCGGCGTTTTGGGCCCTGGCCTTTCTCGTTCCCTTTGCGATTTTTCACGGCATGGGAGCGGCCATCTACGCGGTGGCCCACACGCTCTTTCTTGAATACATATCCTTTATTGTTCTTTTGTTGGCGCTCTTCACCATCTCGGGGGGCGTCTGTCTGCGGGGCTCCCTGGTGGGCAAGCCCCAGGTCAACACCCTCATCTTGGTCATCGGCACCCTCATCGCGAGCTGGATGGGGACCACCGGCGCCGCCATGCTGCTCATCCGCCCCTTGATGCGGGCCATCGCGCACCGCAAATACAAAGTGCACACCATTGTTTTCTTTATCTTTTTGGTGGCCAACATCGGCGGCAGCCTCACCCCCTTGGGCGACCCACCGCTGTTCTTGGGCTTCCTTAAGGGCGTGAGCTTCTTTTGGACATTCACCCACTTGGCGCTCCCCGTGGCGGTGCTGGCGGGTATTTTGCTCGCGCTTTATTTCGCCGTCGATTCGTACTTGTACGCCAAAGAGGGCAAGCCCGTTCCCGAAGGGGGCGACAAGGAAGGCAAATTGCGGCTGGAGGGCGGCTACAACCTGTTGCTGCTCGCCGGTGTGGTGGCCAGCGTGTTGGTGAGCGGTTTGTGGAAACCCGATGCACATTTCACGGTCTTCCAAGTCGACATCGAATTGCAAAACATCGCCCGCGACGTAATGCTGCTCGTCTTGGCGGGCATCAGCCTCAAAATCACGCCGGTGAGCATCCGCCGCTACAACGAATTTGGCTGGGAGCCCATCCTCGAAGTGGGCAAGCTCTTCGCCGGCATTTTCCTCTCCATGATCCCGGCCATCGCCATTTTGAAGGCGGGTTCCGAGGGCGCGCTAAGCGGCATCATCGCCATGGTCAAAACCGCCGAAGGCGCCGACAACCACACGATGTACTTCTGGCTCACCGGTGCCCTATCGGGCTTCTTGGACAACGCGCCAACGTATCTCGTATTTTTCAACACCGCGGGTGGTGTCCCCGAAGTGCTGATGCAAGAGGTGGGCACGCTCATGGCCATTTCAGCCGGCGCGGTCTTCATGGGCGCCAACACCTACATCGGCAACGCCCCCAACTTTATGGTGCGCTCCATCGCCGAGTCCGGTGGCATTAAAATGCCCAGCTTCTTCGGTTACATGCTTTGGTCGCTGGCCATTCTGATACCGCTGTTCGTGTTAATGACTTTCTTGTTCTTTCATTAAATGAATGCTGTCCGCTGGCTGCGGCGGTCACAAATTGCATTGTGTATTGAGGAGGAGAGGTATGTTGCAAATAAACACGGTGTTGATGCCTGTCGATGGGTCGCAATTTTCCAAGGAAGCGGTTCGATATGGCGCGCAGTTGGTCAGTGCGCACAAGCCCAAGGTTTACCTGCTCCACGTCACGGAGCCGGTGCACATGACCCTGGGAGGCGCCAACGCCGAGCAAGTGCGGCAAGCCAATGAAGCGAAGTCCATGGCCATGCTCGAAACCTACAAAGAGATTCTCGCCCCCTCCGGTTTGGATGTGACCCTCTTGACGCGCAGCGGTCGCCCCGACTACGTCATTTTAAATGTCGAGGAAGAGCTGGCCTGTGATTTGATTGTCATCGGCTCACGCGGACTCTCCGTGCTGGAGAGCATGGTGATGGGCAGCGTGGTCACCCGCGTGCTCGAAGGGGCGGGATGCCCGGTTTTGGTGACGCGAAACGTCCGATCGCAGTAAGCGCCACACCCTCGAAGACACCAACTGTTACATAGGCGTGCACACCAGCCCAATGCGGCGTTTTAAACGTACATTTTTCCAAATCTGCCTTGTGTTCGTTATGCTGTCGCGGTAAATAGCAAGCGGCTCGTCTTTGCATATTGTTCGGAAACGACCGAAAGGTGCTACCCATGACCCTGCTTTCCGCTGCAGCCGATGTAAAAAAGCCCCATATCGACATTGCCGCCGATACCATTTTTCAACTTGGGTTCTTCAAAGTCACCAACTCGATGCTGATGGGCGTTTTGGGCTACGCCATCGTGCTCGCCGCCTTTTTTTACACCGTTTGGTGCCTCAAGCACGGTCGCAAAAACCACTTTGTCAGCGTGATGACCTGGGGCTACGAAACCCTGTATCAAAAGGTCGAGGGCATCATCGGCGATAAAAAACTGGCGCGCAAAATCGCCCCCTTGCCCATCGCGCTGTTCTTCACCATTTTGGCCAACTACTGGATTGGCATCCTGCCCTTTGTCGGCTCCGTCAGCACCATGGGCAGCCACCCGCTACCGATTTACCGCGGCCTGCTCGCCGACATGAACACCACGTTCGCCCTGGCCATTATCAGCATGGTCACCGCACAAATTTATGCGGCGAGGGCCCTCGGCTTTTGGGGCAATGTCGGCCGCTACATCGTCAATCCCTTCCGCGATCCCATCGGTTCCTTTGTCGGCTTGCTCGAAATTGTCTCCGAATTGTCCCGCATGCTGGCCCTCAGCCTGCGTCTGTTCGGCAATGTGTTTGCGGGCGAAGTCTTGCTCATTATGGTTGGCTTTCTCACCAGCTATGCCGCAGGCGTGGCGCTGTTGCCCTTCATGCTGTTCGAGCTGTTTATTGGCTTCATTCAGTCATACGTCTTCTTCATGTTGACGACGGTTTTCATTTCGCTGGGTCTGGTCAGCCATGGCGACCCGCCCGAAAAACATTTATCGGAACATCAAACCCCTTCCGGTTCTTGATGGTTCATTTGATGGTTCAATCACGCCCATCAAAAGCAAAGGAGATACAAACACCATGAACGCACTTGCATTTGCTCTCACCTATGCCATTCCTGCGGCCTGTGCGGCCCTCGGTGCCGGACTGATCGGCACGGCAGCGTTGAACGCCGCTGGACGCAATCCCGAGAAGATCAAAGAATACCAAGGCTTGATGATTTTGGCGGTGGCGTTTGTTGACGCCCTGGCCATTATCGCCATCGTTGTGGCCATCATCGGACCCACGATTCTCGGCCAGCAATGATCCCAGCGGTTACCAGTTTGGCGGCTGAGGTGGCCCAAAAGACAATCCTCGAAGAGCTGGGCATCGATTGGCAACTGCTGCTGCTGCAGATGGTTGCGTTTTTGCTGCTGCTGTTCGTCTTGACCAAGTTTGTCTTTCCCAAGCTAAACGCGATGCTCGACAAGCGCGAGCAAGCGATCGCCGACAGCTTGAAGGCCGCGGCCGACGCCGAGAAAAACGCGCTGAAAGCACAAGCCGACATTGAGCAAATGCTCAAGGGTGCGCGCCGGGATGCCGATGAAATTTTGGCCAGCGCCAAGGTGGAAGCCAACGCGATGATCGATCAAGCCGAAAAGCGGTCGCAAGAGCGCGCCGACCAGATTATCGCCGCGGCCGAAGTCGAGCTGCAAAATGAAGTGGCCAAAGCGAGGGTCGCGCTGCAGCAAGAGACGCTTACGTTGGTTGCGGCCGCCACCGAAAAGGTTATCGGCAGCGTGGTGACCGACAAAGTGGACGAACAGCTTATCCGTTCGGCGGTTGAAGGGATCAAGATCGCATGAGTCTTTTTAGCCGGCGCCAATTGGCCAATTACGTGGCCGATCAATTGCTAGCGGGGCGTTCCGCTGTCATCGATGAATTGGCAGCCTATCTCGTTGAGACCCGGCGCATAAAAGAGGCCGATACATTGGTGATGAGCATCGAATCGGCGTTGCTGATGCGCGGTGTCTTGGTCGCCGAAGTATCGAGCACGCGTCCGCTAAGCGACAGCACCCGCACGTTGATCGCCAGCAAATTGCGCCAGGCATTTCAAACGCAAACACTTCACTTGCGCGAGCGAACCGACCCGTCCTTGTTGGGCGGTATCTTGGTCCGCACCGCCGATCACGAGATGGATGGCACGTTACGACACGCGCTGAACCAGTTGAAAGCACTCAAGGTGTAGAGGAGTCGTGGCAGTGAGCGAGTTACAAGTAGCAGAATTATCAAAGGCACTTCGTTCGGCAATTGCAAATCTGTCGACCGACGGCGAGACCTTCGAGGAGGTGGGCATCGTAACCCGAGTGGGTGACGGTGTCGCCTGGATCCACGGCCTGTCGCGGTGTGGATTTAACGAAGTGGTCAGCATCGAAACCCACGCTGGCGATGTCGAGGCCTTCGCCCTCAACTTAATGGAGGACGAGATCGGCGCCGTGTTGCTCGGCAGCGACAGCGCTGTGGCAGCGGGCAACAAGGTGCGGCTGGGCGGCGAGGTGTTGAGCGTGCCCGTGGGCAAAGAGCTCCTCGGACGCATCGTCAACCCGCTGGGCCAGGCGATGGACGGCGGTCCGCCCATCGTCACCAAGCAACGCGGACTGGTGGAGCGCTCGGCGATTGGCGTGATGGGGCGAAAGCACGTTCACGAACCGCTGATGACGGGCATTATGGCCATCGACGCGATGTTTCCCATCGGCCGCGGACAGCGCGAGCTGATCATCGGCGACCGACAAACGGGCAAAACAGCCATCGCTCTCGACACCATGATCAACCAGGCGAAGCAAAAAACTGGCGTGGTCAACGTGTATGTGGCCGTTGGACAAAAACTCTCGAAGGTGGCGCGCTTGGTGGAACGCCTCAAACAAGAAGGCGTCATGGAGCAAACCATCGTCGTGGCCACCGGTCCGAGCGATCCCGCTTCGATGCTCTACCTGGCGCCGTATGCGGGCACGGCCATGGGCGAGTACTTCCGCGACAACGGACAGCACGCCCTCATGGTGTACGACGACCTCACCAAGCACGCCGTGGCCTACCGCCAAATGTCCCTCTTGCTCCGCCGCCCTCCGGGGCGCGAGGCCTTTCCCGGCGACGTGTTCTACCTGCACTCGCGACTGCTCGAGCGCTCGGCAAAGCTCTCCGACGATCTGGGCGCTGGCTCGCTCACAGCCCTGCCCATCATCGAAACACAGGCGGGCGACATCTCGGCCTACATTCCGACCAACGTCATTTCCATTACGGACGGCCAAATCTTTATGGAAACCGACCTCTTCTACCAGGGCATCCGCCCGGCCATCTCGGCGGGGTTGTCGGTGTCGCGCGTGGGAGGCGACGCCCAAACGCCAGCGGTGAAAAGTGTCTCTGGCCAGTTGAAGCTCGGGCTCAGCCAATTTCGCGAGCTTGCGGCCTTTGCCCAATTCGGCAGCGATCTGGACGAAGCGACGAAGCACCAAATTGAGCGCGGGCAGCGCCTCACCGAGCTGCTCAAGCAGCCGCAATATCAACCGCTGGCCATTTGGGAGCAGGCTGTCAGCGTCTATGTCGTTAATGAAGGGCTCTTCGACGATGTGGTGACCGCCAAAATCAAGGACGCGCAAGCCGACCTGTTGACCCGCCTGTGGTCGCAGCACAAGAGCGAAATGGAGACCCTGAACAAGGGCGACAAAAAGTTTAACGAATATGCGCAAATCGTAACCATCGTCCGCGAGACCGCCGAAAAAGTGGCGAAGGGATTTGAGGCATAGGCATGGGCAGCATCCGGCAGTTGAAATCCCGCATCCGCTCGGTGAGCAACACCAAGCAGATCACCAAGGCCATGCAGATGGTGGCGGCGAGCAAGATGCGCCGGGCGCAAGAGACGGCCAAGTCCGCGCTGCCCTACACCCAGGCGGCCCTCGACATCTTGTCGCACTTCGCGGCCCAGGGCATCGTGTGGAATCACCCCTGGTTTGTGGCGCGACCGGTGAAGACGCGCTTGTTGATTTTGATCGCCGCCGACAAGGGGTTGGCCGGTGCCTACAATGCCAACGCCTTTAAAGAGTACCTGGTGCAACTGCAAGCGGACCGCAAAAACGGCGTGGCCAACCAAACCATCGCCGTGGGGCGCAAGGCATCGCAGTTTGTCACCCGTTTAAAAAATGTCGTCTTGGCGGGCTCTTATGCCGATCTGCCCGAGAACCCAGAGTGCGCGCAGTTTCACGCCATTTTGCAGACGGCGCAGGCGGCCTACGAAGCGGAGACCGTGGATGCCGTCGATATTATTTTTACCGAATTTGTCAGCAGCATGACCCAGACAGCGACGACGCAGCGGCTCTTTCCGGCGGGCTTTACCAAGAGTGAAGTGCCCGGCAATATGCCCGAGGCCAAGTACGAGCCCAGCGTCGGACACGTGTTGAAGGCGGCTGCCTACCGGCTGATCAGCGCCCAGCTCTTTCAGGCGCTTTTGGACTCCCGCGCTTCCGAACACAGCATGCGCATGATGGCCATGAAGAGCGCGACGGATAACGCGACCGAGCTGGTCGATGATTTGACCCTGGCCATGAACAAGGCTCGCCAGGGAGCCATCACTCAGGAACTGACCGAGATATCTGCTGGCGTAGAGGCGATGTCGTAGACGTGGAGTTATGTAACCAACCGCAGGTGAAATATATGGCAAACAATGTTGGGAAAATTATTCAGATTGTCGGCGTTGTGATCGACGTGGAGTTTGATGGCAAGACCCTGCCTGCGATGTATGAAGCATTGCGCGTGAAGCGCGGGGACGACGTGGTGACCGTAGAGGTGGCGCAGCACTTGGATGAGCGCACGGTGCGGGCCATTAGTTTGCAGAGCACCGACGGCCTCAAGCGCGGCGATGCCGTGGAGGCGACGGGGCTGCCGATTTCGGTGCCGGTTGGCGTCGAAACACAAGGGCGCATGTTCAACGTCGTCGGCGAGCCCATCGATGGCGGCCCGGCATTGAAGGGACGTACGGCGCCCATTCACCGCGAGCCACCGACCCTCTCCGAACAGAGCAACAAAACCGAAATCCTCGAGACGGGTATCAAGGTCATCGACTTGATCGCCCCCATCGCCAAGGGCGGCAAGGTCGGCCTGTTCGGCGGCGCGGGCGTGGGGAAAACCGTGCTGATTCAAGAACTCATCAGCAACATCGCCAAGTTCCACAGCGGCAACTCGGTGTTTGCCGGGGTGGGCGAGCGCACGCGCGAAGGCAACGACCTCTACTACGAAATGAAAGAGTCGGGCGTGTTGGCCAAAACCAGCCTGGTGTTCGGCCAAATGAATGAGCCGCCGGGGGCGCGTCTGCGCGTGGCGCTGTCCGGGCTCGCCATGGCCGAGGCGTTTCGCGATGAGGGCAAAGACGTGTTGCTGTTCATCGACAACATCTTCCGCTTCACGCAGGCGGGCTCCGAGGTCTCGGCGCTGTTGGGGCGCTTGCCGAGCGCCGTGGGTTACCAGCCCAACTTGCAGCAAGAGATGGGCGCGCTCCAGGAGCGCATCACCAGCACCAAGAAGGGTTCCATTACCTCGGTGCAGGCGGTGTACGTGCCCGCAGACGACCTGACCGACCCCGCGCCGGCCACGACATTTGCCCACCTCGACTCGACGATTGTGCTGAACCGCAGCCTGACGGAGATCGGCATTTACCCGGCGGTGGATCCGCTGGACTCCAGCTCGACCATCCTCGACCCCGAGGTGGTGGGCGAGACGCATTACAATGTGGCCCGCGAAGTGCAGCGTGTGTTGCAGCAATACAAAGACCTGCAAGACATCATCGCGATTTTGGGCATGGAGGAGCTCTCCGACGATCAAAAGCAAACCGTGCAGCGCGCCCGACGTTTGCAGCGTTTTTTGGCGCAGCCGTTCTTTGTTGCCGAGCAATTCACTGGCACGCCCGGTGCCTACATCAAGCGCGAAGACACCGTGCAGGACTGCGCCGATATCCTGGCTGGCAAGTACGACGACAAGCCGGAGAGCTGGTTTTACATGGCGGGCGGGACGCTGGCCGCGAAGAAGGATGAGTCCGCGTGAGATTGCAGCTCATAACGCTCGCGGGTGTGAAGGTTGACCACGAAGTCTACGAGGTGGTGATCCCGACGGTGGACGGTGAGATTGGGGTGTTTCCCGATCACGAGCCGCTGGTATCGGTCGCCAAGGCGGGCGTGATCTCCATTCGCTACAACAAAGACGACGGCCCCGATGACTTGGAATACTTCGCCATCGGAGGCGGCATCATTGAGATCACCGTGGGTTTGGTGCGCATTCTCGTCGACGAAGCCGATCATGGCGACGACATCATCGCTGCAGAGACCGAAGCGGCGCTGGAGCGGGCCCTGCACATGCGCGACACAGCCGCCGACCAAATCGACATTGAAAAATCCACCCAGTTGATCGACCGACATGCGGTGCGCCTCAAAGTGGCCGACTTGAACCGCCGTCGTCGTCGTTAAATCCA
Organism: Myxococcales bacterium; assembly: GCA_012522445.1. Taxonomy (GTDB): domain Bacteria; phylum Myxococcota_A; class Polyangia; order JAAYKL01; family JAAYKL01; genus JAAYKL01. Next base: position 20,222 of record JAAYKL010000018.1, on the reverse strand, counting down.
CCCCATCTGCGACAAAACCAATCGAACAACCGGCGTACCGGTGCGCGACGCGTTGCGCGCTTGTCGGTGCGGTGATGTAGTGTTATATATGGCGATATATTGCATTTAAAGGAGCCGATGCATGACGGCCGGATCCAAGAAAACATCTACCACCATTTACATTACGGAGTCGCAAGACCAGCAGCTCAAGGAGCTCAGCCGGCGCACCAAGGTGCCGGTGGCGGTGTACATCCGCGAGGGTATCGACATGGTGCTCGCGCATCACCGCGATGTGTTGCCCGGGCAACTGCCGCTCATCGCCGACCCGCAAAAGTAATGCAACCGACATTGCGAGGATGCCCATGACGGACATTGTAATTGCGCCATCCATTCTTTCGGCGGACTTCGGTCAACTCGACGCCCAGATCAAAGCCGTGGAGGTGGCGGGCGCCGACTGGATTCACGTCGACGTCATGGACGGGGTCTTTGTGCCCAACATCACCATCGGACCCCTGGTGGTGCGCGCGGCCCGCAAGGCGACGGCGTTGCCCCTGGACGTCCATTTAATGATCGTGCACCCCGAGCAACACTTGGCGGCCTTTGCCGAGGCGGGGGCCAACTATTTAACCGTACACGCCGAAGCTTGCATCCACTTGCACCGCACCTTGCAACAGATCCGCGATCTCGGCGTGGGTGCGGGCGTATCCTTCAATCCAGCCACGCCCTTGCACGCGCTAGAGCCGGTGATCGACTTGGTCGACCTGGTGCTCATCATGAGCGTGAACCCAGGCTTTGGCGGACAACAGTTCATCCCATCCGCGCTGCCCCGTATCCGCGCCGTGCGCGACATGATCCGCGCCTCGGGGCGACCCATACGCCTGGAGGTGGATGGCGGCATCAACCCGCAAACCGCTCGCGCCGTCATTGAAGCAGGCGCCGACACACTGGTGGCTGGCAACGCCGTTTACGGCACCAGCGATTACCGCGCGGCCATTCATGCCATTCGCACAGCGGCCCAGTAGCGCCACCTGGGGTGTACGGCTCATCGTTGCCCTGGGGTTGCTGGTCGCGTGCCACCCCCGCCTCTCTGTAGATCTGGCCACCATTCACACCGTGGAACCCGAGAGCCTCGAAACCGGAGATGTGCTGCGCATCCGCGGCGAGGGCTTTGTCGAGGGTCCGGTGCAGGTCACTTTCGACGGCCACCTGCGCGTCTCGGCCTTTCAGGCGCCGCAAGTGCGCAAGGTCACGCTAGAGGGCAAGTGCCCCAATCCCGCATGGGTGGAAGTGGAGATGAACACCTTGAACATGGCGGAGCTCTGCGCAGAATCCGCGCTTTTCGAGGGGCGCGTCGAGGTGTCCTTTCCCACGCCGCTGCGCCAAACCGATGTGCGCATCGCCGCGGAGAAAACCGGCGTGCGGCTGCAACTGTATCCCGGCGGCGCGGGGCTGGCCAAGGAGGCGCTCAGCGCGCGTGCCGGGCATGAGGCGCTGCAAGGGTTGGGGTTGCGCGTAGACGAGGGCGAGTCTGGTGTGCAGGTGGTGCAGGTGTTTCCCGGAACGGTGGCGGCCCGACATGGCGTATCGACGGGGGCGCGCTTGCACATGGTGGACGGCGTGGCGATCCACCACTTAGCTGATGTAACGGGGTTGCACCTGGAGGTGGCGCACTCCTTTGTGTTTGTGGACCCCGACGGCACAGAGCGCTTGATGCAAACCGACGCGGCTTCTTTTTGGCTCATGCCGCGCGACGACTTCTTCGCGGTGCTGCTGACGGCCTTGGCCTTGGCCTTTTTCTTTGCTTTTGCCCTGCGCGCTCCCGCAACGTCAAAGGGCAAAACAGAGCGCCCGCGCATTGCTGCGAGCAGCGCCATCGGTTACAGCCTGGGGACCATCCCCGCCTTGTTGCTGCCCCTTTTGTCGGCGCAACCCAAGCTCTCGTTTGTCGCGACCGCGGTGCTCTTCAGCGCGGCAACGGGGGCGATGTTGCTGGCCGCCGTGTACAGCCGCGCCAAGTGGACCGCGCGACTGTTCGGCTTTGGGGCGCACTGGATGGCGCCGGTCTGCACGCTGGGCGTGGGGGTGTGGCTCGCCCAGGCCGCGGGGCTTGCCGAGGTCTCCGAAGTGCAGCACCGCATCGCCTTTGGATGGCTGATCTTCGACAATCCGCTGGCCATGTTGGTGGGGTTGTGGACCCTGGCGTTGCTGTGGCCTTCGGCGTCGCGCTCTGTGGAGTCGCCGCATCCCATCGAGACGGTGGCGGCTTGGGTGTTTTTGTTTTCGGGTGCCGCCCTCAGCGCCGCGTTTTTCTTCGGGGGATGGCCTTCGGGTAGCGCCTGGCCCCTGCCGCGGGCCTTGCAACTGGTGCTGCCCTCCCTGGTGTTTGCCGGGAAGACCTTGCTGATCGCCTTTGCAGCGCGATGGTTGGGCCGTGTGCACCGCAGCGAGCGTCGGCGCGTCCCCAAGGTGCGGTGGGCGCCCTATTTGCGCGCGGGCCTGCTGCCGTTGTTTGCGGTGGGTGCGCTCTGTTGGCCCTTGCTCCCCCTCTCCGCCTCGGCGCGCGCCATGGGCACAGCGTTGGCCTTTGGGGGAACGGGATTTTTCTTCTTTCGGCTTTGGCTCACTGCGCTGCGCCGTTTCCTGCGGTGAGCGCATGCCGATATTGAGACTTGCCATCGCCTTTGTTAGAGTGCGCCCATGACAAAGAAAATCGTCTGCCCCGTTTGTCGGCACGTCATTTCGGCGAGCAAAGAACAGTGTCCGCATTGCGGTTATCGGGTGCGCCAGGTGCCTTCGACCATACCGCGTCCGAGCATGCCGCCGCCGCCGACGCCCATGATCATGAGCGCAAAGCCTGCGGGCGCGCTATCCGGGAGACCCGCCATCGGCAAAAAGACACTCGCGGGCATTTCTGCGCCCGTGGAGAATCCCCCCTCTCCGACACCGCGTCCGCCGTTGGCCGTGCCCCGCGTTGCGTCGCCGGAGACCGCACCGTCCGCCGCTCCCCATGCCGATGAAGCGTGGATTCCGGAACCCGACGACATCTCGCAACTGGTCGAGCTAGAGGTCGACAACACCACGGACATCGATTTGTCGATGTTGGAGTCGCTGGACGAACCAGCGGGCGCCTCACGCACAGCCGCGATGCTTGCCCGCGGAAAGACGCAGTGTCGACGCGGGGCGCGCTGGGTGAGCCGCGTGGGGGCCAACGCCTGGACCACGCTGCGGATGACGGCGTACCCCTATGTGTTGGCGCGCTTGTTGTCACCGGTGTTCTCGGTGTCTTTTTTGCAGCGCTGCAACGAAGCCAAGCTGCCGTCGCGGCTGTCGCCTATTATGCGGGGGATGCGCTGGTGGCACGTGGCGGCTGCGGCGTTGGGCGTGTTGTTGCTCATCGCGGCGCTGTCGTCGGTGCGCGGCGATGCCCCTGAGGTTGTCGCCGACGCCTCATCCGATGCGAAACAACCTACGAGCGATAACGAGGCGTCTCGTTCTGCATCACAGCGCGCGGCCGATGCCGAGACCGACAAGGCACCCCCCGGCCCCGGCGCAGCGGCCCCGCAGGAACGCGCGTCGTCGTCCAACGCGTGCTTGCCCTTTGGCGCCTATCCCAGCCTCCCCTTCGGAGAGCGCCTTCACGATGCCCTAAAAGCGCAACAGCGGCCGGGCATTTGCGACTTGTTTGGCCACGCCGAAGAAGCCGTCCTCGGTTGGTTCTCACACGCGCCGGGCACAGCGGCGGTGGCGTTGGACGGCGTCCCGGGTTTGCGCGAGTTGGTCCTCGCTACGGCGGAGGGACGCAGCGACGCGCCGGTCGCTTCGCTGTGGTTTTACGCGGGGAAATTGGTCGCCATACGCCTGCAGCAGCACCGGGATGCGACGCGCCTCGACTTCGACGACGTGCTCGCGATGTTGGAAACAGAGCCCGAAAAGCAACAGTCGTTCACCCACGGCGCTGGGATGCAGTTCGACGATCGCAGCATGCGCGTCCGTTACCATTTTGTGGCGGGGCGCTCCCTGCTGGTGTTTTCTGATCGCGATGCGATGCGCGCGCTCGACGAAGTTGTGCAACGCCGCGAACAGGCCCTGGTCAAGGTGAGCGAGGGCGAACGGCAGTTGCAAAACCGCCGCTTAGACGCCGCCCGTTCGTCGTTTCGTGAGGCCGCGCAGACGGCGCCGTCCCTGGGCTTGCCCTGGCTTCGGTTGTGCGAAGTGTCGGCGCAAAAAGAGGACTTCGACGCCGTGCAACAGGCGGCGCTGGAGGCCGAAAAAATCTCTGAGGACGCGCGTGTGAAGGCCGAGGCCCACGCCTTTATCGCCATGTTTCGGCTGTGGCAGGGCGATGTGGCCCAAGCCCTGGACGCATGGGAGACGGCGTCGCGCTTGCACCCCGGCGCGCCGCGCTACAGCGAGGCCATTGACGAGTTGAGATCCGGTGCCTTTTCGGCAGAGCGCGTGGCCCTGACGGTGGCGCGCATGTCCTGCATGAAACAGCGGGGGAGCACCGAGCGAGGCGTGCTCATCCGCGGCAATTTTAAAGACACCGAGACCTACTTTGCGGCCCTGCGACAAGTGCGCACCGCCGAAGACTTCACGCAGCTCGAAGCGCGGTTCCGCAAATCCGAGTGCGGCCCCTAAGCCCGTCGCGCGCGAACAACAAGGCTATTTCTTTTGCCGCCGCCCGTGTATGAGCGAGATATGCGTCCCTGGCCCCTAACCCCCGTCGTGAAGAAGTTGCTCATCGCCAATGCGGTGATTTGGCTGCTGTCGGTGCTGACGGTGCGCGCTGGCTTTCCCGAGATTTACGAGCTGTTGGCGCTGCGGCCCGCCGATGTTTTGGGGGCGGGATGGGTGTGGCAATTGGCGACGTACATGTGGCTGCACAGCGCGAGCGACTTCATGCACATTTTGCTCAACAGCTTGTTTTTGTGGATGTTTGGCGGTTCGTTGGAGCAAATGTGGGGCGGGCGGGCCTTTCTCAAGTTTTATTTGATTTGCGGTGTGAGCGCCGGTGTCGTGGTGCTGGTGAGCGGTTGGTGGCTGTCTCCGGGCGCGTCTACCGTGGGGGCCTCTGGCGCTGTGTACGGCTTGGTGGCGGCTTGGGCCTTGGTGCTGCCGAGGCGGCTGGTCTACTTGTTTGGTGTCTTGCCCATTAAGGGGTGGGTTTTCGCCGTGATTCCCATTGGCTTTGCGCTGCTCGAGTTCATTACCGGGAGCACCTCAGGTGTCAGTCACGCCGCCCATTTGGGGGGCTTGGCCACCGGTGCGTTGTTGGTCACGGGCTACTGGCGACCGTCGCGCTTGTTTGCCCTTTGGCAGCGCCGCAAGAGGCGTCGTCATCTGCGTTCGGTGAGCCGTGACGAGCGCCGACCACCGCCGGGTGGCGGGTACTGGAATTAGCGGTTTTCATTTGTTCCTTCTTTGAAAAAACCGTCGCTTCATGTAATCTCTGCGACAGTCTCAGCATTAACAATTTCAGAAAAAGCCTCCATCGAGGCCTCTGGAATGTTTCAAAACGAGGAGGATATCGTGAGAAACAAAATTGGAATCGTATGTTTGGCATTCACCACCCTGTTTTTTCTGTCGGCCTGTGACTTGATCCAAGGCGCCGCACCGCAGCCTGCCCCGGTTCCCGAGGTCGTCCCTGAAACCGTTGCGCCGCCAGCGCCACCGCGCACTGAGTTGACGCCTGTGGCTGCCGCCGCCGTCGACACCGGAGAAGAAGAAGCGCAGCCCGAAGCCAAAGCGGGCGGCACCGCGAAGAAGCCCGCCAGCAGCAATGTCGACGCGCCCATCGCCGGGCCCTCCACCGAAGGCGACGAGCTGTTGGGCAACTATACCTGCACCATCACCAGCGACGATTTCCCCCTGGGCATCGCGCCGCCGGCCACGGGCTGCCGCATTACGCGCACCGGCGAGGGCACGCTGCAAGTGGGTCCCACTGGCGCGGTGGGCATGCGCGGCACCATCTCCGATCCCAAGGCGGCAGGCTTCTACGTCATTGGGGCGTACACCCTCGGCCCGCTGGGCAAGTTTGACGTGAAAGCCCGCATGTTGAAAAAGAGCGACAAGCAATACTCGGGCACAGGAAATGGCGTGTTGAACGACAACAAAGAAAAGCAAATGAAGTTCACCATGACCATGACGAAGAATTGATGCGCGCGCTTTTGTTGGGCGCGACCAAGCAAATAATGAACAGTTGTTTTTCGGTTTGAGAGGTTCTTATGGCTTCGACAGAGCGGCGCGATGAACGCATCCCGGTGAATTTAAAGATTCGCTTTAAGAGTGCAACGGTCAGCGAGTTTGTCGAAAAACACGCCAACGACCTCAGCCAAGGCGGCATTTTCATTCGGACGCCCAAGCCCATGCCGCCGGGTACGCTGATCAAATTCGATTTTCGTCTCGAGGACGACTCATCGGTGATCCAAGGGGTGGGGCGCGTGGTGTGGATTCGAAAAGAAGGCGAAGAGCCGCCGCGGCCTGCGGGGATGGGCATCAAGTTTATCAAGCTCGATGAACAGAGCCGCCAAAATCTCTCCAAGGTTTTGCAGCAGCGCGTCTCCCAAATGCCGGCTTCGGCCACCTCCTTTTCTTCACAGGCGCCTGCCCCTGCCACCGAGGACGGCGATTTTTTGGCCCACATGCACTCGGCCATCGACCAAGTGCTGGAGTCCCAATCCGACGCCGACGACGACGCAGTGCAGGGCGAAGATGCACTGCCGCCCCTGCCGAGTGATTTGGCGGGTGACATTGTTTCTTCCGCACGCGACGCCTCAACAGAGACCGCCAACAAAGAGCTCTCTTTCGACCAATTGGAGTCCGACGAAGCGACCGAAGCCGATGCCGAAACGACCGAAGCCGATGCCGACGCGGACGCGGCAACGGACACAGGTGCACCAGCCGCCGATGGCGGTGCCGGTGGCGACGACGACGACGACGACGACGACGACGAAGAAGAACACACGCAGCGCATTGACATCCCCAAGACAACAAGCCCCAAGCCCTTAGCGCCTTCTGCGGCGAAGGCATCCGCGCAGGACAGCACATCGCCCAAAGTTCCTTGGGTTTTGGTGTTGATCATTCTTGCCGTGGTGGCGGCCGCAGGGCTGTATTTCTTTGTGGCATCAGAGACCCCAGGCGAAGCGCCGCAAACGCCACCGCCGCCGCCGGCAGATATCCTCGAAGCGCAGGTGGTCTCTTCGGATGCCGCGACCGACACTGTGACGGACACCGCGACCGACACTCTGACGGACACCGCGACCGACACTGTGACGGACACCGCGACCGACACCGCGACATCACCATCCGCGTCGGATAGCGAGGCCGTGGACAGCGCAGCAGATAGCGACGCAGCAACGGCTCCGGCGGCTCCGGCGGCTCCGGTTGCGCCGGTGCGCCCCGTTGTTCGACCGGTCCCGGCCCCGGCCCCGCGCCCCACTCCGGCTCCGGCTGCTCCGGCTGCCCCGGCTGCCCCGGCGCCTGTCGAGGCGACACCGCAAGACGCCCCTGCCCCTGCTCCCGCCGCCGCGCCACAAGATGCCCCCGCACCGACCCCTGCGCCTGCGCCAACTGCGGCGCCACAAGCCGTCCCCGCTCCGGATGCATCGCCGGCCCCGGCAGCCCCCGCGGAGCCCAAGCCGCAAGAGAACCCTGCGCCAGCCCCTGCGCCGACGAGCGAGGGCAAAAGCGAATAACGAACCCCGTTGGCCCCCTTCGTACAATTTCTGAACTGGCCCGCTCCAGGACACGGCGCTTCGAGCTCGGCGTTGTTGCGGCATTATGCGGAACACGGCGCGTTGCCGTTGCGCGGCGCTTCGGGGATGGCCCTGGCTTTTTTGCTGGCCCACCTGCAAAGGGACACGCAGCGCCCCATCGTCGCCATTGTGGAGACCCCGGCCGCCGCAGTGGCCCTCAAGCGCGACCTGCGCTATTGGAGCGAACGCCTGGGGCAGCCCCAAGACGTGTTGCGCTTTGTGCCGACGGATGCCACGCCCTGGGACCAAGTCATTCCCGACCGGCGCACCGCCATGCGCCGCCTGCACACGCTGTTTCGCTTGGCGCATCCCGCGGCGTCCCCGTGGGGATTTTGCGTGCTGAGCGCCGACACCTTGCTGTTGCGGCAGCAGCCCAAAGAAAGACTGGTGGCCCATTGCCTCTCCGTTGGCGTGGGCGACGTCTTGCCGCGCGCGCAGTTTTCGTCGTGGCTGCACCGCAGCGGTTATCGGCAGGCGCCCCTGGTGGAAGAGCCGGGCAATTGCGCCGTGCGGGGCTTTGTCGTCGATGTGTTTGTGCCGGGGTTTGCCCATCCGTTTCGCATCGCGTTTTTCGACGACACCGTGGAGAGCATCCGCGTATTTGGCGTCGACACCCAGGAGACCGTGGCACATCTCGACGCGGTAACGCTGCATCCGGCGCGGCAGATGGTGTTGCCCGAAGAGGTGGCGGGGCACACGCATATCGCCGACCGATTGCGCGAGATCTGCGACGCGGTGAATGTGCCCACGGGGCGCTCCAAGGCCTTGATCGACGACGTCTTAAACGGGCTCTCGGTGGCCGGCGTGCACGGGTTTTTGCCCGCCTTTGAACCCCACCTCGTCCCCTTGCATCACTACTTTCCCGAGGATGCCATCGTGGTGGCCGAAGACCCCGAGGCGATCTTCTTGGCCATGGCCCGAGCGAACGATCAATTGCGTTTGGCCCATGCGCGCAGTGTGGACGCCGGACATCCCGCGTTTTCGTTTTCAGACTTGGTGGCGGAGGCGGATGGCGTCGCGGAAGAACTGCGCCAGCGCATGGGGGTGTACACATCGCCGTTGGCGGCGGGTGACGCGCTGGACATGAACGCGCGCGAAGTGATGACCCTGGGCGGGCAAACCCTGCGGGCGCTCAGCCAGGCCGAGGGGCGCGACATCCTCGATATTCTGACGCGGCTTTTGGACGCGATGGTAGAGGACGGTTATCGCGTCATCATCGTGTCGCACACGCAGGGGCAGAGCGAGCGGTTGGCCGCGCTGTTTCATTCGCGCCAGATGGACGCGAAGCCGCTGACCGGACACGACCTGCGCATGAGGCCGGGGCTGTATCTCGATGTGGGCGAGCTGGCCCGCGGCGGCATCCTCCCGGGCGAGGGGCTCTGCGTGTTGAGCGAGGCCGACATCTTTGGGCAGCGGGCGCGTACCGCCAGGCGACACGGTCCCAAGGGCGCGGGCGCGCTGGACCTGCGCATGCTCACCCCGGGAGACTTGGTGGTGCACGCCGAGCACGGCATCGGCAAGTACTTGGGCCTGGTGCGCCAAAACATCCACGGCGCCGAGATGGACTTTTTGCTGCTGGCCTACCGCAACAACGACAAGCTCTACCTGCCGGTGTACCGCTTAAGCGCCATTCAAAAATACCAGTCGGCCTCTGAAACCCATCCGCCCCTCGACCGCCTGGGGGGACAAACCTTTTCGGTGTCGCGCACCGCCGCACGCAAACGCGCCATGGAGATCGCCGCGCAGCTCCTCGACATTTACGCGCGCCGCAACCTCTCCAAGCGCCCGCCCCTGGCGCCAGCCGACGATATGTTTCGCGCATTTGAAGCCGCCTTTCCCTTTGAAGAGACGCCGGACCAACAGCAGGTCATCGACGAGGTCTTGGCCGATCTGGAGGCCGAGCGCCCCATGGACCGCCTGGTGTGCGGCGACGTGGGCTTTGGCAAAACCGAGGTGGCCATGCGCGCGGCGTTTCGCGTGGTCATGAGCGGGCTGCAGGTGGCGGTGCTGGTGCCCACCACGGTGCTGGCGCAACAGCATTACGAGAGCTTTCGCAAGCGCTTTGCGGCGTGGCCCTTGCACATCCGCATGCTGAGCCGCTTTCGCACGCCCGCCCAAAACACCGAGACAGTCGGCGCCTTGAAGTCGGGCACCTGCGACATCGTCATCGGCACCCATCGCCTGCTTTCGGCCGACGTTCACTTTAAACAACTCGGCTTGCTGGTCGTCGACGAGGAACACCGCTTTGGCGTGGCCCACAAAGAGCGCATCCGCGCCCTCAAGGCTTCGGTGGACACGTTGGCCATGACCGCCACCCCCATTCCGCGCACCCTCAACATGGCGTTGTTGCGCCTGCGCGATCTCTCCTGTATCAGCACGCCGCCCCTCAACCGCCGCCCCATTCGCACCGTGATCTGCCACGACGACGACGCGGTGATCCGCCAGGCCATTGAGCGCGAGTTGGGTCGCGACGGGCAGGTGTTCTTCGTTCACAACCGCGTGCGCGGCATCCAGCGCGTGGCGGATCGCGTCCGCAAGCTGGTACCGGCGGCGCGGGTGGCGGTGGGGCACGGGCAGATGAACGAGACCGCGCTCGAGCAAGTGATGCGCGACTTCATGGAAGGCCGCGTCGATGTGCTCGTCTCTTCGGCCATTATCGAGTCGGGCCTCGACATCCCGCGGGCCAACACCATCCTCATCGATCGCGCCGACACCCTGGGTCTGGCGCAGCTCTACCAGATGCGCGGCCGCGTGGGGCGCACCGACACCCAGGCCTTTGCCTTTTTGATCGTGCCGCCGCTGGAGATGCTCTCCGACGACGCGCGACGCCGCGTGGAGGCCTTGACGCGTTACACCGAACTCGGCTCGGGTTTTGCGCTGGCCTCGCTGGATTTGGAGATTCGCGGCGCGGGCAATCTGTTGGGGGCCGAGCAGTCCGGGGAGGCGTCCCTGGTGGGCTTCGAGATGTTCATGGAACTCATCGACGAAGCGGCGCAGGTGTTGCAAGGGCGCGTCCCCGAGCCGCCGGTGGAGCCCGAGCTCACCCTCGATCAGCCCGGTTACATCGACGCGGCGTACATTCCCGAGGTGGGGCAGCGCCTGCAGTACTACAAGCGCCTGTCGCTGGCCCTAGACGAACCCGAGGTGCGCGCCATCGCCGCTGAACTCATCGACCGCTTTGGCCCGTTGCCCGATGAGGCCGAGCAATTCATCGAGGGCATGACCGCGCGGGCCCTGTGCCGCGAGCTGGTCATTGTGGGGCTGGACGCCAACGCCCAGCGCGTGGTGTGTCACCTCGACGAGCGCACCCGCTTGTGCCCGGAGCGCCTGCTGAAGCTGGTGGAGGACGCCCCGTCGCAGTTGCGCTTCACGTCGGACTTTCGCCTCTCGCAAACATTTCTGCCCGGCGAGCCTGCGGGCGCCAGCGGTGCCATCCGCTTTTTGCAGCATCTGAAGATGCGGGCGTTGCGCTAGGTACCCGCGGCGTTGGAGGTGCCTGAGGCGTTGGGCGGGCTGGGCTCCCAGTGTTTGTCCCACAGGTGATCGGGTTGGTTGACCAGGTGATCGGCGTAGCGGGCGCTGACAAAGAGCAGGTCTGAGGCGCGGTTGAAGAATTTGAGCACCGGGGCATCGATCAATTCAACGGAGGCGAGCTCCCACAGGCGGCGCTCGGCGCGGCGGGTGATGGTGCGCGCCATGTGCAGCGCCGCGTTTAACGGGGTGCTGCCGGGCAAAATGAAACCTGCGAGGGGCGGCAGCAAGGGCGAAATTTGGTCGATGTACCGTTCGACGATGGCGATGTCTCGCGGTGCAATGGCGATGTCTTGGTTTTCGGCCGGGTTCGCGATGACAGCGGCGCCGTTGAAATAGCGCTGGCTCAAAAAGCACAGAATTTGTTGCAGACGGGGAATGGCGCAGATGGCGCGGGCCTGTCCCAGGCTGGCGATGGCCTCGTCGATGGCGCCGTAGGCTTCCACGCGAATCGAATGCTTGTCCACCGTTGTGCCATTGGCCAATCGGGTGTGCCCGGTGTCTCCAGTGCGTGTGTAAACCATTGTGTTCGTAACCCTTTCGCCACCCACTTGCCCAAGATAGGCAGCGCTTTGGAAAGCGCAAGTTCGAACAGCGCATTGATAAAGACGGGCGTTGGTGGTAGGCATCTAGCGCGTAGAGGTTCATTTGTTCAGCGGATTTCTCTAAGGAAATATATGACAAAAAAAGAAGTGGTATACGACGAAAAGTCGGTGAAAACCCTGGATGCCCTGCAGCACATTCGCCTGCGTACGGGCATGTACATCGGTCGCATTGGCACGGGCAGCAATCCCGCAGACGGCATTTACGTCATGCTGAAAGAGGTCATCGACAACAGCATCGACGAGTTCATTATGGGCAACGGCAAGCGCATCGAGGTGACGCGCCGCGACAACACCGTGACGGTGCGCGACTACGGCCGCGGCATCCCCTTGGGCAAACTCATCGAATGCGTGAGCGAAATCAACACCGGCGCCAAGTACAACGACGACGTGTTTCAATTTTCGGTGGGCCTAAACGGCGTGGGCACCAAGGCCGTGAACGCCCTGTCGAGCGACTTCGAGGTGGTGGCCTACCGCGGGGGGAAATTTCGCCGCGCCACATTTGGCAAGGGGTTGCTGCAAAATGAAGAGACGGGAAAAACCACGGAGCGCGACGGCACCTTCGTGCGCTTTACGCCGGATGTCGACATCTTTGGCGAGTACGCGTGGCGCGAGGAGTTCATCGACCACCGATTGCGCTACTACGCCTACTTAAACTCCGGGCTCTCGCTCGTTTACAACGGCCAAACGTTTTTGAGCAAACGCGGCCTGCGCGATCTGCTGGAAGAGGAAATCGACAAAGAGCCCACGGTGTACGAGTGCGTCGATTACACCAATACGCACATTTCGTTTTCGTTTACCCACACGCACAACTACGGCGAAAATTACTTCAGCTTTGTCAACGGCCAGTACACCAGCGACGGCGGCACGCACCAGAGCGCCTTTCGCGAGGGCGTGCTCAAGGGCATCAACGAGTTCGCCAAGAGAAATTTCGCCGGAGAGGATGTGCGCGACGGCTTGGTGGGCGCCGTGGCGGTCAAGGTACAAGACCCGGTCTTCGAGAGCCAAACGAAGAACAAGCTCGGCTCCACGGACGTGCGCCCTTGGGTGCTGCAGGTGGTCAAAGAGCAGGTCGAGATGTGGCTGCACAAAAACCCCCAGGATGCCGAAAAGCTGCTCGAAAAAATCCGGCAAAACGAGCGCGTGCGCAAGGAGCTCTCCTCCATCAAGCGGGAGGCCCGCGAGCGCGCCAAAAAGGTGGCCATCCGCATCCCCAAGCTCATCGACAGCAAGGTGCATTTTAACGACGCCTCGCCCGAGAGCAAAAAACTCGATCGCCGCGAAGACACCCTCATCTTCCTCACCGAGGGCGATTCGGCGGGCGGCGCCATGGTGCAGTCGCGCGATGTCTACACCCAGGCCATCTTCTCGCTGAAGGGCAAACCCCTCAACTGCCACGGCCTCAAGCGCGACGCCATCTACAAAAACGAAGAGCTGTACAACATCATGCGCGCCTTGGGCATCGAGGACGGCATTGAAGGCCTGCGCTACAACAAGGTCGTGATCGCCACCGACGCCGACGTGGACGGCATGCACATCCGCAACCTGCTGCTCACGTTCTTCTTGCGCTACTTCGACGAGCTGGTGCTCAAGGGACACGTATACATTCTGGAGACGCCCCTGTTTCGCGTGCGCAACAAGCAGGAGACCCACTACTGCTACAGCGAAAAAGAGCGGGACGCGGCGGCCAAGAAAATCGCCAAGCCCGAGATCACGCGCTTCAAGGGCCTGGGCGAGATCAGCCCCAAAGAGTTTTCGCACTTCATCGGAGGGGACATGCGCCTCGTGCCGGTCACGGTAAAGTCGATGAGCCACATCACCAAAACCTTGGATTTCTTCATGGGCAAAAACACGCCGGAACGCAAACAGTTCATCGTGGACAGGCTGATTGCGGACTTGGCCTGAGCCCATTCTTACGGGAGCTTTTTTATGTCAACGCTCGATCCCTTGATGGAACGAAACTTTCTCGAATATGCGAGCTACGTCATTGTGGACCGCGCCATCCCCGACGTCCGCGACGGTTGCAAGCCGGTGCAGCGCCGCATCCTGCAAACCCTCTTCGAAACCGACGACGGCAAGTTTCACAAAGTCGCCAACATCATCGGCGAAACGATGAAGCTCCACCCCCACGGCGACGCCTCCATCGGCGATGCCTTGGTGGTGCTGGCCAACAAAGAGTACTTCATCGAGAAGCAGGGAAACTTCGGCAACATCATCACGGGGCACGCGGCGGCGGCGGCGCGCTACATCGAGTGCCGGCTGACCGAGCTGGCCCGCGAAACACTCTTCAACAAAGAGCTCACCGAGTTTCGCGACAGCTACGATGGCCGCAAAAAGGAGCCGGTGTTTTTGCCCGTGAAGCTGCCGGTGCTGCTGTTGCTGGGGGTCGAGGGCATCGCGGTGGGCATGGCCACCAAAATTTTGCCCCACAACTTCACGGAGCTGCTCCAGGCGCAAATCGACATCCTCAACTACAAGCCGGCGCAGGTGTTTCCCGACTTCCCCACGGGCGGCATCGTCGATGTCTCCGAGTACGACGACGGGCGCGGCAAGGTCAAAGTGCGCGCGCGGATTGAGGCAGAGGGCGACAAGCGCGTCATCATCCGCGAGGTGCCTTTCTCCACCACCACCGAGAGCGTGATCGCCTCCATTGAAAACGCGGCCCAAAAGGGAAAGCTCAAGGTTGGCACCATCAACGATTACACCACCGATCACGTCGAGATCGAAATCAACCTGCCCCGGGGCGTGCACAGCGACGAGCTCATCCCGCAGTTGTATGCCTACACCGACTGCGAGGTCTCCATCTCGTCGAACATCGTCGCCATCCGCGACGGACATCCCGCGGAGCTCGGCGTCAGCGAAACCCTGCGCTATTTAACCGACCGGCTGCGCGATCAAATCTGCGCCGAACTCGAGCTCCAGCAGCGCAAGCTCTTCGACAAGCAGCACTGGCTGACGCTGGAGCAAATCTTTATCGAAGAGCGTGTCTACAAGCGCATTGAAGAGGCCAAGACCGAAGCGCGCGTGGTCATGGAAATTTATGAGGGCATGAAGCCATTTGAAAAGCGCTTCGTGCGCCCCATGGTCGACGAAGACGTGGAGCGCCTGTTGGAGCTGCGCATCCGCCGCATCTCTCGCTACGACATCGGCCGCAACCGCCGCCAACTCGATGAAGTGTTGGCGTCTCTCAAAGACGTGCAGCGCAAACTCAAGGCGCTCACGCAGACCACCATCGCCTACTTGCAGGGGCTCATCGACAAATATGGTGCCCAGTATCCGCGCATGTCGCGCATCGAGGTCTTCGAGTCGGTGGACCGCAGGACCGTGGCGCGCCAAAACATCCGCGTGGGCTACGACGAGGAGACGGGCTTCTTCGGCAGCGAAGTGAAAAACTCGCACTACGTCATCACCATGAGCGAGTACGACCGCGTGCTCTTTGTCAGCAAGGACGGCTCCTACCGCATTGTGGGTCCCGCCGAGAAGATGCTCATCCCGGGCAAGGTGCTGTATTGGGACGCCTTTGACATCGAAAATGGCGCCGTGTTTACGGTGGTGTACCGCAACAAAGACCGCGTCGCCTTTGCCAAGAAAGTACACATCCACAAGTTCATCAAAGACCGGGAGTACGAGCTCATCAAAGACAAGGCGGGCTCCCTCGACTACTTGTTGCCGGGCGACGTTGACGACGTGCTGCGGTTGACCTTTGTCCCCAGCAAGCGGCAGCGCATCAACGAAATCGAAGTCAATTTGGGCGACATTGAGATGGTGGGGCCACAGGCACGCGGCGCCCGGTTGAGCGCCAAGTCCGTCGTGCGGATGAAGCGCCTGCGCGACACCAAGCCAGAGCCCAAGCCCGATCCAGACCCCGACCCCGACCCCAAGCCCGATCCCACAGCGGCACCGAAACCCTCTTCGCCCACGTCACCGCCCGCAACAGATGACAAGGCCAACAGCGGAAAAAAAGGTGGCGGTCCCGCGTCGGGCGGCGTGCAAACCTCTCTTTTTTGATGCGCTAAGAAAAAACTGACACCACGCGTCGAACCGGGCTAACATTGGTTCAATGCCTGCTTTGCAGCATTGGCGTTGCGGCAGCATGCGTGCGCCGACGGAAAGAGAGACTGCTTTGCACAAACACTTATGGTTATTGATGGCTTTGCTGCTGGGACTTTGGGGATGCGTGGTCGGGCCAATTTCGCCGCCGCCCACATCAGAAGATGCCGACGACCGTCCGCCGAAGAACGACAACAACAGCAACAGCAACGGCCACGACAATAACAATAACAGCATGAACACCGATCCGTCTCCGGAAGATTCCGACGATCAGAACGACACTTTGAATGACCCGGGTAGCGACCCGGGCACCGACACGATCACCGACACGGATACGGACACCGACACCGATACCGACACGGATACGGACACCGACACCGATACCGACACGGATACGGACACCGACACCGACACCGACACCGACACCGACACGGATACGGATACGGACACGGACACCGATACGGACACCGACACGGATACCGACACCGACACCGACACGGACAGTGAAAGCGATGGCGCAACGCCCTAGCTTGTCCGCCGCGCGTAGTTAAAAAATAGGGGCGAAGGTGGTGTGGGGCGGGGCCCAAAAATGGCGCGACAGGACGGCCTCGGCAGCCTTCGCGCGCGGTGTGAAGCCGGTGAGCGCCTCTTGGGTCTCGTCAAAGGGATCGGCGAAATACTTCCAGATAAATAGCCCGGAGAACCAGCTTCGAGGGCGCATGGCATCGAAGAAAGCGTCGTAGGCCATGGCCTGATAGGCCTCGTCGTAGCGCATCCCCGAGAGGTGCTCCGGCCACTCCCAAGGCGCTAAGGCCGCGTCGGTGGCGCTCTTGATGCCCATCTCAGTGAAGAGGATGGGCTTGCCGTAGAAAACCGATAGCGCTTCGAGTTCATCGGCGAGCATCTCGGTGATGGCGCGGATGATGGCGTAGCCGTCGCCGGGTTTGCGCGCCAGGGGCCAAAAGGCGTTGATGCCGATGTGGTCCAGGGCATCCCAAAACGGCACTTGCTCCACCTCGTCCCAGTTGGCCGAATAGGTGAGGGGGCCCGGATAAACGCGGCGCACCTCGGCGATGAGCTGCCGCCATGTTTCCTCGTGGTAGTTGGAGCTGCTCTTGAACTCCACGCCGATGGAGAAGAGATCGGCCGAGATGTCGCGCGCCACGGCGGCCCAGCGCAGGAGGTATTGTTTGTAAGCGGCAAACCAGGTGGCCCATTGCGCCGCTTTGGGGAAGTCGATGTCGCCGCGCCACTGTCCGCTCATCACATACAAGTGCGGGATGAGGGCCACGCGCAGTCCGCGCTGTTGTGCCCAGCGCGCTGTGTCGCGGATGTATTGCTCGTTTTGGGCCACGGGGATCTCGAAGTCGTGGATGATGAAGGTGTCTTCCAGGTTCTCCATGCGGCCGAAGGGCGTCAGGGAGACCCAGTTGGCGCCGAGGTGCGGCAGCTCGTCGATGGCCATTTTGCAGCGCGGGCTTCCGTAGCCGACAAAGCCCAGTTGGCTGTCTTCGATGGGGGCGATGGTGATGCCGTTGATGCGCGGTGAAGGCGCGGTGAGGGCGTGGGCAGGCAATGTGTTGGCCAGGGCCGACAGGGGTTCGAAATGGGGAGACGCCGATGTGGAGGCAGCGGTCCCGAGGCACAGCGACAGCGACAAAATGGATATCAGGCGCTTGGGGTTCATGGAGCGGCGTCGGCGTTGAGTGCGTCGAGCGCGGCGCGGTCTTCATCGCTTTGGGCGAGCTCGGCGGCGCGGGTCATGTAGGTGTGAAACGTCGCGGGGTCCCCACCGGCGGCTTTGAGCAGGCGCGCTGTGGCGAGGTGATAGAAGAAGTGGTTGCCGACATCGACGCCGCTGGCCAGGTGGCGGTAAATGTTGCAGGCGTCCTGCAGGCGCCCGTCGTCTTCGTAGGCCTTGGCGAGCAAGACGCCGGTTTCGGGGTCGAGCTGCTTCAAGTTGCCCTGCTTCATGTAGTACTCGTACACGGCTTCAAACCACCCGAGGGCCTCCTGGGGGCGCTCCATGGCGGCATAGGTGAGGCCGGTCTCTTTGAAGACGCGAATGTCGGGCGGCCCGCTGGTGCCCATGATGGCGCGGCAGTTTTCGAGGGTGCGCAGAGCGCGTTGCCAATCGCCCTTGCTGCGCAGGTAGATGCCCAGGTTCAAGAGGGGGACGTGGTTCTTGGGCATCAATTTCACCGCTTCTTTTAGCGCTTCCTCGGCGGCGTCGGCGTCGCCTTTTTTATCGAGCAGCGTCGCGAGCATCGTGTGGGCGCTGACGCGTTCTTCGAGGCTCTCGGGAATGGCGGGGAGGGCCAAGAAGGTGCGGAGAGATGCCTCGGCGTCGTCCCATTTTTCGAGGGCGGCGGCTTGCAGCGCGCGTTCGAGGTGCAAGAAGCAAAGCGCAAAGGAGTCGTCGTGATTTTGAATGAGCGTCTCGATGGTGTCGAAAGCCCGTTGGTGGTCGCCTTCATGGGCTGCCAACATCGCTTGAAAGAAGACATCCGGTAGCTGGTTGTACTCCTCGGCGCGGGGCGACGACCAGGTGCCGGCGATGATGGCGATGAGCTCCTCTTCGGACATCTCGTCATCTTCTTCGACGACGGCGCGGGCTTGCGCGGCTTCGAGGCGATCGGCGAGCGCGGCAACGGCGTCGGCGATTTCGGGGGTGTCGAGGATTTGCAATGCGTTGTCGAGCTCCTCTTGTGCGAACTCCCATTCGCCCTCTTCAATGAAGGTTGTGGCGTTTTGGATGCAGCGCTCAGCGAGGTTTTTGCGGCACTCTAGGATGCGTTCGCGAACGGGCTCGACTTGGTTGCGGTGCGGTTCACCTGCCCGGCGCAACGCGCGTTCATACGAGAGGCGCGCCTCGCCAAAGGAGCCCTTGGCAAAGAGCTCGTCAGCGGTTTTTTGGTTGCTCTCAAAGGTGCCGCCCATGAGCCAAGAAAAAAAAGACATGGCATTCTCCTGTGTGTCGTCCGGGTGTTGCGGTTCAACGGGCCCACGACAATCCGATGTGATAGCCCAACATGGATTGCGTGCCTTGTTCGGAATTGGGAACCATGAGGGTGTATTTAATGCTGAGGTAAAGGGGAATTTTGACGCGGGCGAGCCGCATGCCGATCTCGGGCGCAAAGCCCCAGTGCCATTGGCTGTCCGAAAAATAAACCCAGGGATAATCCTCGGTAGACGCGACGTGGTAAGCGCCGGTCTCCAGGCCCACAAAAAAGAGGACGCGCTCTTTGTGGATTTTGAAATTGTAATGTGCGGTGGCCACCAGGGGCATCACGGTGCGGCTGCGCAGTTGTGTGCCGCGAATCGTCATGGTGTCGTCAGCGTAGCTTTGTGTGGTGACGTGCTTGGTGTCAAAGGCCTGCCACGAAAAGAGGAGGCCGATGGCGAACCGCGGTGTGAGGTGGAAGCGGTAGCCGAAGGAGATGCCCTTGGGGCTGAAGCTCGGGATGTAGTCGGTGCCCAGCGCATTGGCCATCGTGTAGGTCAGCAAAAACAGAGAGCGGGGCATTCGTTGCTCGGCTTCGCTGGTTTCGTCGGCTTCGCTGGTTTCGTCGGCTTCGCTGGTTTCGTCGGCTTCGCTGGTTTCGTCTTGGGCATCGGCCGCTGTGAGCGTCGGCTCGGCGTCGTCGGCGTGCAGTGGATGGGCGCAGAGCAGCAGGGCTAGCAAAACGCCGTGTATGGAAATGCGGTGGGCCATTGTGGATTCTCCGTTGTGGCGTGTTTGTGGACGACGCGACACCATCCCCAAAACTACGCGGCATCATCCCAGAATCACCACACATGATCAATAGCGACCCCAAAGGGTGTCACGAGCGCTGTACGTATCCGGTCGGTTCTTTGTCCGGTCGTTTTCGCCCCGTTTTTTGTCGTCCAAAACGGGACAATATCTGTCTCGCGACGGGACAGTATTTGGCCGAATTTCAAAAACGTAAAATAATGTGTAATGATTTCAGAGGGTTACACAGTGCACATATGTGCACTGACTTTTTCTCCCGTGCGTCTAACGCGCCCCGGACGGCTTTTTCATGCCGTGATTTTTCCGCGTTGACGGGGTGCCCCTTGCGGGTTTTTCATGCATCCCAATGCCGTGCAATATCCCGCGTTGACGGGGTGCCCTTTGCGGGTTTTTCATGCATCCCAATGCCGTGCAACATCCCACGGTGTAGTCAGTATGGAGCGACCAACTCCGATCGCAAAATCGTAGGTTATACTGCGAATGTTGAAAAACGTAGCACAGAGCTACATACGAAGGGAGTTGGTCGTGAAGAAGAATACACTATTTGTTGGG
>JAAYKL010000017.1 GCA_012522445.1 Myxococcales bacterium | reverse complement strand
GTTGGCTAGCAGCACTTCGAACATTGGTTTGTGACTTGTCTCAAGGAGAATCTTCATGAAATTGTCTTTTGCACCGTTCTTGCTTATCCCGTTTTTATTATTCGCCTGTTCGGGCGACGGCGATGAACGCAGCCTCCTTCCCGATCAATCCAACGATAACAACAGCGACAACAACAGCAACAGGCCCACCGGCGATATGTCACGCTGCGATAACAAAGGCGACTGCTGGGGCGGGTGTTGGTTTTGCGCCACCCACGGTCCCTGCAAGCCCGCGTACTCTGCCTGCTTGGGCGACGGCACCTGCAAGGCCCTGAAAGACTGCCTCGACAACTGCGATGGCGCCAGCGATTGGCAGGGCTGCTCGAGCAATTGCTACAACGCCTACCCCGGTGGCCGGCAACTATACGACGCCTACTTGGACTGCATGTACTGCGAGGCCTGTGTCTCCGACTGCGCCTTTGTGGGACACGTCTGCGGTGGTGCTGTTGGATGCGACGAAGGACCCACCAATGAAATCCGCACCGACAATTTGGTGTGGCGCCGCGCCAACATCACCCACTACACATCCTATCCTGAGCCGGGAAGCGAAGAGTGCATCAACTATAGCGGTTGCCTCTATGCCGGCTATTTCTCCTGTTGGCCCACCACGCAAAAACCCGAGAGTTGGGTGCAGGCCAACAACATCGTCGCCGTGCACTCTAAGGACTGGCAGCAGTATAGCGGAAAGCTGTTGCGCATTCGCCAGGGCGCTCAGCAAATCGACGCCTGGGTATACGATATGTGCTCCGACAACGACTGTAATAACTGCTGCACCCGTAACTCACCCACCGGCTTTTTGCTCGATCTCGAATCCTATACCTACCAACGCTTTGGCGGCTCACCCACCGAGGGCGAATTTGCCTGCCTGAACTGCGATTGAGATTTCGAACCAAGCCATTTGAATCAAGTAAATCGATGGGTGCTTATGCGGTGCGAGGAGGGGGAATCGAACCCCCACACCAAAGGTACTGGAACCTAAATCCAGCGCGTCTGCCTAGTTCCGCCATCCTCGCCGGTTTGCGGTGAAAGCAGCCGTTGATCTATGGGGAGTTTGAGTTGACGTCAAGGGGCGTTGTGTTCACACTGACAGAGTTTTTTAAGGTGGCAAAGTCCCGGCGCGTGTTAGCGGACGAAAGGTCTTGTATCCGATGAATCTGCCCTCAAAACGTTTCGGTTTTCTATGTTTACATTTTGCACTGGTGCTGTTTGGCGTTTCATCCCTGCGGGCGGCGGTACCCGATCCCGTTTCCGAAGGTCACGAGCACAACATTGTCGCTGCGCAAGTGATGAACCGCACCCTGTTGGCGGTGATGGAGCAGTATTACGACCCAGCGCGCATGGATCCCGGGGCCATGTTCCGCGGCGGTCTCGACGCCCTGGTGAAAAACGTCGCCGAGCTGCAGGTCTCCTGGTCTCAGGACAAAAAAGCGGTAACGCTGCATCTGTTGCAGGGGCGCATCACCCTGTCAGCCGACCAAATCAAAAGTCCCTGGAGCCTCTCCCGTGCTTTCCAGCAAATTTTTGCCTTCATCCGCGAACACTTGCCCACCGCCGATCAGCCCGACTATCGCAGCATTGAGTACGCCGCCACCAATGGCATGCTCTCCACGCTCGATCCGCATACCAACGCCATGTTGCCCGAGCTGTGGAATGAAATGCAGATGAACACCCAGGGAGAATTCGAGGGCATCGGCATCCGCATCACCACCGACAAACGCGCTCCCTGCAGCGGTGAACTCACGGTGGTGGAGGTCTTCAACAACACGCCAGCGTTCCATGCGGGGCTTAAGACCGGTGACAAAATCATTCAAATCGACGGCGACTCCACGGTGAACATTACCACCGATGCCGCGGCCAAACGGCTGCGGGGAAAGCGCGGTACCACGGTCAATGTGCGCATCAAACGCCCCGACGGCAGCCAACGCGATGTGCCCATCATCCGCCAGACCATCCCCATCGACAGCGTGAAGTGGCGCATGCTCGCGGGGCAGGTCGGCTATGTGGAATTGGTGGGATTTCAGCCCAGTAGCGCCGAGGAGATGCGCGACGCGCTGCGCGCCCTGCACAAGCAAAACATGAAGGGACTGATTCTAGACCTGCGCAGCAATCCCGGCGGTTTGCTCAACGCGGCCATCGACATCGCCGATCTCTTTGTCTCCAGCGGCACCATTGTGACCACGGTGGGACGACAGCGAGAAGATCGCGAGGTGAGCAACGCCAAATTCGCCGATACGGAACCCGCCTATCCCCTGGTGGTGCTCATCGATACCTACTCGGCTTCAGCCGCTGAAATTGTGGCCGGGGCAGTGCGCAACCACGGACGTGCGCTGCTGGTGGGGGAGCGCTCTTTTGGCAAGGGTTCGGTGCAAACGATCATGCCGTTGCCTGGCGAGGGGGCCTTGCGCCTGACGGTGCAGCAATACTTGACCCCCGGCGACATCTCGATTCAAGCCGTGGGCGTCGCGCCGGACATCCGATTGTCGTCCTATGCCGTCAACCGCGATGCGCTGCAGATCTCATCGCGCGAGCGCAGCTATTCCGAGGAAACCCTCGCCGCTCATCTCACGAGCCCAAGCCCCCTGGCCACCCAGCGCGTCAGCCGCCAAACATCGCATGAGCTGCCCTATCTCATTCCCGAAAAGGAGCGTCGCCTGGAATTGGCCGAGGCCCGCAAGTGCACATTAGAAGGCGATGAACGCGCCACCTTTCGCAGCCGTTATGAAGTGGAGTTTGCCCGAGAGCTCATCACCATGACCCAGGGCGCCACCACGGCGGAGTTGCTCATCGATGCCCAGCGCCTTATTGCGTCGCGCATCGCGGCTCACGACAAAGATTTGCAGAACGCCTTTCGCCGCATCGGGATCAACTGGACATCCGCCAATGCCCCGCAGGACGCCGCTGCGACAACAACGCCTTCCGCCGACCTGCAGGCCGAAATCGCCGTGGTGGGACAATCGGATGCGCGCCAAGACTTTCGCCTCCGCGTTACCGTGACCAATCGCGGCACAACAGCGGTGCATCGGCTGCGCGGCAAAACCAAGAGCGACAACCCGCTGCTCTCCGAAATCGACCTGGCCTTTGGCCGCATCGCGCCGGGGGCCAGCCAAAAGTGGGAGGCGCCCATCACGGTGTTTCCGTTGACCAGCACCCGCGTCGATCCCGTGACGGTGCACTTCGAAAGCGACGAGGGCATCGCCCCGGCCCCGGTCTCCATCGACGTGCGCGTGCAGGAGCGCACACCACCCGTGCTCTCCTATGCCTGGTATCTCGAAGATTTGGGCAACGGCAACGGCCACCTCGAGCCCGCGGAGACCTTTCGCATGCACGTCATCGTCCGCAACGACGGGGCGGGCCCTACCTTTGCCAGCGCGGCCAACCTCAGCGCCAACGCGGGCATTGATGTGGAACACGGGCATTTTGATATCGGCGTCCTGGCCCCGGGGAAATCTGCGCAGGGCACCTTCTCGTTTCGCGTGCACCCGGAGTTCCCTCACGCCCAAAACAATGTGCGCTTCGTCGTCGAGGAGTGGGTGCCGTTTAAAACCCTGCTCAATATTGCCCTGCTCGATCAGGAATTGGTCCTGCCCATTAGCGCTCTCAAGCCTGCGCCCGAGGCTGCCAGCGGTACGGTAACCATCTCCGGCGAGCAAGACGTTTGGCTCTTCGAAACCCCGGACGCCCACGGTCGCCGCGTGGCCAAGGCCGCTCCAGGCGCCGCCTTTGCAGTGGACAAGCGCATGGGCGACTTCTTTCGCGTTGTGCTGGGCAAGGGCCGCACCGCGTGGGTGAGCGAAAAACGGGTGGTGCCCGGCGGCAAGGCGCAACAACAACACGTGCCGGTGTTGTCGATGCTGCCGGATATCCGCATCGATGCCGCAGTGCCCAACGCGGTGTCCAGCGAGCGCATTCGCATCTCCGGTGTGGCCCATCACATCGCGGGTGTGCGCGACGTGCTCGTCTTTGTAAACAGCGAGAAGGTGCTCTATCAACTGGCCGAATCCAACGCAACCACACTGGCGTTCTCCGCGGAGCTCCCCTTAAAGGCGGGCATGAACCAGGTACAAATCATCGCGCGTCATGACGAGCGCACCTTCGATAGCCGCGTCCTATCGATTCGTCGCACCGACAAAAGCGCTGCCGCTCCCACCACGGCCACCACGGCCATCAATGATGATGGTGCCAAGGCCAAGGCCAACGCTGCTTCCAGCGCCGCGCCTTAGTTCCAAACCATGTTGCGCGCACCTCGCTTGCTTGCCTGGACCCTGTTGGTGCCCATCGCGCTCTGCGCATCCTGGGCCCAAGCCGGCTGGCAAAGCGATATCCTCGCGCCGACGATGCACGCGCCCATTGCCGTCCCCGTGGCCACCTCTACCGGCGCCATGGTGCAGCTAACCCTGCGCACGCGCTCCCCGTTGACACCGCCACCGGGCGTGCAGTCCGACACTACGTGGCTGGGGTGGTCCGCGACCCTGCGCCGCTCCGCTCATATGGCGATGCCCGGCACCTCCGCTCACCTCACCTACGCAGCGCGCATCGTGCGCATCCGCCCGTTGGATGGCCTGCACCAATACACAGTGTGGCTGCGCCTCAGCCCCTGGACGCCCGCAGGTCGCTACGACATCGAACTACAAGGGCCGGGGTTTCGCTTTTCGCGTCCCCAAGCACTGTGCGTCGGCGCGTGTGAAGCCGCCGAGACGCCCCTGTCTTTCGTCGCACAGGATGCTGCTCAGGATGGTCACCGTAATTCCGTGCGTTTTCGCATTCGAAATTCGGGCACCCGTACCTGGCAGGGGAATGTCGAATTGGCCATCGCCGGCCCAGAGGGCGTGCGGTTGTACCGCGCGGACAACACCTCGTTGCCCCTGGTGAACGCGACGTTTGCGCGTTGCACCGCCGCTTGCTCTGTGCACAACGCCCGCCTGCTCGTCTTTCGCGCGGATTGGCCACCGGGCGATACATACGTGCGCGCCTCGCTGTCCGATGGCGCCGATGCACAATCGGTGACGGTGGCACCGGCATCGCCTCATGCCCTGGATTCGGCCATCTCCGCTCACTGCCTCTTGGGCACCGCCGCGGCTTCGGACACCCCTTTGTTGTGGGACTTCACCGACGGCGACGCGGCAGTCGGTCCGCGGGTGTGCCATCGTTGGACCCACACCCTTCGCGCCCGCGCTCGGATACACGCCTTCGACGCCGAAGGACGGCTCACCACGCAGCACTACGCGCATCCCTTTCGCGTTTCACACCGTGCCTGGAATGCGGGTTGTACCGCCGTTATGGGGGAGCCGCGCGCCCACAGCTTGTTGAAACTGTTTTTCTTTTAAGGTATCGAATTTGGTTCATTTGGATTATTTTTTGCCTCGGTTGCGTTTTGTCACCACGGCCCCATTGTCACCCAAAGGATAGCGCATGAAGAATCTCGCACCGCTTTGTCTCGCCATTGCCGTTGTTTTGTCAGCGGCGGCTTGCCAAAAGCAAATGATCCCCAACACTGAAGTACCCGACAACCGCTTCAATCGCTCTGTTATCGAATTTTGCGAGCGCTATCGGCACGCCGTGGAAGACCTCAACATCGGCCTGCTCATCTCGATGGCTTCGCCGCGCTATTTCGACAACGCGGGCACCCCCAGCGGCGATGACGACTACGACCGCGACGGCCTCGAAGAGATCCTCCACAAGCGCTTTACCGCCATTAAGGCCATGCGCTACGAATTCAAGTACCGCGATATTTACGAGCGCAACGGGCTCATCGGCGTCGAGGTCACCTATACGATGAGCTTTCAATACGAAGTGGATGGCAAGTCCCGCTGGCACAACCGCACCGCAGATAAGCGCCTTGAGCTCGAGGTCGATGACGACGCCTTCCTGTTTGTGAGCGGCATGTAGTGATTTGCTGCGTGGCATTGGGTTATGAGAAACATCGTTTTGACATATGCCGCCAACGAGGACTTTCTCTCTGCCTATCTCTCTGATTTCGACGGCGGTGGGCTCTTTGTCCCCACCGAGGAAGCGTTCACGCTATACGAATCCATTCGGCTGCGCGTGTTGCTGCCCACCATTCCCGATGGCATTGAGCTGAGCGCCCGCATTCGCTGGATTCGCCCCCGGGCCAAGTGGAAGACCGCATTGCCGCCCGGTATCGGCATCGAATTCGACCTCGACGTACAAGACAAAGTGGCGTTTTTGCTGGCCCACTGCAGCGGCGCCATCCCGTTGGCCCGCAAGGCTGAGCGACGCGTGCCCGTCACCCTGCGCGTGGTCCTGTTGCACAATGGCCGGCGCATTCCGGCCGAAACCCGCGACATCAGCCGCGGTGGCATGGCGCTGGTCTCCGAGGCATCGCTGCAGGTCGGCGATTTTGTCGAACTCGAACTGTACGCCTCCGATGAATTGCCTCCGGAGTTGTTCGGCGGGCACGTCACCTGGACACGACCGCAAAGTGGTCAGACCGGCCTGGGGTTGAAGTTTGCCTTTCCATCGCCATTTCGCCAAAAGCGCGTGCAGTTTTTGCTCAACAAAATTCTGGGGGTCTCGCGGCCGCCGGACTCCCCGTTCTCCGGTACCTAAATGCCGAAGGCACCGCGTGCGGGCTGCGCTTGTCAGTCGACAGGTCGATTGGGTTATAGTATCGTGTTCCCCAATGAAAATAGACCGCCGCAGAAACGGTGAAACATCCGGCAGATGAAGTGATGGATGAGCGATAACCACAAGACACAACTGGGCAAAATACAGTTAACGCGCAAACGCCTTCCCAAGGACGAATTGGCTTCTCAGGCATTGGAGAGTGATGTGAGCGAAGACAACCGATTGCTGAAAGCATTGAGCGAAAAAAGCGGTGTCCCTGCTGTGAACCTGGACGAAATCCAGATCCAGTTGTCCGATTTGTCCATTTTGCCCCAGGAAATCGCCGTGCGGCACGTCATTTTGCCGTTTGTGGTAACCGGCGACACGATTCATCTCGCCATGGCGGTGCCGGACGAGCAGCGCGTCATTGATGAAATAGAGTTCGTCTCCGGCAAAAAGGTGTTTCCCCACGTGGCGGCTCACCCGCAACTGGTGCGGCTCATCGACGTGGTGTACGAGATGAAATCTCGCGGCGAAGCCACCTACACGGGCAAGGGATTTTCTCCCTCCCGTGGCGCGGGCGCTTCTCCACCTGGTCCGCCTCCGCCGAAGCCGCCGGGTCCTTCTGCAGTAACGGGCAGCGATCCCTACAGCGTCGAGTTGGATTTTGGGATGGACAGCGCGTTGCAGTTGGAGCCCATCCCGGAGATGGACATCGACGATTTTGCTTTTGATGATGTCGCCGAAACACAGCGAAAAATTTTGGTCGTCGACGACGAAGACGACATCCGCCTGCTGATTTCGCGTGTGCTCACCGAAAAGGGATACAAAGTCGTTTCGGCGGGGCGCGGCCTCGAAGCCATTGCCCTGGTGCAAAAAGAACAACCCGACATGATCATTTTGGACGCCATGCTTCCGGAGGTTCACGGTTTCGACATTTGTAAGAAAATCAAGGGCTCCAAGAAGTATGGCCACATCCCCGTTATCATGATTTCGGCCATTTATCGCGGCTGGCGCTATGCCCAAGACCTCAAAGATTCCTATGGCGTCGACGACTTCATCGAAAAGCCCTTCAAGCTGGCCGACCTGCTTGAAAAAATCGAGAAGCAATTTGCGCGCGTGGACTCGGGTGGGCAGCAGCCCGAAGAGAAACCCGATCTCTCCGAGCAAACCCAAAAAATCCAGGCGGCCAGTGTGGCAGCCTACCGCAGCGGTGACATTGACAAGGCCATTGAGCTGCTGCGCAGCGGCATCCAAATCGATCCGCTGGCCCACAACCTCCACTACAATCTGGCGCTGCTGCTCGGTAAAAAAAATCTGAACTACCAGGCCATTCGCGAGCTCGAAAGCACGTTGGAACTGGCCCCTGATTTTTTCCCCGCCATGAAAAACCTCGCACTCCTCTACGAGAAAGCCGGATTCCGCTTCAAGGCCATCGAAACCTGGGAGCGCTCCTTGCACTATTGTCCCGACGAGGAGAGCAAGGAAAGCATCAAGGCGCACCTGCTGACCATGCTGTGATGTTGTCATCGCTACATTCGCCCTGTCTTGCGCCAACTATCTACCGAACCTCTCTGATACAAGGTTGACGAGTTCGCCTGTGCCGACGTACAAAGCCGCAGCCGGAAATTCGTTGCGCTGGCGTTCTTACGCGCTTATCGGCGAATGTTGGTTTTGAGGAAACACGATGCCCGACTTATGCCGCACATTTCAATTTTCGTTGCTCGTTGTCATGTCGTGTGCCGCGTTATTTTTCCCCCCCCAACTCCGCGCCCAGGCCCCCGCATCCAATTGGCTGACATTTGAAACCGAACCCGACGCTGCCCAACCGCCGCGTTACGACGATGTGTTGGCCATTGGCGAACAGCACACCGGCGCGCGCATCGCACAAATCGAAGTGACGGGAAACCGCCGCGTGGGCAGCGACGACATCCGCGCCAATATGGGCATGAAAATCGGCACGCCCTTTAATCCGGCGCGCCTCAGTCGCGACGTCACCGCATTGCACGGGCTCGGTTTTTTCAGCGACATTCAGGTGCATTTGTCCGCCCGCGAGGATGGCGAGGTCGTGTTGACCTTTGCCGTGGTCGAAAAACCGGCCATCAACGAAATCCTCATCGAGGGAAACGACAAAATCAAAGAGGACGACATCCGCGAGAAGCTCGATTTAGAGTCCAACGCGCCCTTGGATACTCCGGCCCTTCACCGCAATGTGCAAATCATCCGCAACATGTACGCCGAGAAGGGACTTTTTTTGGCGGACATCTCGTTTCGCCTCGACCCCGCCGACATTGAAAACGCCTTTGACGTCACCTTTGAGATTGTCGAGAACGCCAAGGTTACGGTGCGCAAAATTACCTTTGTGGGCAACGAGGCGATCTCCGGCGCCGAAATCAACCGCTACATGGCCACGCGCACCTCGGGGCCTCTTTCGTTCTTGACCGACTCGGGCACCTTCAATCACGAGCTCTTCGATCGCGACCTGACGATGATTCAGGCCCTGTACTGGGATCGCGGCTACATCGACATTCAAGTGGGCGCCCCGCGCGTAGAGGTGAC
The DNA here is from genome assembly GCA_012522445.1 of Myxococcales bacterium. Taxonomy (GTDB): domain Bacteria; phylum Myxococcota_A; class Polyangia; order JAAYKL01; family JAAYKL01; genus JAAYKL01. Next base: position 1,811 of record JAAYKL010000017.1, on the reverse strand, counting down.
GTCTGACAAGCGATACATCTTTTTGTCCGTCCCGTTGGTGGAGGGACCGCGCTACAAGGTGGGCCGCATCAACGTGGTGGAGCACGCCCCGGACGGCAGCCCGGTGTCGTTGCTCGGCGGGCGGCGAAAGGTGCGTTCCATGGTGTACACCAAGCGCGGCGAGTATTTTTCACGCACCTCTGTCATGGAAGACATCCAGCGCATCACGCGCCACTACCAAGACCAAGGATACGCCCACGCCAACGTCGATTTAAAAACCCTGACCAACCAGCAAAACAAAATTGTCGACTTGGTGCTCGAGGTGACCCGCGGGCCCATGGTGCACTTTGAGCGCATCGAAATCGGCGGCAATACCAAGACGCGCGACCGGGTGATTCGCCGGCAGATGGCCATGAATGAGGGCGAGCGCTTCAGCCAGACCGCGCTGGAAATCTCCGAGGCGCGCATCACGCAGCTAGGGTTCTTCGAGTCGGTTAACGTCAGCACGGTGGCGGGCAGCGAACCCGATCGCGTCACGGTCATGGTGCACGTGGCCGAAAAACACACGGGACAATTCCAGGTGGGGTTGGGGTTCAGCACCATCGAAAACTTCATCGCCCAGGCCCAAATTACCGAGCAAAACTTCTTGGGGCACGGTCAGTCCGTCTCGCTGCAGGCGCAGCTCTCCAGCATGCGCCAGTTGTTCACCTTCGATTTCTGGGAGCCGAACTTCCTCGACACCGATTGGACCTTTGCGTTTCGCCTGTTCAACACCACGCTGGCCCAGGTCGACTACACCAAGGAAGCCAGCGGCGGCTCCATCACACTGGGACACTCGCTATTCCACCGCGATCTGCGGCTCTACTTGACCTACAACCTGCAATACGACCGGGTGAACACCGGCGCCGACACTGGCCTGCTCATCGGCGGTCAGCGCATCAGCCGCGACTTCAACGACTTGCCCCTGGCGTATCTCTTTAAAGAGGGATGGACCTCCAGCCTCACGGGCATGCTGGCCTTCGATCGCCGCAACAATCGCCTCTTTCCCACCCGGGGTTCGTACAATGCGGTTTCGGTGGAATGGGCGAGCAGGTACCTCGGCTCTCAATTCGACTTTACGCGCTACACCCTCTCCACCAAGTGGTACATCCCCATGTTTTGGAAGCTGGTGTTTCGCATCAACGGCAACTTCGGCTACATCCACTCCAACACTTCGGAGGGGCTGGCCTTGCCACAGCGCTATCGCTCCGGCGGCATCATGGACGTGCGCGGGTTTTACCCGTGGTCCTTGGGGCCCAAGCTCTCGATTCCGCGCACCTTCGACCCCAACGCCGAGCCCATGGCCTATGGCATCAGCATCGGCGGCAACCTGCGCGTGACGTTCAACACCGAAATCGAGTTTCCCATCGTTGAGATGGTGGGCCTCAAAGGGGTGTTGTTTTTCGACGCGGGCAACTCGTTCAACCTTGAGGATTCCTGGTGCCAGGCGGGCAGCGGCCGCGGCATCAACAAATTCACCGATCCGTGTAACTCGAATCCGCTGTACCTGCGCACCTCGACGGGCTTTGGCGTCCGTTGGTTTTCGCCCATGGGTCCCCTGCGCTTCGAGTGGGGCTTTCCCACCAACACCTATCCCGGCGAAGACAACTTCATGTTCGAATTCACCTTCGGCAACTTCTTCTGATCGCCGAGCGACTCTCGTTTTCGCCTTTGGGCATTCCGAAACATCTTTGCTATTCTGCTTGTGAATCAGCGACTGTTTTCGCTCGTGACAGGGTGAAGCGCTCGCTTCATGCGGTGCGTAATTTGCTTTTTTCTTTCAGAAAGGATGC
>JAAYKL010000119.1 GCA_012522445.1 Myxococcales bacterium | reverse complement strand
CCGGTGCCGCAGGAGCATAAGGACGATGACAACATAACCGCGAAGAACAAAAAATGCCGTGAACGGCAAACAAAATGAACCGCCGTTTTCAGTTGCCCCTGAGGTGCCTTCTCATGGAAGTGATTTTTTTGGGCCATTGGAGATGCCTTGTTTCGCATACGCTGTTCATATTATTCGCTTACCAACCGTTGAAATAGGCTGATACCAACGCGGTGCAATGTGGCCGATGCAGGCAGAAAGAAGGCGTCTCCAATGAAGAGGGTTCTAACAATCGGGTTTGTTCTTCTCGTGGTGGCCTGTTCGTCCGACAAAAGCAATTCCGGCCAATCCAACGATGCGAATTATCCCAATGACCCAAAAGAGGAGAATACAGGCCTTCATCTGAACGCCGACACTGGGACAGACCCCGACACTGGCACAAATCCCGACACCCATGCTGGCACAAACCCCGACACCCACACCGGCACAAACCCCGATACAACGAATGACTCTGATACGAACAAAAATGACTCTGATACGAACAGAGACACCGACAGTGACACCGACACCGACAGTGACACAGGCCCTGTTCTGGACGACCGCTGCCATGTCGGCGTTGATCAGGGCATCGTGCCGACGCCACTTGATGTTGCCAATTTTGGTGTCCACGATCCTTCGATGATTCAAGTAGAAGACACGTTCTACATGGTTTGGACCGGGCACCACATCCCGATGGCGCGCTCCACCAACCTCTTAAACTGGGCCCATGCCGGCAGCATCTACGACGGGCGTTACCCTTTATGGTCTTCCGAGTGGTTAGCGGATATCCCCGGGCAAGAGTTCAATTTCCCGTGGGCGCCGGACATCACCTTTTTCGGGGGGAAATATCACATCTATTCTTCCTTCTCGGCGATCTTCGGCAGAAACATTTCCTGCATCACGCATTTGAGCGCCGAACACATCACCGGCCCCTGGACCGACCACGGACCGCTGATCTGCACGCACGGCAACGAGCGCTACAACGCCATTGATGCCGACGTGGAGCTCGACGCGGAAGGAACCCCGTGGTTGGCCTTCGGCAGCTTCTGGGATGGTATCATGGCCTTTGAACTGGATTTAGACGGCAACCGCGTCGGAAGTGAACTGACGCGCCTGGCTTGGAACGCGTCGATTGAAGCACCCGTGCTGTTTCGCCGATGCGGTTATTACTATCTCTTTGTCTCTTGGGGTGTCTGCTGCCAAGGCGCCGATAGCACCTACAATGTCCGGGTCGGACGCTCCGAAAACATTATGGGGCCCTACTACGACAAAAATGGCACCGCCATGCTCGAGGGCGGCGGCACCCTCATGGTCCAAGGGGACGGCGTCAACTTCGCCGCAGCCGGACACAGCGAGGTCATTGTCGCAAACGACAAGGTGTATCACTTTTATCATGCGTACAGGCAGAGCAACGGCGCATCTGTGCTGCGCATCGTCGAGATGCCCTTCGATGAAGACGGATGGCCGATACCCGGTGGCCCCTAATCCCAGCGGCGATTCACACCGGTGTTGCCCACAATTGCGAGACGGGAACTGCGTACAGCCCGGCGCCAAAACCCACCACCGCCTCGCCATCGTACAGCACGACCCCCGCGGCAAAACGACTGCCCAGGGCGTCCCTGAGTTTTCGCAATCCCTTGAAATCATCGGCGGTGACCGTGGCGGCCGCCTTTACCTCGACACCCGCGGTTTTCCCGGCGGATTCCAACACCAGATCGACCTCGACTTGATCTTTGTCGCGAAAATGGCTGAACGCAGTCGCCTCGCAACGCCAACTGGCCAGACGCCGCAATTCCTGAAAGACAAAGGTCTCCAGCAGACGGCCCAGCAAGGCGCGATCCGCCCACAACGCGTCGACGTCGACGCCGAGCAAGGCACAGGCCAGCCCCGTATCCCCCATGTGCAACTTGGGGGTTTTGATCAGGCGCTTCAGCAAGTTGCTGTGCCAAGGCGGGAGCTCTTCCAGCACGAATATCCGCATCAACAAGGTCAGGTACTCGCGTATCGTCGGCCGACTGATGTGAAAAGGCGCCGCCAAATCCGTGACGTTGAGCAGGCGGGCGGTTTGCCCCGCAGCCAGTGACAGCAGGCGCGGCAAGGCATCCAACGCGGCAATGCGCGCCAATTCGCGAATGTCCCGCTGGAGCAGGGTGTCGGCGTAATTGCGGTACCAGGCGCTGCGGCGATGTGGAGATGTGCGGGCCAAGGCCGCTGGGAACCCACCGGTCACAATATGCTGGGCCAATTCTTTCCCCAAGCGCTTGCCACAAGGGCCGGCGCGAAAATCAGCGGCAAACAATCGGTTCAAAAACGCGTTGGGAACGCGGCGCAGCTCGGCTTGGGCCAAGGGATGCAATCGCAGAATTTCTATGCGCCCGGCCAGCGAATCGGCCAACCGAGGCACGAGCAGCACATTGGCGGACCCGGTCAAAATGAAGCGCCCCGGTTCGCGCTGTCTGTCGATTTGCGCCTTCAAAGAGGTAAAGATCTCCGGAACGCGCTGTACCTCGTCCAGCACCACGCGCCGAGGCAAATCCGCCACGTAGCCCATGGGATCCGCCTGGGCCGCAGCGCGCTGCAAATCGTCGTCAAAGGTGATGCAGTCGTAGTCGATTTCTGCGCCCAAGCGCTGGGTCAGAGTGGTTTTTCCGCATTGCCGCGGTCCGTGTAGCAGCACCACCGGCGAGTCCTGCAGGGCTTCCAACAGGCGTTCTTGCAAATAACGGGGATAAAAAGACAGCGTCATCATTTCGTCCAATTGCAAACTTACCTTCGTCCAATTGTAAATTTACCTTCGGCCAATTGTAAACTTGCCTTCGACCAATTGTAAATTTATCTTCGGCCAACTGTAAGCCTACCTTCGGCCAATTGTAAATTCATCTTCGGCTAATTGCAAACTTACCTTCGACCAATTGTAAGCCTAAGAGCTGCGGCGGCGTTCCTTGCGGCGTTGCGACAGGTCGTTCCCATCTGTCCCGTGAGGCATCACGGCGCCGCGGGAAGCTGCCAGTCCTGGGTGAAGAAACCAGTTTCGATTTCCGGGCGACCGCCCAGCACCATGAAGGCCTTCTTTTGCACGGTTTGGGCGTTGTACACGATGTAGTCCGCCAGGTAGATGGGCAGGTTGATGCTGTCGAGCACCGCCTTGGGCGTGGCACCCGCCACCACCACGAGGTAGCGATTGGGCATCAACGGGTTGGGGCAGATGAAGCGCGCGCCCACGTGTTGCCCCGCCACTTTTTTGCCCCGCATGCGGATTTCGTTATTCCCCACTTGGATGGGCAGTTTTTCGCCGATGCCCTTGAGCACCGCGTTGTTGGCCGCATTGCCGTAAAGAACGAGGACGCGGTTGGCGATGAGATCCCACGACAGGTCCTTGTCGGCGATGACCGGAAAGCGGATGTCGGTGTAATCTTGCGCCATGACCCACCCCCGGGCGCCGCGATACGCCGCCTTCATGAGGTCGTCGGTTTCGTCGGGCACCAGCGTGCCGTAGACATGCACCTGGGCCTCGTACTGCGCGTCGTGCAGCGGGCCCGATAGGCGCGAGACTTTGACCGTGCCCGGCGTGGGCAGCACGTTGTCCCATTGCCGCCACAGAGGCGCTGGGCGCAAGGGCGTCGCAGCACCCGGCACCAGCGGCGCAAACGTAGGGACAAAGCGGCTATTGAACACCACCGACGCGCTTGGGGGCATGTCGCCTTCGTACACCAGTTGCTCGTCGACGTAGATGCGCATGGGGGACTGAATGGGACACGTGTCGAGGCGCACGGTGAAGCGCGCCACATTGCTGGTGACAATGCGCAGCGTGTGGGGATCGACGCGCTGGCCATCCAAGTGCGCGGTGTCGACGTGGGAGACCCGCTCATCGACCTGGAGCCAAAACTGTCGCTGCGCGCGATCCGACGCCGTGACGAGCCGCACGCGCTCAGGGGCTTCTTTGCGCACGTGGGTGCGAATGTACTTGTCGATTTTGAGGTCGCGCCACAACACCGACATGATGTCGTGACCGCGCCCGGACAGCTCGCTGTAGGCGTGCCGGATGTCCAGGGCCTTGAGACTGGCGGCGAGATCGCGGGCCTGGTGCACTTTAAAACCGGAGTCGCGCACGCCGTGAAAAAACGCCAGGTGCGTGTTGTGCGCGTTTTCGGCCCAGGTGATGGCGGATTCGTTGCGCAAGATAACGCGCTCTTCCGGGCGGTGGCGAGCGGTGGCCTCGTGGTGCGTCAGCCAGTTGGTCACCCCGGCCATGGGCAGGACGCTGGCGAATTTCCAGGCGTGCTTGAGGCCGACGGTGTAGGCGCCGATGCCGCCGTTGGAGAGTCCCGTCAAATGAATGCGCGAGGGATCGATGTTGTAGTTGGCCGCCACGTCTTCCATCACGTCGAAGACGTCTTGCTCGCCCGAAAAGCGCCACCGGATCTGCCCCAGGCCGTCGGGGGAAACAACGATGTACTTGGGATGAGCGCGCGCCGCAAAGGGCTTGCGAAAGCTCGCCCAGTAGTCTTGGGTGGCGATGTTGTTGCCGAGGTTGAGGGCCAGCCAAACATTGTGGTTGGAGGAGCCGCCGTGCAGACTGACCACCAGCGGGATGGGGGTCTGGGGGTCGTAATCATCGGGCACATAAATGGAATACAGCAGGGGGCGCACCGAGAAGCGGCTGTTGTAACCGCGCCAAAAAAACCGGCGGCGCTGCGACAGGACATCTTCGTGGCGCTCGGCGGCGCTGAGCACTTCATCGACGGTGGCAACCGTTCGCTTCACGTAGTCGGCGTCGCGGGAGAACACGTGTTTGGCGTCGGCGAGGTAGGCCTCCAAGGTGGTAAGCGTGCCGTAGGACACCGCGGTGTTTCGCCCCTGGCGCACCTCTTCGAGCACCGCCAACCGACGCGCTTCCAACGCATCGATGGCCGTAGCAGAGGTCGCAAAGAGCTGCGCGGCAATCCCGGACAACAACAGCGCGGATGCCATGAACAGCGGCCATATCCACCGACGTGTTTCTTTCACTTTACCCTCCCCATATTTCCTTCCCCCCACATCACCCAGTGTGCGCATCACCAGAGTGCGCGTCACCCATAGCCGCGCTTGTGGACAATTCTTTCGAGCACCCAAGGCAAAACATCACGTGTGCGCACTGCTGCCGCTGCGGGCAGTCTTGGTCATGGCGTACATCGTGTTTTTGGCGTCGGCTTGCGAGATGTCCAAGTTGGCCGCAACGTCGAGCAGGAGCTTCTCTTCGCGGCCGTCGATTTTGCCGTCGATGAGCGCCGCCGAAACCAGCCCGTTGAAAAACGCTTGCGGCGCCGCGGGGCGCATCATCTCCATCTCCTGCGGATCGATTTGCCCCGCTAAGATGGGCTCCACGGCCTCGAAGGGCACGTCCCAACGCCGGGCTGCGGTTTTGAGCAAGCGGCGCTCCTGGCGCGTGACCACCCCGTCGGCCATCACCACTGCGGCCATGCGCATCAGGAGGAGCAGGCGTTCGCGGCGATTGCCCATATCTGGCGTGGCCCACTCGGGGATGGGCTCATCGGATGCGTCCTCGGAGTCGTCGCCGTCGTCAGCACCGGTGTATCCTGCGGCAGATGACTGGCCGGGGACGGCGCCCGCCGATGTTGTGGAGCGCGCCAAGAGCGCCGCCAGGGCGTGGGGAGTGGTGGTTTCGTCAAGCACCCAGTCGGTGCCAGCGGAGCCCAAAGTGGCGCCGCAGTATTCGCAAGTGGTGGCGTCATTTTCGGGCAAGGGACCGTGGCACGAGGGGCACCGCGCGTGGGAGAAGCCCGTCTGTCCGGCCACCCCCATGCGCCGCGAGAGGACCAAGACCGTGGCGGAAGGCGTGGGAATGCCCCTGGGGCTCCGGGCGCTGCTCCACAGCACCGTGATGTAAATGCGTTCGAAGGTGTCGTCATTGGTTACAGCCACCAGGTCGATGGCGCCCACCGCCGTGCGGTAGTGGCGCACCGCACCGAGAGGTTCGCGCGATACGCCCTCGACAAAGGCCGGGGTGGCGCACTGCGCGAGGGGGGCTCTGGAGCGGCGCACCAAGGCCTCCATCCAGCGCCAAAATACATAACCCGCGCGATCCTCGGCCACCTGGCGGTTGAAGGTGGGGTCGCGCTGCATGATGTCCTTCAAGCCCGACACACTCCCGGTGGAGCCGGGGCGCCACTCGATGGGCTGCGTAATTTCGGCCAGCACCCAGTCGTAGTCGCCGGAGTTCACCAGGGCCTGGCAATGGGTGCAGCGGGCGGTTTGGGCGTTCTCGAGGGGGGCGCCGCAGTTGGGACAGCGCCCTTCGAGTGCTCCGCCGGCCGCCAGGGTGCGGGCACCGGGACGCCGCAAGAACGACCAGATCTCGGTGTAGCGCTCGCGCTTGGCCTTGGCGGCGCGCTGCTTGGCCTCGGCATCGCTGGTGGCCACGCTCACCTGAACATCGCGGGAGCTCGCCTCGATGGCCACGTGGATGGTGTCGAAAAACGCGTCGTGCTCCACCGTGTG
>JAAYKL010000118.1 GCA_012522445.1 Myxococcales bacterium | reverse complement strand
GAAACAGCCCGTCGCTCAGCGAGCTGCGCACGACCTCCATGGAGCCCGACACCCAAGCCGTCTGCACCTGGTGTTCGAGCTTTTGGATGCGAGCGATGAAGTCGGCCTCAGAAAAGGCGGGGTCGCGTTCCAGAAGGGCGGGCAGCGCGGTACGATTCGGCGCGGGGATTTTTTCGAGGCGCTTGATGGCACTGGCGGTGGTGTTATCCGCGCCAACGATTTTGTGAAGGACGAAGCCGATAATCAGCACCAGCAGGATTGAAGTGACGATGAACGGAAGTTGAATCGCCAGCGTAATCAGCAGCGGAATGAGTCCAATGACACCGCCGATGGGGCTGCCACTGTTGCCACTGTTCGTACTCGAATGACCGCCGCCGGAATGGCCGCCACTTCTGGGATAATCGCCGCCGGAATAACCGCCGCCACCGCCGCCGGAGTAGCCTTCGCCGCCCCCTGCGCGGGCAAAGACCTCCAGGGCCAAAATCATGATGCAGAGCACCACCCATGTAGCGCTAAGCAACTGGGCGCTGCGCGACGCGGGCACGTAGCTAAAGAATGGGGAGAGGAGGCGGTTTCGCATCTGGGGTTCCATTATGCGGTGGCAGGTGGGGCCGCGCTACGATGTCCTGGTCCATGCCGACACCTTTTGCCTGCCGGACAAAACATCACGTGTGCGCGCTGCTGCCGCTGCGGGCGGTCTTGGTCATGGCGTACATCGTGTTTTTGGCGTCGGCTTGCGTGATGTCCAAACTGGCCGCAACGTCGAGCAGGAGCTTCTCTTCGCGGCCGTCGATTTTGCCGTCGATGAGCGCCGCCGAAACCAGCCCGTTGAAAAACGTCTGGGGTGCCGCGGGGCGCATCATCTCCATCTCCTGCGGATCGATTTGCCCCGTTAAGATGGGCTCCACGGCCTCGAAGGGCACGTCCCAACGCCGGGCTGCGGTTTTGAGCAGGCGGCGCTCCTGGCGCGTAACAACCCCGTCGGCCATCACCACTGCGGCCATGCGCATCAGGAGGAGCAGGCGTTCGCGGCGGTTGCCCATGTCCGGCGTGGCCCACTCGGGGATGGGCTCATCGGATGCGTCCTCGGGGTCGTCACTGTCGTCGGCATCGGTATACCCCGCGGCAGATGACTGGCCGAAGGCCGCACGCGAGGCTTCTTTGGCACGCGACACGCGCTTGGCCAGGCCGTTGAGAGAGAGGGTTTCTTCGAGCACCCAGTCGGTGTCGGCGGAGCCCAAAGCGGCGCCGCAGTATTCGCAAGTGGTGGCGTCATTTTCGGGCAAGGGACCGTGGCACGAGGGGCACCGCGCGTGGGAGAAGCCCGTTTTTCCGGCCACCCCCATGCGTCGCGAGAGGACCAAGACCGTGGTGGCGGGGATGGGAATGGCCCTGGGGCTCCGGGCGCTGCTCCACAGCACCTTGATGTAAATGCGTTCGAAGGTGTCGTCATTGATAACGGCCACCAGATCGACGGCGCCCACCGCCGTGCGGTAGTGATGCACCGCCTCGGGATGCTCGCGCAACGAGCGCTTGATGAACGCCGGGGTGGCGCACTGCGCTAGGGGGGCGTTGGAGCGGCGCACCATGGCCTCCATCCAGCGCCAAAAAACATAACCCGCGCGGTCCTCGGCCACCTGTCGGTTGAAGGTGGGGTCGCGCTCCATGATGTCCTTCAAGCCCGACACGCTCCCGGTGGAGCCGGGGCGCCACTCGATGGGCTGCGTAATTTCGGCCAGCACCCAGTCGTAGTCGCCGGAGTTCACCAGGGCCTGGCAGTGGGTGCAGCGGGCGGTTTGGGCGTTCTCGAGGGGAGCGCCGCAGTTGGGACAGCGCCCTTCGAGTGCCCCGCCGGTCGCCAGGGTGCGGGCACCGGGACGCCGCAAGAACGACCAGATCTCGGTGTAGCGCTCGAGCTTGGCCTTGGCGGCGCGCTGCTTGGCCTCGGCATCGCTGGTGGCCACGCTCACCTGAACATCGCGGGAGCTCGCCTCGATGGCCACGTGGATGGTGTCGAAAAACGCGTCGTGCTCCACCGTGTG
>JAAYKL010000117.1 GCA_012522445.1 Myxococcales bacterium | reverse complement strand
TCCCACGTACGTCATCATGCGCTGGGGCATGTAGCGGTTCGGCGTGGACTGGAACTCCATCATCAAACAGACGAGCATCTCGCTGTGGGCGACATTCACGCGCCACACGATGTCGTGGAACCGCTTGTCCAAGCGATTGCTGATTTTCTCGGTGGGCAGCAGCCGAAGGGTGCTGAAGTCGATTTTTTCCACCCACTCGTGGCTGACAAAACCCCGGATGAGTTTTTCGATCGCCTCGGGTTGGCTAAATATTTTTTTGAATCCCGCATCGTGGTTGGGCAAGTGGCCTCCTTTAGCGGAAGGGTAGCTGCGCGTTGCGTCGTGCTTTTCGCCTCATGTCGCGTTGTGCATTTCGCCGCATGTCGCGTTTTGCATTTCGCTGCGCGCGTTTCCGCTACTGATACATCGGCCGCTTTTCGGGAAAGTTTCCTGTTGAGCGCAAAAAAGATTCTTTTTGAGGTCTTTTTCGACTTATCGCCCCGGTTCGTCTTGGCTGCTTTATCCCCTGTTTTTTATCCACTCAGAGTGATTCGAAAGCATTTAAACCGAGTGATTTTGGGCGAACGGTGCGATGCGTTTTTGGGGCGTTTTCTTGGCTGGAACTGGGCTGGGCTGAGCCGGGGCGGGACGGGACGGGACGGGAGGGCGCGGGCGCATCAATCCCAGTCGATCGCTGTATTGAAGCTGTAGCTGCTGATGCACCAGGTTTCGCCGTTGTACACTGGGGTGGTCACGAAATTCGGGCCGAGGGTGACCTCGACGAGGCGGGCGTTTGTGAGGGTGCCCGCAAAGTGGCTGTCCCAATGGGTGACCTCGACCCGCTTTTGAATTTGTTCGGACTTGGAAAAAAACGAACATTCCCGACACCTTACGAAAACTTCGGCGACAGTCAATTACTCGGCGCTTTCCAGTCGCTCCGAGTCATTTTCTTTGTCATTTTCTTTCGCCTGGCGGGCTTGCACTTGGCGGGGCTTTCGCATAAATTTCACGCGCTTTGCAAACGAGCCGTCATCGGCCGCCCTTGGGCGCAACCACGAAAAAAGAGGACAACATGGCCACGAAATCAATCGCCGATATGCAACTCCAGGGAAAAACCGTCTTGATCCGGGTCGACTTCAACGTGCCGCTGAAAGACGGCGCGGTCACCAACGACAAGCGCATCACCGCGGCCCTGCCCACCATCCAAAAAGCCATCTCCGACGGCGCCAAGGTCGTGCTCATGAGCCACTGCGGACGCCCCTCCGGCCAGGGATTCGAAGCCGACTTCTCCAACGCCCCGGCCGCCGCCCGCTTAAGCGAACTCCTGGGCCAGCCCGTGCTGGTGGGCGACAAAGAGGTGGGCAGCGACGCCGACCTCGCCACGGTGCAATCCATGAAACCCGGCGACGTGCTCCTGCTCGAAAACGTCCGCTTCAACGCCAGCGAGACCCTCATCGACAAGGCGAAGAAAAACCCCGACAAGCAGCCCACCGCCGAGCAAGACGCCGCCATCGCCGCCTTCACCGCCAAGCTCAGCCGCCTAGGCGACACCTATGTTAACGACGCCTTCGGCACCTGCCACCGCAAGCACGTCTCCATGTTCAGCGTGCCCCAGGCCATCCAGGCCCGCGGCGGCGCCGCAGTGGCGGGCTTCCTGGTCGAAAAGGAGATCCGCTACCTGGCCGAGGCCGTGGCCGAACCCAAGCGCCCCTTCGTCGCCATCCTGGGCGGCGCCAAGGTCTCCGACAAAATCAAGCTCATCTCCGCCCTGCTCGGCAAGGTCGACCGCATCATCATCGGCGGTGCCATGGCCTACACCCTGCTCAAGGCCCAAGGCGCCGACGTGGGCGGCAGCCGCGTCGAAGAAGACCAAGTCGAAGAGATGAAAAAACTCCTGGCGGGCGCCCAGGGCAAAATCATGCTGCCCGTCGACCACCTGTGCACCGACAGCTTCGACTTCAAATCCCTCACCGGCAACGCCCCCCGCACCACCGAGGGCGTCGACATCCCGGCGGGCTTCATGGCCCTCGACATCGGCCCCAAAACCATCGCCGCCTTCACGGACGAAATCCAACGCGCCGGCACCGTGGTCTGGAACGGCCCCATGGGCGTCTTCGAGGCAGCGGACTACGCGGCGGGCACCCGCACCGTTGCCGAGTCCATCGCGGCGGCCACCGACAAGGGCGCAGTATCCGTCATCGGGGGCGGCGACTCCGCCACAGCCGTCGAGCAAATGGGCTTCGCCGACCGCATGACCCACGTCTCCACCGGCGGCGGCGCCAGCCTCGAGTACTTGGAGGGCAAGCCCATGCCCCCCATCGAAGTCCTCGACGTCAAGTGACCCGCCCCGCGCATCACATCATTAAATAGCGCCACTCCACTCATCAGCGCCGCAGCGCCACACCGCCGCGCCACGCATCGGCTTTGCGGCCCCATGTTGTTTTTTTGGCGGAATGGGTTTTGTCCGCCGCGCGCTTTGGGTAGTGTGAAACCATGATGCCGCCACACACCAGCGATGCCGACGACGTCCTCGAAGGGCTGCTCGACCTGCAGCACGACCTGGCCAAGTACCTGCGCATGCCCGTGGCCATGCTGCCCGCCGACGCATCCGCTAGCGACCTGCGCGCCGCTTTGCACCAGGCCCTGCTCGAGACCCGCCGCCGGGGCACGGACACCCGCACCGCCTGGCAGCTCTGGCAAAGCTTTTTGGACAACGCGCCCCCCGCCCTGGTGTCGCACCCGCGCTTCGCCGCCCTGTCGCAAAGCGTATCGGCGGCCTGGCAACTGCGCGAAGCCCTTGATGAATCCCGGCCCATGCCCCCGCGCCAAACCCTGCTCGACACCCTGGGCGCCGTGGCGACGCACCTCCAACACCTCATCGCGGAGTGGACCCCATGACCCGCGCCGTCCCCCAGGTGTTGCTCATCGACGACGGCGATCACTACGCCGAGGTCATCCAGCGCCACATCCCAGAGATCGCCCTCATCCAGCCCCTTCCCGATGCCCCGCGCCGCGCCATCGGAGACGGCCCCGCCGCCATCGCGTATCTCTCGCAACACAGCGACGCCGTCGACGCCGTGCTCCTGGACATGCACTTCGACGTCCCCGAGACGCACCTGTATCCCCTGGCCGACGGGGCGAGCCTCCGGCGAACGCGCCGCTTCCAAGGGGTGGCCATCCTCCGCGAAATCCGCGCGCGCTTTCCCCACCTGCCCGTGGTGCTCCTCACCTCCCGCGAAGATCTTGCCTTGGCGGACGCCTCTTTTGCCCTGGCGGGCCAATCCATGACCTACGTGCTGGGCACCAACGACCTCGACACCCTGCGCATCCGCATCCATGCGGCCCTCAGCGACGCCGGACAAGTGGCGGAGGAGGCGCACATCCTGTGGGGCGCCGACCCGGTCATGCGCACCCTGCGACGCCGCATGCAGGTGCTGGCCCGCGGCCGCATGCCGGTCATCCTCGAGGGCGAAACCGGCACCGGCAAATCTTGGCTCGCCGAAAAGTTCATCCACGTCCACAGCGGTCGCAGCGGCGCCTTCGTCGTGCTCGACCTCTCCACCATCCCCACCGACCTCATCCCCGCGCACCTGTTCGGCGCGGTGAAAGGGGCCTACACCGGCGCCATCGAGACCCGCAAGGGCGTCTTCGAAGTGGCGCACAAGGGCACGCTGCTCATCGACGAAATCCAAAACGCGCCCCTCGACGTGCAAAAGCAACTGCTCTTCGTGCTGCAGGAGCAGCGCATCCGACCGGTGGGGGCGCACCGCGAAGTGGCCGTCGACGTGAAAGTCGTCGTCGCCAGCAACCGCCTGCTCCACAGCGAGGTGGCACAGGGCCGTTTTCGTTCCGACCTCTACATGCGCCTCTCTCCCGCCACGCGCATCCACATCCCGCCGCTGCGCCAACGCCCGGGCGACCTGCGCTTTTTGGCGGAGCGCTTTGTCGCGCGCACCGTGGCCGACCCCGATGTGGCCGCCCTGCGCGATGAAGTGGCGCGAGGCCTGGGCATGGCCGCGGGGATGCCCATCGCCTTGGACATCGGCCGCACGCCGCCGCACCGCGACAGCGACACCGGCATCTCGCTGACGATCCCCGAGCCCGCCTGGCGCACCATGCACGCCCACGCGTGGCCGGGCAACATCCGCGAGCTCGAGACCCTCATGCACAACATCGCGGTCTTCACCCTGGTGGGCGCCGTGGACGCCATCCGGCAAGGGGTGCGCATTACGTCGCCCCAACTGCAGGTCGACCCCGGGCTCATCGGCGAATTGCTGCGCGCCACCCAGTTGTCCCTCGTTCCCGACACCGCTCCCGGCCCCGGCCCTGACCCTGCTTCCGGCACTGACACCGCTCCCGACACCGACACCGACGGCGCACACCGCGACCAGGTGATGGTGCACATCGCGCGCGCCGACACCCTCAACAGCGTGGCCAAGCACGTAGAGCGCCAGTACTTCACCGCGCTATACCAGCGCTGCCACCGCGACTTTGCGCAGATGGCCCGCGTCCTCTTGGGCGACGAAACCAAGGCCCGGGCGGTGCGCCTGCGCTTCAACCAGTTGGGCCTCAAGGTCCGCGACTTCGACCGCTGATGCGCGCTTGTTGTGGCATCGCCGCCCTCTGGCTGGCCCTGGCGCCCCTCTCTCTCGCCGCCGATGCGCCCCCGCCGTCCACGATTTTCCACCCCGACACCGCCGCCGACACCGCCGACACCGACGATGACTTGGCCGACGCCGACACCGCCGACACCGACGACGACCAGACCCAGTCCGTCGCGACCCCCGTCGACATAGACATCGACACCGACGACATCGCGTCCATCGACATCGAGACCCTGCTCTCCGAATACGGGGTGCCGTTAATCGAAACCCCGGCCTCTCCCGATGCGCCGCCGGTGGACCCCCAGGCCATCATCGCGTCGGTGCAGCGCCTGGCCGCCCAGCGCAACGCCGAGGCGAAAAAAAACATGGACGCGCGCCGCTATCCCCGGGCCCTGGCCCTGTACAAAGAGGCCCACGCCCTGTGGCCCGAAAACCCGGAGTTCACCAACAACCTGGGGCACATCTACTTCTTGCTCGGCGACATGGACGAGGCCGAGGCCCACTACCGCGAGGCCCTGCAGCTCGATCCGGAGCGCGGCGCGGTGTACCTCAACCTGGCCGACTTGCTGGTCGAGCGCTATCCCCGCGAACCCGCCCCGCTCGCCGAGGCCGAGGCCCTGCTCAAACAAGCCCGCGCGCGCATGGGCAACCTGGCGCGCATCATCATCCGCCAGGCGCGGGTGTCCGTGCGCTTGGCCGACTACCCCGAGGCCGAACGCCATTACCGGGCCTACCTGCGCCTCAAGAAGCCCAACGACAAGCTGCGCCTCGAGCTGGGCGACTTCTACCAGCAGCTCGGCCGCATCGACGACGCCCTGTTTTGGTACCGCCAGGTGGTGGGCGAGGCGCCGGGTCGCGAGGCCGCGCAAAAAATCTGGGACATCGAGCTCGAGCAACAAAACCTGCAATTCGGCTGGACCTCCGGGGCGGCGGTCATCCCCGACAAGGCGCAAAAGCGCGCGGCCCAGGCCCGTGAATCCCTGCGCCGCAACGATGTAGAGACCGCCGTGCGCTTGCTGCAGGACGCCCTGTCCGTGTCGCCGGCCTTCGCCGCGGCCCACGCCGATCTCGGCGATCTGCACGCGCGGACGGGCCACCCCGAACTGGCCGAGCTCGCCTACCTGCGGGCCCTGTCCTTCGAGCCGGACAACCCGGAGTTTCTGGCGCGCCTCGGCAAGCTCTACAAGGGCATGCGCCTGCGCTCCACCAACGCCGTGATCTTTCTGTCGCGGGCCCTCGACCTGCGCCCCCAGTGGACAGAGCTGCACCTGCAACTGGCCCAGGCCATGCGGGCCTCCGGCGACTTGATCGGCGCCCTCGAGCACGTTGAGGCCTACCTGGCGCGGGTGTCCGGCGACGCGAGCAAGCGCGAGAAAGCCCTGGCCCTGAAGCGCAGCATCGATCCCCTGATACCCACGGATGCCCGCGGCGCGGCGCGGCACCTCGAAGCGGACAACCCCGCCATCCCCGCCGAGCTCTCCGGTGCGTTGCGCGCGGCGCGGCTGCACGTCAAGCACGGCAACCTCGACCAGGCCATGGCGGTCCTCGCCCGCATCGATCCCGCCTTGCGCGACACCGCGGTGCTCAACCTGGAGGCGCGCATTATGTTGGCCGCCGCACGCCCCGATGCCGCCATCGTCGCCCTGCGCCGTTCGCTGCAACAAGACGAAACCCAACCCCTGGTGCACCAGCAGCTCGGTCAGGCCCTGGCCGAAATGAACGACCCGGACGCCGCGCGCCAGCACTTCCTCCGCGCCGAAGCGCTCGGGGACGCCGTGGCCACGTTTTTGATCGCCAGCCTGGACGCCATGCCGGTCATTGAGCGCGCCTTCTCGCCGGGCGACATCCGCTCGTGGTCTGCGTTGCGCGCCGCCAAAATGCGCTTGGGGCAGTTCTTGACCAGCAACGCCGCCGCGGTCTTCGAAGAGGAGGCCACGGCCCTCCTGCAGCAGGTGCGCACCCGCATGCGCGCCATCGTCATCGTGTACGGCATCGCCTTCGGGCTCGCGCTGGCGCTCTTGATCGCCATCCTGGTGCGCCGCCTGGGGGGCAGTGATCTGCGCCGCCTCATCGCCAAGCACCCGGAGGCCGGTGTCCACGTGCAGCGCATCCTCTCGGCGGTGCGCCACGAGGTGCTCAAGCACAACACGATGATGCTCTCGGGCCTGGTGACCGCCATGCAAGACGGCGAAGACGTCGCCCTGCGCCTGGCGCGCTTCGAGGAGAGCTTTTTCGGCACCGGGGAAGAAAACGCCGTGGCGTCGCGTTTGCAGCGCTATGTGGATGAACTCGAAAAAATTGGCCACGCCCACCGCTGCCACCTGGCCCTGGCGCGCAAAGACCCTGCCTTGGCACCCCTGATGCGCGGCATGCACCTCGTGGGGCAAACCCGTCCGCAACTCTCGCGCTACGCCCAGCTCTCGCCAGCGGGCCGCCGCCGGCTCCTCGTCAAATTGCGCCGGGCCGCCGATCTGCTCAACCTGCACGGCTACGCCGCCGTGTGCTCCCTGCTCGACAAGCTGCGCCACCTCGACATCACCGCGCGCCTGCTCACCGACATCTACGAGCGCTGCATCCGCGAGCCCGCCTTTGCCCCGGTGTCCTTCGCGCCGCTCCACCTCGAGATGCCCGACGGGGAGCCCCTGGCCATCTCGGTGCCGCGCACCTCCTTCGAGGACATCCTCACCAACCTCATCCGCAACGCCGTGCAATCCACCCTGGCGTCGGCAGGGGAGGGGGCTAAGCCCGTGGCCATCGGCCTCTCCTTGGACACCGAGGTCGACATGGTGACCGGCATCGAGCGGGCGGTGTTCCAGGTGTGGGATCAAGCGGCGCAATCCCTCACCACCGAGATGCTGCGCGGTCGTTACATCGAAGAGGGGCTGGGCCTGACCGCCGACCTGGTCACCCGCTACGACGGCACCCTCGATGTCCGCCCCGGGGAGGGCGCGTGGTCCAAGGCCGTCATCGTCAAGTTGCCGCGGGCCGACGAAAACGTGCCGGGCAAGGGAGGTGCGTGACGTGAGCGAGCCCTCATCCCTGCGCGTGCTCATCGTCGAAGACGGCGACGAGTACCTCGAAAACCTGCGGCGCTTCGTCATCGGACCGCACTACCTCCAGGCCCACAGCGGGGACGAAGCCATCGCGCTCTTGTCCCGCGAGCCCATCGACATCCTCTATCTCGACATGCGCTTCGATCGCATCCCCACCGCCGATCTCATGGGCGATCTCGACGCGGCCACCCGCGAGCACAACGGCGACTCCCTGCGGGCACTGCGGTTTTTGCAAAACAACCAGGGGCTCTTCATCCTCGAAGGTTTGCGGCGCGCGGGCTTTGGGCACGTCCCGGTAATTTTGTCCTACGACTTCTCGCGGGAGCCCAAGCGATGGATACACTTAAAGGGCATCCACCCCTCGTTGGCCTGGGTGCCCGACGCGGTGAGCCCCGGCGAAATCTCCGCCCTCATGCACCAACTGCGCCCCCCGCAGACGCGCGCTGCCAAAGACGCTTGTGATTGAAGATATCGAGAAAGCGCACTATAAGAAAGCGCACTATAAGGCGGGCGGAATTATGCACTCACTGAAATTTGCCTTATCGCTTGGCGGCAAGGCTTCTTTTTAAAACAGCATCAACACCATGAACATCGACGTTTCCACCGAATTCATCTTCCTAATTGGGTCCTTTCTATTCTTTGTCAGCATGCTGGTTGGCAAGGCGGGACACCGGTTTGGCGTCCCGGTTTTGTTGTTGTTCTTGCTGGTGGGCATGGCCTTCGGCGGCGACGGCTTTGGCCTGAAATTCGAAAACATACAGGTCGCGCAAGCCATCGGCACCCTGTCGCTGGTGATGATCCTCTTCTCGGGCGGGTTGGACACCAAGTTCACCGAGGTCAAGCCCGTCATCGGCCCCGGGGTTGTCTTGGCCACCCTGGGCGTGCTCCTGACCGCCCTCATCACCGGGTTCTTCACCTGGTGGTTGGCCGACCAAATCTGCGCGGGCCTGGGCATCGGCTTCCTCACCGCCATGCTGTTGGCCTCCACGGTCTCCTCCACGGATTCGGCGTCGGTCTTCGGCATCCTCCGCTCCAAGGGGCTCAGCCTCAAAAACAACCTGCGCCCACTGCTCGAGCTGGAGAGCGGCAGCAACGACCCGATGGCCTACATGCGCACCATCACGTTCATCAGCATCATCCAGTCCGGGGGCCACCCCAACCCTTGGGTGGTGGGGGGCGTTATCTTGGTGCAGTTGGTCGTCGGCACGCTGCTGGGATACCTGCTGGGACGCCTCGCGGTGATGATCATCAACCACATCCGCATGGACAACGTCGCGCTCTACCCCGTGCTGCTGCTCATCCAGGGCATCTTCATTTTTTCGCTGACGTATTACTTAAAAGGCAACGGCTACCTCGCCGTGTACATCGCGGGCTTGGTCATCGGAAATTCCAAATTTGCACACAAGCGCACCGCCATGAACTTCATGGACGGCTTCGCCTGGATGAGCCAAATCTTGCTCTTTTTAACGCTGGGGCTCTTGGTCAACCCCAGCGAGCTGGTGCCGGTGCTGGTGCCGGGCATCGTCATCGCGCTCTTTATGGTGTTCGTCGCCCGGCCGCTGACGGTCTTCTTGTGCCTGGTGCCCTTTCGCAACATCGCGCTGCGCGACCGGGTGTACATCTCGTGGGTGGGGCTGCGCGGCGCGGTGCCGATTATCTTCGCCATCTTGCCGCTGGCGGCGGGCGTGCCCGGGGCGCGGGTGGTCTTCAACATCGTGTTTATCATCACCATTGTCTCGTTGGTGTTGCAGGGCACATCGCTGCCCATCGTGGCCAGGTGGCTGGGGCTGGCGAAAAAGCCCAAAAAATACCGTAGCTTCGAGGACTTTGATGTCGAGTTTGCCGAAGACATCAAATCGGTGATGACCGAGATATTGATCTCCGACGAAACGCTGACCCACGGCAAAAACCTGATGGAGCTGCCGCTGCCGGACAACACCCTGGTGGTCATGATCAAGCGAGACGAAAAGTTCTTCGTGCCCACCGGGCAAACCGAGCTCGCCATCGGCGACAAGCTGCTGGTGATCTCCGACAACGAAAAGGCCCTCAAGGACAGCTACAAAAAGCTGGGCATCTCCAATTACTCCTACCAGCGCAACCAATGACAAATCCCGGCGCGTTCGCCCTGGCTTTCTCGGCTGTTTTTGCCGTTTTGACACCGCAAAAGGGCCGCAAAAGGCATTGACGGAACCAGCGCACTGTGGAAACCTTCGCGCGACTGAACCGGCCCTCTCTCGGGCCCCCTGGGAGGAATTATCATGAACAAAATCCAAGTGTTATGCCTAACAATGGCGCTCTCTCTCGCGGCCCTGGTGGGCTGTCAACCTGCGGCCCAACCCGCCGAGAAGAAAGCCGCGGCGGCGCCCGCCGAGATCACCAAAGATTCTCTAAAAACCCCCAATGACAAGCTCAATTACGTGCAGGGCCTCGACGTCGGCCGCAGCATCAAGCGCGGTGGGATGGTCTACCAAAGCGAAATTTTCCAAAAGGGCTTGCTGGACGGCATGAACGAAGCCGAAGACCTCCTGGTCAGCGACGAAGATCAAGCCGAGATCAAGCGCGAGCACATGCGCCAAATGATGGACCAGCGCCGCAAGGAGCGCGAAGAACTCGCCGAGAAAAACAAAACCGAGGGCGAGCAATTTCTGGCCAAAAATAAGGCGCGCGAGGGCGTGACCACCACCGAGAGCGGCCTGCAATACGAGGTCATCACCGCGGCGGACGGCCCCAAGCCCAGCCTCAAAGACAAAGTCAAAGTGCACTACGTCGGCACCCTCATCGACGGCACCGAGTTCGACTCCTCCGTCAAGCGCGGCGAGCCCTCCACCTTCAACATCGACCGCGTGGTCGCGGGCTGGACCGAGGCCCTGCAGCTCATGCCCGTCGGCGCCAAGTGGAAGCTCTACATCCCCTCCGAGCTCGGCTACGGCACCCGGGGCGCAGGCCGCCAAATCGGCGCCAACGCCGTGTTGATCTTCGAAGTCGAACTCCTGAGCATTGAGCCCGATTCCGCTGGCCCCCAATAACCCGCGTCGCGCGCACGGTTCGCGTACGTCTTCATCCCAACAATAGGTGTCCCCATGAACCTCAGATTCGACAAACTCGACGGCCTGGTTCCGGCCATTGTCCAAGACCACAAGACCCGCCAAGTGCTCATGCTCGCCTTCATGGACGAGGCCGCTTGGCAAACCACCCTCAGCTCCGGCAAGGCGGCGTTCTACTCGCGGTCGCGGCAAAAGTCCTGGATCAAGGGCGAGCAGTCGGGCAACTTCCAAATCGTCAAAGAAATTCACGTCGACTGCGACGAGGATACGGTGCTGCTCCTGGTTGAACAGGTGGGCGGCGCCGCGTGTCACGAGGGCTTCCCGTCCTGCTTTTATCGCATCTACAAAGACGGCGAGCTGCAAATCACCCAAGAGCGCGTCTTCGACCCGGCGCAAGTCTATCAAAAGAAGTGAGGTCCCCCATGTCCCGCATCATTAAACTCGGCATCCCCAAAGGTTCCCTGCAAGACAGCACGGCGGCGCTCTTCAAGCGGGCCGGTTACAACATCACTTTTCGCTCGCGCTCCTACTACCCGTCCATCGACGACCCGGAGATCGAGTGCATGCTCATCCGCGCGCAGGAGATGTCCCGCTACGTGGAAAACGGCGTGCTCGACTTCGGCCTCACCGGCCAAGACTGGGTGGTGGAAAACGGCTCCGACGTGCACGAAGTGGCCGAGCTCGAATACGCCAAGGTCAGCTACGGCAAGGTGCGCTGGGTGCTCGCCGTGCCCAACGACTCCGACATCAAGGGCCCCAAAGACCTCGAGGGCAAAACCATCGCCACCGAGGTGGTCAACATCACCCGCGCCTATCTCGCCAAGCACGGCGTGTCGGCCAAGGTCGAGTTCTCCTGGGGCGCCACCGAGGTGAAGCCGCCCAAGCTCGCCGACGCCATCGTCGAGATCACCGAAACCGGCTCGTCCCTGCGCGCCAACAACCTCAAAATCCTCGACGAGCTGCAGGAGTCCACCACGCGCCTCATCGCCAACAAGGCCTCCATGCAAGACCCGTGGAAGGTCGAGAAGATCAACCGCATCTCCATGTTGCTCAAGGGGGCCATCGCCGCCCAGCACTACGTCGGCCTCAAGTGGAACTGCGCCGCCGACGCCCTCGACGCGATCCTCGCGGCCATCCCCGCCCTCAACAACCCCACGGTGTCGCACCTCTCCGACCCCAACTGGCGCGCCGTCGAGATCATCGTCGAAGAGCGCCGCGTGCGCACCCTGATCCCCGAACTCAAGGCCGCCGGCGCCGAGGGCATCATCGAGTACCCCATCAACAAAATCATTCCCTAACACACCGCCATGCCACCCATGGCTGCGCGGCCCTTGCCTCAGGCCAGCCGCGTTATTATAGTGCCGCAAACAGGCGCTCTTGCCTGCCAGCACAGGAGACAAACATGACAACGGTCAATGTGGGGGTTATCGGATACGGCACGATCGGCACGGGCGTCGTGCGCATTTTGCAAAAGGACGCCGCGCTCCTCGAGAAGCGCTCCGGGCGGCCCATCGCACTCAAAACCGTGGCGGAGCTGCATCCCACCCCGCGCGAGGGCATCGACGCGTCGCGCTTTGCCCTCACCGATGACGCGCTCAGCGTGTGCCGCGACCCCGACATCCACATCGTGGTGGAGGTCATCGGCGGCGTGCAGCCCGCGCGCCAGTTCATCGAAGAGGCCCTGCGCAACGGCAAGCACGTGATCACCGCCAACAAGGAACTCATGGCCAAGCACGGCCGCGAGCTGCTGGTCCTGGCCCACGAACACAACGTCAACCTGGGCTTCGAGGCCTCGGTGGGCGGCGGCATCCCCATCATTAATGCGCTCACCTCGTCGCTGGCGGGCAACCGCTTCGCGCGCATCTACGGCATCCTCAACGGCACCACCAACTACATCCTCACCCGCATGTACAACGATGGCGTCGATTTTGACGCCGTGCTCCAAGAGGCGCAGGCCCTGGGCTACGCCGAAGCCGACCCCTCCTCCGACGTGGACGGCCACGACATCGCCTACAAGCTCTGCCTGCTGGCCACCATCGCCTTCGACACCTTCTTCGACATCAACGAGATCTTCCGCGAGGGCATCCGCAGCATCACCGCGCGCGACATCGCCGTGGCCAAGGAGTTCGGCTACGTCATCAAAATTCTGGCGGTGGGCGTGCAGCGCGGCGACACCGACGTAGAGCTGCGCGTGCACCCGGTGATGATCCCCACGCGCCACCCGCTGGCCTCGGTAAACGACGCCTTCAACGCCGTGTTCGTCGAGGGCGAAAACGTCGGCGAGTCGATGTTCTACGGGCGCGGCGCCGGCGAGCTGCCCACGGCCTCCGCCATCATGGGCGACATGGTCGAAATCGTGCGCACCCTGGCGTTGCAGCGCAGCGGCATGGCCTCGCGTTTCGGCGGCAGCACCCACCGCATACGCCCCATGGGCGACATCGAGAGCCGCTACTACCTGCGCCTCAAGGTCGCCGACGCCCCCGGCGTGCTCGGGGCCATCGCCCAGGCCTTCGGACAGCAGGAGGTCAGCATCCGCTCGGTGAAGCAGCAGGAGGGTGACGGCACCGCCGCCGAGCTCATCATTATGACCCACGCGGTGCGCGAAGCCCGCATGCAGGCAGCCCTCACCGACATCCGCGCCCTCCCCACCGTCGACGAGGTGTGCAGCCTCATTCGCGTCGGACTGTAATTTCTCCCACAGCGCATGTTGTCCCGGTTATGGCGGCGATTTTCGCGGTCGTTTCTGAATAAATATTCCTTTTCCAACCCGGTTCTTAGGTTACAATAAGGCCACATAATTTTTGTAGGCCTGCAAATGCCGGGTCGAAAGGAGCGAAAAATGATGAAGCGACGTTGGTTTCTGTCAGAAGCGTTTCTGCTCTTGGTGGGGACGCTGCTGCTATCAGCGGGGTGTTATGAATCTTCGACAGTCACGGTGTCGCCGGATGACGGCGCAGATGACACCGGCGCTCCTGACACCGGCGCTCCCGACACCGGCGACGAGCCAGCCGACACGGGCAAAGATCCCGCTGACACTGGCAAAGATCCCGCCGACACCGGTGACGACCCGAAAGACACCGGCACTGAGCCCGACGACACGGGACCGGCAGACACCGGTACTGAGCCCGACGACACGGGACCGGCAGACACCGGTACTGAGCCCGACGACACGGGACCGGCAGACACCGGCACTGAGCCCGACGACACCGACCCGGTTGGCACCGACGACACCGATCCGGTTGACACCGACGACACCGATCCCTTGGCGGTGGACGGAACGCCCTGCGGCGATGGCGCTGAGTGCGAAAGCGGCTTTTGCGTGGACGGCGTGTGCTGCGAATCGTCCTGCGACGGCGACTGCGCGGTGTGCAACGAAGTGGGCTATGAAGGCGCTTGCGTGCCCCAGGCACCCGATGTGGTGTGCCGCGCTGCTTCCGACCACGCGTGCGATGCCCCCGAGGTCTGCGATGGCTTTCAATTGGATTGTCCCTCCGAAGACGCCTTCAACGACGGCGCTTCTTGCGATGTCGACGACGCGCCCTGCGTGGCCAGCGGCACGTGCACCGCACCCGACACCTGCGCTCCGGTGTTTGAAGAAGACGGCGAAACCTGCGCCGCTGCCGGTGGCGAGTGCTTCGAAGACAGCACCTGCCAAGAGGGCGTCTGCGTCGTGAACTACGCGGGCAGCGAGAAAGAGTGCGGCAATTACGATGAGAACAACCCGTGCGACGCGCAAAACTACTGCGACGGCGCGGGTGCTTGTACCGAGAACTACGCGGGCAGCGACACGGTGTGTCGCGACGCCGTGGGCGGTTGCGACATTGCGGAGTACTGCACCGGCGACTCGCTGG
>JAAYKL010000116.1 GCA_012522445.1 Myxococcales bacterium | reverse complement strand
CTGCGCCGATGGTACTGCAGGGGTAGCTCTGTGGGAGAGTAGGTCATCGCCGGAGATTTCTTTGTTCGAAGCCCTGATCGGATCAAACCGGTCAGGGCTTTTTTTTAACTTTTTTGAGAAGAACAGGAAACTTTTCGAAAAACTGGCCGATATCGCTTCACAGAACCAAAAACCGTGGAGTGAAAAATGGCATTGCAAATCGAAGTCGTTATGGGGGGTGCGCCCAAAGAGGTGTACACGTTTGAGCGCTTTCCGATCTTGGTGGGGCGTTCGAGCGATTGTCATCTGGTGGTGCGCCATGAATCGGTATCCAAAGAGCTGTTTGCCGCATGGCTGGAGCGAGAGGGGCGCTACGTCCGGGTGGAACCCCGCCCCGATCTCACCAATCCATTGCTCTATCTGGGCTACCCGTTAAAGGTCGGCATCTCCGAGCGGCGGATTGAGTTGTCGGCAGGGGCGGTTCGTTTTCGCCTGACACCGCACCACAAGGAAGAATTGCACTCCCCGCCCCCAACACCCGTGTTGCGGCGGGTCTTCTTTCCTGCGGGGCTGGTGCTCGCGGCCCTGTTGGCCATCTGGATGTTGCATCGCCCAGCGGAGGCGACCCCCATCGATGCATCCGCCGACAATCTGCTGTTGCCCGCTGCGCTGCAAGTTCCCGTTGCGCCGTCTGCTTCGGGCAATCGAGCGGCTCCCGAGTGGTTCATCGCGCAAGCCGACGAGCTGCTCCGCCGCAAAAACAACATGGCGCGCAATCGCATGGCGGCATGGGCGCACTTGCTTCGCGCGGCCGCCTTGTTGGACACCCAGGCGCCCGATCAGTCTCAGCAGCTCTCGGCTCGCGCCGAATCGCTTGGCGTACAGTTGAACGGCGAATATCGGCGCTGTTATCGGAGCTGGCAAAGCGCGCAAAAGAGCGGCAGCCCGTTAGAGCGCACCGCCGCAGCGCGTTGTCTGTTGCCGTGGTTGCAGGCCATGTCGTGGCCCAAGACACATGTCTTTGAAGCGCTGGCGCAACAGCGTGCGGTGCCGAGGGCCAAGCGATGAGGGCCGCGGCAGTATTGATTTGCATGGCGCTCGCTTGCGCGGGTTGTGGCGGTGTGCCCAAGGCGACCAAGACGGGTGCGGGTTCCCCGACTTTGGCCGATCAGGCGTCGCAATTTATGGCGCAGGGCGATTATTTTCGCGCGGCTTTTTATTGGGAAGCGGCGCTGGCCCAAAGCGACGACACGCAGGAGGTTGTGCTCTTGGTGGCGTTGATAGAGGCGCAAGTACGGGCACATCTGCTCCATGCGGCGCTGCGCAATTTGAACCGATTGCAACGGCGCTGTCCCGATTCGCCCGCCGTTCGCGAATTGTTTGAAATCATTGTGTTGGAGTCTGGCATTTCCATCGCCCCATTGCCCAAAGGAGTTTGAAATGGCCTTATCAACCGCATTACAGAAGTCCCTGCAGCGCTTCATGGCGCCCATTGGTCCATTGATAACCGATGGCGCTGTCAGCGAAATTTTGATCAACGGATACCGGGAAATCTGGGTGGAGCGCGACGGCGTGCTGTTTCGCTCGGACTGCGCATTTCCCACGCCCTCCGCCTTGGATGCGATGCTCGTCAACATTGCGCAGTGCTGCGGAAAGGATTTTGATCAGAAAAACCCCATCCTCGAAACGCGCTTGCCCGACGGTTCGCGTTTGGAAGCCGTGATGCCGCCCCTGGCGCAAAATGGGCCCACGGTCTCCATTCGCCGCTTTTCGAAAACCCGCCTGACGATCAACCAATTGGTGGAGCGAAAAACCTTGAGCGCGGAGGCGGCCTTTTATTTGGCCAAGGCGGTGGGGCGCAAAGCCAACCTGGTGATTTCGGGTGGCACGGGGAGCGGAAAAAGTTCGCTGTTGCAGGCGGTGGCGGGTTTCTTCGATGCGCGCGAACGCATTGTTGTATTGGAGGACACCCACGAAATCGAAATCAATAGGCCCCACGTGGTGTACCTGCAGAGCCGCGCGTCCACGGTGGATGTGGCGCAAAGCGTGGGCATTCGCGAGTTGTTGCGCGCCACGCTGCGGTTGCGTCCCGATCGCATCATTGTGGGAGAGATTCGCGGGGCCGAAGCCTTGGACATGATTCAGGCCATCACGAGTGGGCACGGCGGATCCATGACCACGGTGCACGCCAACTCGCCCGTGGATGCCCTGGCGCGCATTGAGACAATGGCCCTGATGGCGCAAGAGGAGATGCCGCTGCATGCCCTGCGCAGCCAAATCGCTTCGGCGGTGAACTTTGTGGTGCAAATTGAACGCAGCCGAGACGGCCTAAGGCGCGTCACCGAGATCGTCGCTGTCAGCCGCAAATTGAAAGATGGAAACTTTGTTTTTCGCAGAGTCTTTGCGGAAGACGCGCAGGGGGTGTTGGTGCGCCGCAGCGCGCTCGCGAAGCCCCAGGGGGGGAGCACATGAAGCCCTTTTTCGATCCAGATGCCACCCGCGTGGCGGTGTTCCAGGCCGCGACGACCGTATTGCAGCGCGACGAGGACACGCCGGAGCTGGCCGACACGCAGCCATATGTCGAAGTTACGCCCACGCCTGACAGTGGGGGACGCGCCGCAGCGTCGGATGCGCAGGCGCCCCAGGATGCCACGGTGCTGTGGTCTCAGAGATCGCAACGCCCTTGGATGCATTTGTGGCAGGTGTTGTTGCGCACAAAGGAGCGGCGATGGTCGCGGGCGGTCCTGTTGTTGCTGCTGTTGTTAATAGTGGGCGGGTTGGCGTTGGCGCGCGGCGTGGATGCGCCCCATCGGGATGACGCGGATGCGGTTCTAAAGCTGCCGACATCGCCGCAGGATAGCGAGGGGCAGGGCGCGGGCGTCGCAGATGGCTCTTCGGAGCATCGGCCGGCGGTGGCACCGATTGCGGGCAGTGAAAGCGAGGCGGTGGATGCGCTCTTGCTGGGCGCGTTCCACGAGGCGTTGGGGCGGTACAATGGATTGTTGCGCGCCCAACCCGATGCGGAGGTGTTTGGGGTGGCGCAAAGAATTTTGGAAAGAGAAGTGCAGCGCCTGCACCTGGCGGAGCGGCCATGAAGGCGGGGTGGGTGGCGTGGTGCTGTGGGGCCGCGTTGTTGTGCGGGTTGTCTTGTGCGCCCAAGGAGCCAACGGCGTTTGTGTTCGCGCTCGCGGTGGCGGTTGGCGACGGGGATGGCGAGCCCGTGGCAGGGGCCCGGGTGGTCTTGGATGATGCGGCGGAGGTGGTGAGCGATGCCCAGGGAAAGGCGCAGGTGACCACGACGGGAAAGGAGGGCGAGAGCCGGCGTGTGCTGTGCGTTTGCCCCGAAGGGACGCTGCTGCAGGGGGACGCAGAAAAGCAGGTGATGCTCCGGCGCATCTTCCGGGTGGATGCCGCAACGAACACCGCCACCCAAAAGCTGTCTTTCGTCTGCACGCCATTGCAGCGGTCGCACGTCTTGGTTGTGCACGCCCACGGCTTGGCGCAAGTGCCCGTGCAGGTAAACGGCGCAGTGGTGGCGCACACCGACGACGCGGGCATTGCCCATGTCGCGATTCACGGCATGCCCGAAGACGTGGTGGAGGTGGCCCTGGAGACGAGCCAGTTCTCAAGGTGGCTGCCCCAGCATCCGACCCGGAGATTCGTGTTGCCATCGCAGAGCCGGTTTTTGGTATTCGACCAGTGGTTTGAGATGCGGAAACTGCCCAAGCCGAAACGCAAATCGGCACCGCCCAAGGCGCTGGGGCCCGTGCGTTTGTAATGCGATTTTTATGTGCCCAGCCGTCTTGCATTGCCCCCCAAAGGCATTAAGCTGTGAATTGATTTTCACCCGAAACACAACCCAATTGAAAAGGAGTCATCAATGGCAACCCAAAAACGAGACCTCTATCGCTGTGATCGCTGTGGCAACATTGTCGAGGTATTGCACGCTTCGGCCGGAACCCTGGTGTGCTGCGGTCAACCCATGACCAAACAAGCCGAAAACACCCAAGACGCCTCCACCGAAAAACACGTGCCCATGATCGAAAAAACCGACAAGGGATATCGCGTGACGGTGGGCAGCGTGGCGCACCCCATGGATGACGACCACTACATCCAGTGGATCGAGCTCGTCGCTTGCGGCGTGTCGAACATTCGCTTCTTGAAGCCCGGCGATCCCCCGGTGGCAGAGTTCTGCTGCGTGGCTGACGAAGTCACGGCGCGCGCCTATTGCAACCTGCACGGGTTCTGGAAAAACGCGTAATCCCGCCCTGCCGCTGTGGCCAACAGCGCCCTATCGTTTCATTTTTTTCGCAGATGTTTTTTCGCGTGTCCGCACCGCGAGGCGGCGCCGAGATGCGAGCGATTGGTTGTGGATTAGTTGTAGAGTCCGGCCGGGACGTCGACGGTGATGGCGCCGAGGTATTGGGTTTCGAAGCGCAGTTGGGTGACGAATTCAACGGGCAGGTCATCGGGCAGGGTGTAGAAGACCCGGCCACCGGTGTAGGTGCTGAGCATGACGATGCTGCCCACCGTTTCGCCCAAGACAACACCGCGGTTGTCCAGGAATTGGACAGTAAAATTTTCACCTCCATCTGGTGCGACATCGAACTGTTGCGGCTCGCGGTGCGTGCTCGCCCCCGGGTGTACATCGACGCTGTGCCACGTGCGCATCTCGAAGGTGAGCATGGGGGCGTGGATGGATGCGACGGGGTAGGTGCGGTGCATGTCTTGTAGGCGCTTCAGCAGGGCGTTCCAGGTGTAGTCGCTGATCCATTGAGGCTCTTGGTAGCCCATGAGGTCGTAGGTGCTGTTGGCGGGATAGAGCTTGCTCTCGACGATGTCGAAACCCTGCACGCCGATGCGACCGGCCGTATAGGGATATTTATCGTCGATGCCCTGCGGATTGCCTGTGGTGGGGGCGTGGTCGCGACCCTGGGCGTGGCCCAATTCGTGCAAAATGGTGTTGAGGTTGTAGTTGGTGTTTTCGTTGATGTAGCCCACGGTGACGCTGGCGCGCTGGTTGAATGGATTGACAACTACTGACTTAAGCACCCAGCTCAGGCCCGCATAGCAGCCTCTTCCACAGTAGCCCTGCCAATTGGAAGTGGGTTTGACCAAGCCCATGTAATAGTAGTCAGGAGGGGGATTGTCGGCCTGTCGCTGGTTGCTGATTTGGTCCAGTAGGCCTTGCCAAGAATCCTGACCTAATGTGTCGCCCGGGTAGGTGAGGCCGTCCAGGGGGGGGACTTGCGCAGGGCCGGTGATGGCCGGACGCAGCTCGAGGACCACGGTGTTGGACGGGTGCTGAGCGATGAGGCGATTGCGCAGGCGCGTCATCGCGGTTGTGTCGGTGTCGGGCAACAGGCCGCTCACGCTGATGGGAATGATGCGGATTCGCAGCGGGGCTTGGGGATCTGCCACCGAGGGTTTGTGGGTGGGACCCGACGCGGGCCAGGCGGCGTTTTGGGTGTTGCCAGTGGCCGGGTTGCTGGAGAGGTCTACCACGGCGGCTTGGATTTGCATGTCGGTGGTGATGTCATCGCCGGGGACGATGACGTTGAGCGTGCTGTTTAAGGTGGCTTCATTGCCTTGCTTAATCGTGGTGGCCGTGCCTTGAAACACGCGCGTACCGGAACCGGTGTTGATGGTTAGCTGGGCCGCAACGGAGGAGGACGCGCTGCCTTGGGCGGAGGCGTAAATGCGGAAGAGGGTGTCCTTGCCGGCGACGATGCTGTTGTTTTGTTGCGCTGCAGAGCCGTTGTTCATCAGCGGGATTTGAAAGGCTTGGTAGGCGTCGACGCGTTGTATGTTGACGTTGGCGGCCAAGGGAGCGCCCGTCGGCGGTGTTCCGGTGTCGGTGCTAGGGGGCGCGCCGGTGTCGGTGCTGGGCGGAGCGCCGGTGTCGGTGCTGGGCGGAGCGCCGGTGTCGGTGCTGGGAGGGGGGTCGGTGTCGCGGAAGTTGCTGCAGTCGTACCCCACGCTGGCGCAATCTTGGGCGCAGCCCTTGCAGTACACGCAGGCCCAGAGCTGCTGCAACAGTGTTTCACCGGCGGGGTTTTGGGCTTTGCAATTGTCGTAGCAAGATTGCCACGCGCTGCCGCTCAACGAATCGCAGGTGGGGGACAGACAGCTTTGCATGGCGGCGCACTGCGTGTTGTTTTTGCAGGCAGCGTCTGCCGACGCACAGGGACCGCTCAGCGCACAGCCCCAGCACGTGCCAAAGCAATTGCCCGAGCCGTCGCAGGAGACCGGTGTGATGGGATCGCTGCGGTTGTCGGTGCTGGGCGGCACGTAATCGGTGTCGATGGGCGCCGTGTTGTCTGTATTATAGTTATTATTGTTATTGTCGGGCCAGGGTGGGTTGTTATCGGAACCCGGCGTATTGTTGTTATAATTATCGTTATTATAACCGTTATTGTTGTAGTTATCGTTGTTATAACCATCGTTATTGTAGTCGTTATTGTAGCTGTTAGGGGGCTGTGTCCCATCATCGTCCATGCCCGATGTGGCAGGGGGGAAGTGCTCCTCATCTGAGCAGCCTCCCCACAAAAACAATCCGCCCAGTACGCCCAAGACCACCCATGTTGTCCATGGCCATCGCGCATTCATGACAAGCCTCCTAATTTGGTAATTTGCGTTGCCGCTTTTTGTGGTGATGCATCCAATATACCAGCGCGAAAGAATGATTTGTCACCTGTTTTGAGCAGAAATGAACATTTATAAAGCATGAAAGCGGAATTTTACGACAGCTTCGCACGTGACGCTGCTTTCGCGGGGATTGTGTTGGCGGTTGGCGCTGTTTGGGACAGAAAATTGAAACGGGGCCGAGAATCTGTTTAATCATGAAATATGAATGCACTGCGGCCATCGTTAAAACACGCGCGTTGGGGGCTTCTCCTGTTGTTGGTGTCAATGTTGTGCCTGTTCGCGGGTGGTCTCTACAGCGCCTCCACGACCGCTGTGCCCAAGGAGCCCACGCGCTCTGTTGGATTGCCGATGGATGGTCGCTTGCAGCAAGGCGCGGCTTTGCCCAAGCGGGGACAGGGGTACGAGGTGATGGACATCACCATGGAGCGCCGCCATCGCTTTGGCACGCGCGAGCTCGTCCAGTTGGTGGCGGACGCCGGCGCACAGGTGCTTCGCAAGCACCGGGGCATTCCGCTGCAGGTGGGCGTTCTCTCCCGTTATCGCGGCGGGCGCATCGAACATCACGGCTCGCATCAAAATGGCCGCGATGTGGACTTTGCGTTTTACATGCGCGATCGAAATGGCAACCCCGCCAAACCCACGGTGTTCATCCCCTTCGACAAAAATGGGTATTCCGTTGAACCGGCGATGAAGTATCGCTTCGACGACCAACGAAACTGGGCGCTGGTGTCTGCGCTGTTGCAATCGAAGCGCGCCGACGTGCAGTGGATATTCGTTTCGGATGCCTTGAAGCGGCGTCTGTTGCAAGAGGCCGAAAACGCCGGTGCGCCCGCCTCATTGGTGCGCCGCGCACAGCAGATATTGAAGCAGCCCAAAGAATCGGCCCACTGGGATCATTTCCACGTGCGGATTTTGTGCCCGGTGCACCAGCTCCCCGAATGCCGCGACATTGGCCCCACGTGGGCGCGCAGCAAGCGTTGAACCCCATGTCCCAGGTCTCGCGGAGTGCCCTCGACATCGTGTGTGAGCGGCTGGCCATTTTGATACCGCTGGCCCTCGGTGTGTTTACGGCCGCGCCTGAGAGCTGGTGGCTCGACAGCCCCGAATTCACGGCGTCGGCTTGGATGCTCGGGATTCCCCATCCCCCCGGCCACCCCCTGTGGGTCATGCTGGTCAAGCCTTTTACGCTGTTGCCCTTTGGCACCATTGCATTTCGCGTCTCCCTGTCGAGCGCGGTCTTTGGCGCCCTCGCGGCGGGGCTGCTGTACAAAATGATCTCCCGCATCCTGTTGGCGGTTTCTGCCGAGGTGCACCCCGGGGTTCGCGCCCTGCTGTCGCTGGCGGCTGCGTTGGCGGCGGTCACCTCTCACGCCTGGTGGTTTCAGTGCAACCGCCAAGAGGTGTACGCCCTGCAAATCCTGTTGGTGATCGGCGCCTTGTTTCCGCTGGTGCATTATTGTTTGCAGCGCGATCGCAACGATCTCCGCTGGCTCGCTGTCAGCGCATTCGTCGGTGGGCTGGGCTTGAGCAGTCATCACTTTATTACCCTGTCGGTGGCGCCGGCCATTGTGCCTCCCCTGGTGGCGTTGGCGCGTTACCGCGGGGGAGTGGGTGCGGTGCGCCAGTCGCTGCGCTTGGGACTCATCGGGGCGGCGGGGCTGCTCCCCTATCTCTTCTTGCCGCTGCGCACGCTGGCCCGGACCCCCATCGCCCTGGGCGGGGTCCATTCGCTGTACGACTTCTGGTGGGTGGTGTCCGCGCGGGTGTACCAAAAGTCCATGACCGCCGAGCACTTAGATGGCCTCGACGCGCGCACGCTCGATATCTTGTTGTCGATGATGCACGACATCGGTCCCTTGCCGGTGGTGTTGGCGCTGGCGGGCTTTTATTTGTTGTTGCGCCGCCGCAGCACCCGCATGGCTGGGCTGGTGTTGTTCACCGCCGCGAGCGTCTCCCTTTTGTTGCGCGCCATCATGGGCCACGATCTGTTCAACCCCGATTACTACGGATACCTGCTGCCGCTGTTCGCCCTCACGGTGACCGCTGCTGCCGCCTTCTTTATGGTTGTCTTTCACGTGTTGCAGCGCATGACGCGGCTGGGCACCGCGTTGTCGGCCGTGCTGATCGCGGGCTTGCTCGCCTTCTCGATGCATGCGGCCAGGCGACACTACCACCGGTGCGATCTCTCGCAGTTTCACGCGACGCGCCACTACGCCGACGCCGCCTTTGCCGGGGCGCCGCAGGGCAGCATCGCCATCGTTAGTTACTTCAAGACTTTTTTTGTGCTGTGGGCGCAGCGACACGTGGACGGCCACCGCATGGACATACAAGTGATCAATCCGCATTTGTTTGGATACCCCGGTTATTTGCACACGGTGCTGCAGGAGAACAAGCCGCTGTTGCGGTTGGCGCGCAGTTTGTTTGTCGAGGGGACCCTCACCGCCGAAGCCATCGCCGACCTGGCCACCGAAGCCCCGCTGCGCGTCGAGCCCGCGCCCTGGTTTGCCGCGGACGCATTTCGCCACATGCTCCCGGACGGCGTGCTGTACCGCGCCATGCCCGAACCCCTGTCCCGCGCCGATGTGCGCGACCACGCCCCCCGTCACTTCGAGCGCATGCGTCGTCTTTACACGCGGCTGGGAGAGGGGTGGCGCGACCCCGAGACGTGGCGCATGCTCGCCTTTGGTCACTACCTGGACGCGGTCTTTTTTGCGCGCCAGGGCGATCGGGAATCCGCCTTGCAGGCCATCGGGCAATTGAAGGAGATCGGCGTGACACCGGAGCCGGTGCGCGATCTCGAGGACGCCATTTTGCGCGAGCCCCAAGGTGCGGTGGATGTGATCCCGCTGCTGCAGAAGGCGGGCTGGGGCGAGGTGCCGCAGGGACAGGCGGCGACCGTTACGGGGCCGTGATGTTGGGCTCGCAGTAGGGGTGGCTCGCGTCTTGGCTACACCCGCTGGATGCGGCGGGGCATCGATTGTCACTCGGGTTGTTGTCTTCGTCGAGGCAGGGGAAGGTGCAGCGGAACACGCCGTCATCGGCGTCATGACAAATGGCGTCTTTGAATTCGTTGGAGAGGCGGCAGGTGTTGGCATTAAAACGGTCATCGTCGACATCGCAGTTCACGGCGAAATGGGCGTGGGCAAAGCAGGAGATGAGGGGCGCCCAGACGAGCTGCGGGGTGTCGGGGGTCGTACGCGTGGTGCACTGCAGGCCGTCTTGCGCTGCGTCGGAAGGCGCGTCGCACAGGCGCAGACACGTGTAATGCACCTTGCCCAGCACATCTTGCGCGCAGACGTATCCCGCCGGACAGCGATCGGTGCTGCTGCAACTCTCCCGCTCCTTGTCGGGGGTGGTCCAGCACGTGCAGGTGTGTTCCGGCGTGCAGATCCCAATGGGGCTGTTGAAGGGCGGCGCCGCTCCCATGCGGCAGTCGGCGTCCGTGGCGCAGGCCACACAGGCGAAGACGCCGGGCGCGCGCTCGAAGCACACCGGTGTGTCGTCTGCACACGCCTCGCAGGACGCCCCGCAGTGGCTGGACCGGTCGCAGGGTTGGCACACGTGGGCGTCGCACCATTCGCCCGAGGCGGCACAGCCCCCTTCGTCGTCGCAGTGCAGCATGCGCCCCCGGTTGTTGAGACCGCTGCCGCACTCCCAGCCCATCTGTTGGCAGTCTTTGTCGACTTCGGTGTTGGCGGTGTCGTCGCTGGCATCGCCCGGTGTCGTGCCGGTGCTGTCGCGGGGCGGCGCGGGCGCGGTGTCGGTGTCGCCGGGGGCATTGTTGGCGCTGTCCGACTCCGAGGTGTTGAGGTCTGGGTCCGCGGCGGTGTCGTGCGGGGACGTTGGCATCGCGGCCAAGTCATCGAAGTCCTTGGCCAGGCCGCATCCGATGAGCATGCACGCCCCCCAAGTTATCCAGCAGCGCTTCATACCTCGACCTCCGCAGCGCACCCCCAAGCCTTCCACGCCCAGCGCGATATCCGCACCATGTGTAGCAAAAAATGCCCGCACTGTAGATGACAATGCAGATGGCAATAAAGATGATAACAACAGCGAAGGCAACGACAAACAAGCCGCGAATGCCCGTTGGTGCTTGCGGGTTTCGTCACCTTTTGACACCGGTACGCGCTCCGTTTACACTGCCGGCATGTTGAACCACGCACACCACCTGTCTATGTTTTGGCCCTTGTGTTTTCTGGTGATGACCGCGCAATGCGGCGCTCCCCCCAAGGGTTCCCACGCACCGGAGATCGCACCGGAGATCGCGCTGGATGCGCCGGATGCGCTGGATACCGCCGCTGCGACCCCGCACCCGGACACCGGAGGCACCGGGGACGCCTCGACACAATCTGCGGCGACGGGTTCCGCGCCCCTCGACACCGACACCGACACCGACACCGACACCAACGTCAACGCCAACGCCGACACCGCGAGCACCGACACACCGCCGCTGGAAGAAATCCGCTTCGCCTGGAGCCCCTCAGCCCGGGCAGCCGGCGCTTACGAAATGTCGGACCCGCAAGATCAGCACCGCATCATCTTTACGCGCGGCGTGGCGCCCAACGGCACCTATCCCGTGGTGTTGGCCTTTCACGGACAGCCGTCCCCCACCGCGTCCCCCCGCGACTACCGCTTTGTGTCCGAGGTGCCCGCCATTGTGCACGCCCTGGTCGACAGCGGCGAGGTGCCCCCGTTGGTGCTCGTGATACCGGTCTTTCGCTTCGTGCAAGGCAACTGGCCCCTGTTCAGCCCCATCGCATTTCAAAAGCAGGTCGTGGCCCAGTTGGCCGCCCGCGACATTGTCCCGGGAGACTGGCTTGCCTTTGGGCACTCCGGGGCTGCGGGTTGTGGCGGCGACGGACTGAACAGCATCCACACCATCGCCCCGCAGGCTGTGGGGTTCTTCGACACTTGTTTGGGCCCGGGATGGCAAACCGCCAACCGCATTTTGCGCGACAAAAAAATACCGACGGTCAATATTTTTTCGGTGGAGACCGCTGGCTTCCGTCCGCGCCAACGCCCCGAATACCAGTCCACCTTCGATTTTGGCCGCGCCTTTGCGCCCATTGGCCTGGCGCCGATTACCTGCCCCGAGGTCACGCCGGGACCGCTGCGCGACCAGCCCTACGCCTGTGCTGCCGACGAAACGGGGCACACCACGGCCTTTGTCGCAGACACCGGAGAGGGCCAAGCCGCCCACCAGCAAATCCTCGCGCCCGCCATTCGATATTTTCTGCAGTATTTCGCACAACAGTCCTCCGTGCAGCGCGCAAATCCTTGACAGTTTCAGTGTCACTGTCGTAAATTCGCACATCATTTATACGCGTACTCCCACACACGCGAAGGAGGAAACCCATGAGCGGTGAACTGACGCCTTTTGAACAGCAATCGACCCTGATACCCAAAAAAATGGTCTACGCCATTCTCGGTGGCACGGTCTTGTTTGTCATCGTTCTTGCCTTAATCAACACCTTTGCGCCCAATACAGCGGTCAGCGACATGAAGGAAAAAGCCGAAGCCACACAAGCAGCAGACGCCCCCGCGGCCACGCAAGATGCGGGCTCTGGCTCTTCACTGGATGACCTCTAGCGCACACCCAACTCCTTGGTGCGCATCCCAGCGCAGTCACTGCGTTGCAAACGAGGCGTCATGTTTAAAGTGACATTCTGGGGAGTCCGCGGTTCCATTCCCACGCCGGGTCCCGACACGGTTGTCTACGGGGGCAACACGAGCTGCCTCGAAGTGCGGGCGGGCGACCAGCTTATTATCCTTGATGGCGGCACCGGACTGCGCTTATTGGGCAATGCGCTCATGAAGCGTCCGGGCCCTGTTGTCGCGTCGTTTTTTTTTAGTCACGTCCACTGGGATCACATTCAGGGATTTCCGTTTTTTACACCGGCGTTCATCCCCGAAAATCGCTTTGCCATTTACGGCGGCAACAGCCTGGCGGTCACCTTGGGCGAAACCCTGGCCGGGCAAATGAACTATCCCAACTTCCCCATCACCCTCGACGATCTGGCCGCGCAAATTGAGTTCAAAGTATTCGAAGACGGCCGCCCGGTGTCGCTGGGGCCCGATGTCACCATCAAGGGCTTGCCCATGGCGCACCCCAATGGCTGCTACGGATATCGCGTTGAGTACAAAGGGCGCGCCTTTGCGTATTGCACGGACACCGAACACGGCGACGCCTTAGATGCCAACGTGCGCGAGCTCGCCCGCGACGCCGATGTCTTTGTGTACGACACGCAGTACTTCCCCGACGAGTACACCGGCGCGGAAGGCGGGATGAGCAAGCGGGGCTGGGGGCACTCCACCTACGAGGTCGGCGCCCAAATCGCCCGGGAAGCCGGCGTGAAAACCCTCGTCTTGTTTCACCACGACCCCACCCACGACGACCAGCGGATCAGCGAGAAAGAACGCCTCTGTCAGGCCCTCTTCGCCAACACCATTGCGGCCAAAGAAGGCCTGGTCCTCGACTTGTAACGATGTCCTACTTGGTGCTCGCCAGAAAGTGTCGTCCGGGACGGTTTAGCGAAGTCGTGGGGCAATCCCATGTCACGCAAACCCTGGCCAATGCCATTCGCATGGATCGCGTGGCCCACGGGTTTTTGTTTTCGGGCGTGCGCGGCGTGGGCAAAACCTCTCTGGCGCGCATCTTGGCCAAGTCGCTCAATTGCGCCGAAGGGCCCACCCCGGAGCCTTGCGGAGTCTGCGACTCGTGTCGCGCCATTGCGGCGGGCACAGCGGTGGACGTCATCGAAATCGACGGCGCCTCCAACAACTCGGTCGACGACATCCGCGAGCTGCGCGAAACCGTCCCCTATCGACCGGTGCTGGGGCGTTACAAAATTTACGTCATCGACGAGGTACACATGTTGTCGGTGAGCGCCTTTAACGCGTTGCTCAAAACCCTCGAAGAGCCGCCGCCCCACGTGAAGTTCATCTTCGCCACCACCGAGCCGCACAAAATTCCCACCACCATTTTGTCGCGCATCCAGCGCTACGATTTTCGCCGCATTTCCAGCGCCGCCATTGCCGAGCGCATCCGCGAAATCCTCTCACAAGAGGGCATTGACGCCGACGACAGCGCCATCGCCATTGTGGCGCGAGAGGCCGAAGGTTCCATGCGCGACGCGCTCTCGCTGCTCGACCAAGTGTTGGCCACGGGGGAGCAAAAAATTACCGGGGAGGCGGTGGCGGCCCTGCTCGGCGTGGTGTCGCGGCAGGTACACTACGAACTGTCTGCGGCCATTTTGTCGGGCGATCCCAAGCGCTGCCTCGAGATTGTCTACGACGTCGAACGGCAAGGCTTCGATCTAACGGTCTTTGTCCGGGGCTTTCTCGAACATTTGCGCAACTTGATGGTG
This sequence comes from Myxococcales bacterium, assembly GCA_012522445.1. Taxonomy (GTDB): domain Bacteria; phylum Myxococcota_A; class Polyangia; order JAAYKL01; family JAAYKL01; genus JAAYKL01. The sequence continues at coordinate 2,974 of JAAYKL010000116.1, read as the reverse complement.
GTCGCGGTCTGCGCCGCCGAAGACACAGCGTTGCTCGACTTGCCGCGCGAAGAAATCGACGACTTGCGGCAGACGGCGCGGGCCACCACCCGCGAGACCCTGCACCGCCACTTCAAGCACCTGAGCGAGGCCTACGACGACATCTCGCGCTCGCCCTTTCCGCGCATTTTGCTCGAGGCCACTTTGGCGCGCATGGCCGACACCGCGCCGGTCTTGCCCGCAGCCGAGATCCTCAAACGACTCGAACAGTTGGGACGCACCGTTGGGGCTGTGCGCCCAGGCGGATCGGGATCTGGGCCGGGAGCGGGAACTGGACCGGGACCGGGACCGAGAGCGGGACATACAGGACACGCCGAACATTCCGGTGGACCCGGGAGCGCTTCGCCGTCTGCCACGCCGCCCCGCACGGTTGCCGCGCCCGCACCGCCCGCTTCTCCGTCACCCGCGCCTGCGCCTGCGTCGCCTGCGCCCGCGCCTGCGTCGCTACCATCTAGCGGTTCTTTTGGTGTCGCGCCCGAAAACGCCTACGCGCCGATGACACCGGAGCTCTGGACGCTGTTTCTTGAGCAGTTGAGCCAAAAGCTACCCACCAAATTCGCCACACTGGAGCGCGCCGTGCCCTCCCCGGCCAGCACCCGCTCGGAGATTCGGCTCCTGTTCGCCACGTCGGACAACTTCAACGCCGAGCTGGCGAAAACCGCCGACTTTCAACGCGAAGTGTTCCAGGCGCTCAGCGACATCGCGGGACACCCGGTGCGCTTCACCGTGGAGCAGGGCGAGCTCGGCACATCGACCTACGCCGACGAAAAACAGGCCGTACAACGGCGCAAAGACAGCATACGCGAACACCCCGTGATCCTGGGCTTCTTGCAGGATTTTGATGCGAAGGTGCTCAACGTAAGCATCAAAGATGAATCCAACTGATGCATCCAACCGATCCAAAGGGAGAGTGACATGGCAAAATCAATGGCTTTTCGCGGTGGCATCGCCGGCATGATGAAAGAGGCGCACCGCATTCAGGCGAAACTCGAAAAAATCAAAGAAGACATCAAAGTCGAAACCTGGACCGCCGAAGCCGCTGGCGGAAAAATCAAGGTGACCATCAACGGCGGTCGCGAAATCACCGCGGTGGAAATCGACAAAGAGCTCGTCAACCCCGACGACATGGAGACCCTGCAGGACGTCGTTGTGTCAGCGGTTAACGCCGCCTTCACCCTGGCCGACGAAAAAATTAACGAAGCCACCGAGTCCGTCACGCGGGGCATGCGCATGCCGGGGCTCTTCTAACCAGATGAGCAGCGGAACCATCCACGAACTCACCGCCTTGTTGTCGCGCCTGCCGGGCATCGGAAAGCGCACCGCGGCCCGCCTCGTCTTTCACTTGCTCGACGCCGACACCGATTATGTCCGGCATCTCGGGGCAACCGTCGCCGCGCTACCCGACAAAATTTTTCGGTGCGCCATCTGCGGCAACCTCGACGAGAGCAACCCGTGTCACCTGTGCGCCGACCCATCCCGCGACGCGACCCTCATCTGCGTTGTGGAGCGCATCCCCGACCTCTGGGCCGTGGAAACCGGCGGCACCTTTCGCGGGCGTTACCACGTCTTGCACGGCCTCTTGTCGCCCCTGGACGGCGTGGGCCCCGACGACTTGAACCTCGCGCTGCTGCACCAAAACGTGACCGCGCAACAGGTCCGCGAGGTCATTGTGGCGACGCGGCCTTCGGTGGAGGGCGAGGCCACGGCGTTGCTCATCCAGCAAACCCTGGCCGACACCGGGGTGGCGGTCTCCCGCATTGCCGCCGGCGTACCCCACGGCAGCGAAATCGAATACACCGACGCGCGCACCTTAGAACGCGCCCTCGCCGACCGCAAAGCGATGTAGCCCACATGGGAGCCCACCTGCGCAGCGCTTCGTTTGCTTGCTTGGCCCTGGGTGGCGCCCTGGTCGCGCTCGTTGCCTGCGGTCCCATCCCGCCCCCCGCCAATCCCTACACCGCAGCCCCCGACTTGCTAAACGACATGTTGGCGTTGCGCGGCGGCGTACAGAGTTTTCGCATCGCCGGCAGCGTGACCCACGTCGGCAAGCAGCGCGTGCAGGGCAAGGCGTTTTTGTTCGCCGAGCTGCCCACGCGCCTGCGGGTGGACATCCTCTCGCCCTTTGGCACGACGCTGAGCGTGCTAACCGTTGACGACGGCCACTTTGCCCTGAGCGACCACCGCGAGGGACATTGCTACAGCGGGCCCGCCGCACCGTGTAACATCGCGCGGCTGATCGGCGTGTCCCTGCCCGCCGAAGACCTTATCCAGCTCGTCTTGGGGCAGGTGCCCCTCATTGAGCCGGATCGCCCGCCCACCATCCAGTGGCTGCGCAGCGGCTTTTACCGCGTCACCCTGCAGCGCGGCCACTCGGTGCAACACCTCGACATCGATCCGGACCGCGAGATTTTGCCCTTGCACCGCGCCGTGCTCGAAGAGCGCAAAAAGGTGGTGTACGAAGTGTCGTTTTCGCGCTGGCGCCAGGTGGCCTCGCGCATGCTGCCCCTCGAGGTGCGCATCCGCATGCCCGCCGACAATGCCGAGGTGATCCTGCGCTACGAGACGCACAACATCGAGCTCGATGTCGCCCTACCCGACGACGCGTGGCGGCAGCAATTCCCCGCCGGTTGCCCCGTACACGAAGTCCATTGCGATTGATGTAGGGACAGCCCCCCGTGTCTGCCCTTGTCCTTGCGGGTACCCGGCCCAAAATCACCCGCCCCAAAACGCCACCTAGTTTCCCCGTATTTTGACACCCCGGTGTAGGGGTGCCCCTCGCGGGTACCCGGCCCAAAATCACCCGCCCCAAATCACTTCCATGAGAAGGCACCTCAGGGGCAACTGAAAACGGCGGTTCATTTTGTTTGCCGTTCACGGCATTTTTCGTTCTTCACGGTTATGTTGTCATCGTCCTTATGCTCCTGCGGCACCGGTT